>JAPOLY010000003.1 GCA_029976805.1 bacterium
TCCGGGAATCGGGAAGTCTGGGTCAATAGGAGGATCGCCATGAGCCCGACCGCACCCATGCTGATCAGGCGGCGAAGCCGCCGGGATCTTGAAATCGGAATCAGGCAGAGCCCTCCGACCACGATGGTGGTTCCGAGATCCGGCTGGATCAGGATGAGGAACAGGGGAAAGAAGATCAGGCCTGCAAAGAGGATGTACCGGGGAGTATTGCTGGGCGGACTCAGGGGATTACCCTGGAATTTCCACGGCCCTGTCAGATAGATGAGCAAGACCGGAAGAACAAACTTGGCCAACTCCGACGGCTGAAAAACAAGACTGCCGATCTTCAGCCATCGCTGGGCATCATTTCGCTCAATTCCCATCGGCGAAAATGCGGTTCCCAAGAGAAGTAGCACCAGTACCACTGCCAGGCTCACACTTGCTCCGGAGGTCATCCAGCGGCGTGGTGAAACCCAATAACCGATCATGAAAAACAGCAGGCCGAGAGTGTATCCCCTGAATTGACCTGCCCACATCTGCCAGACGTCGTCGTGCTGGACTTCTGATCGATAACTGGTGGCACTGAACAGGGCGATGGAGCCGATGATTAACAAAAATACGAGAGAAACAAAAATTGGTGCTCTCTGTTTGGAAGGCTGCAATCGGTCATCGACCGATGTGATGGGGGTCATTGGGGTGGAGGAACTCATTCCCGGGCTCCCCCCTTCTCCATCGCAAGACGCTCTTCCAGACGATTCTTCAAATCGAGGGCCAGAGTTTCAAGGGTTTCCTTGCGAGAAGCCTTGAAGAGTACACGGTCCCCGGATTGCAACTCTGATTGAAGACAGGACACACCCTGATCATCTCTGGACAGGATCGACGACGATCCCCCCGCAGATTGTGCACCTTCATGCAACCATTGTGCCCCACGTCCCACACACCAAAGGTGGTCGATACCCGCATTTGCGCAGGTCTGCCCCATTTGGCGATGATACTCCGCTTCTTCCGAACCCAGTTCCTCCATGGTTCCAAGGACTGCCAGTTTACGGGAAGCAAGCGTGGAACCCAGGTCTGCGATCGCACCCTCGACGGAAGGAGGTGAAGCGTTGTAGCAATCGAGCACCAGCTCAACACCATCGATGGAATACAACTCCTGACGAAGACCGGGAAGCTGGAGAAGTGGTGTTGAAGCACGAATATCATCGACTGGGATTCCCAACTCCAATGCCACAGTAATTGCCGACTCAAGACAGCGAAGCGAACCGGTTCCCTGCAGCGATGTCTCGAATTCAAAGATCAAACCGCGGGGGCGGTGCTCGAAACGGTATCTTCCCGGCAGAGAGCGAATCGACTGGATTTCCACATCTCCTCCCGGCCCTGTCCACCAACAGGAAACAGGCAGCGAATCGACACGGTATTGAATCGGAGCAACCGCTTTCTGAATTCCGGCCTGATCGAAGAGGGAGAACTTTTCCCGGAAAACCCCTTCAGTGCTCTGCAACTTCTCCAAGTGGGTCGCCCCCACTGCCGTAACGACGGCGATATCCGGTTGCCCCATCGCTGCCAATCCCGAGATTTCTCCGGGCTCGTTGGTTCCCATCTCCAGCCACAAAACTTCCGTCTCTGGGGCGGCTTCGAGAATCGTGATGGGAACTCCGAGGAAATTGTTGAAGGAGTCTCTGGGCGAGTGCGTCAGATAACGACTGCCACTCAATGCTGATCCCAGTTGACAGGTTGTCGTTTTTCCGACACTCCCGGTCACAGCCACTGTTTTCGGTTTGTTTGCAGAAGGCACCTGCTCTGCGGTGGCAAGGTGACGCAATGCCTGACGCAAGTCTGGAACTTCCAGAAGCGGCATTGAAAGTGGTTGATCACTCCCCGTTTCTGAAATCGCCACGCTCGCTCCCGATTTCTTCGCTTGTTCAGCAAAATCGAGACCGTGGGAGTTTTCACCCTGAAATGCGAGAAAGGCAAAGCCGGGTTTGACGTGCCGACTGTTGAGGGCGAAACCTGTGACCGTCAAATCATCCATATCGTTTTGAGCGCAGGAGTGAACCTTCACATCCATACCCGGCAAGGGAATCCCCCCATACTGCAAGGGGGTTCGCAATCGGGAAACCAGAGCTGTCAGTGACATCGGTTTCAAGTGGTCACCCCCAGCCAATCCCGAACCACTTCCCGGTCATCAAAAGGAAACTTCTCTCCCCTGATCTCCTGGATGGTTTCATGGCCTTTTCCTGCGATCAGCAAAATGTCTTCTTCACGAAGCTGCTGAAGGGCTGCGCCAATCGCCTGACGCCTGTCTGAATTTTTCTCTACTCGGGGGTGATCTCCCACACCGCCGAGAATCTGCTGAAGAATCTGATCCGACGGCTCTGATCGGGGATTGTCGTCTGTGAGAAAAATGGCATCTGCATGAGTCGCTGCAACCTTGCCCATTTGTGAACGCTTCCCCTGATCACGGTCTCCCCCGCAACCAAAGAGTACTCTCAGTTCTCCCCGGCAGATCTGACGACACACTTTGAGTGCCGACTCGAGAGCATCCGGGGTATGCGCATAATCGACGAACACTCCCGGAGAAACTTCTTCCATTCTTCCCGGGACCGACTTTGCACTCTCCAGTCCTTCCTGGATATCGGCAACTGACACCCCTGCGGAATCGGCGAGTACAGCAGCACACAATGCATTCGAAAGATCATGGCGTGCAGGCCGATTCCAATTCAGTTCAAATTCCCAGTCAGCCCCCTGAAGAAAGGCCTGCATTCCTTTTGCACTCTGCTGAAGAACCTTGCCGGTCCAGCGACGGCCCGTAAACAGATCTTCAAAGGCGACCGTATCCCTGTCTACATGATCAGGAAGCAGAAAGACGCCCCCATCCTTGACTTGATGGCGCAGCTCCTTTTTGACGGCATGGTATTCATCCACCGTTCCGTGATAATCGAGATGGTCCCGACCAAACTGTGTCACGGCGGCAGAGACCAATGGAATCCCCGTAATCCGGTGTTGATGAATGGCATGGGAAGAGATCTCCAATACCAGCGATTGGCCACCCGAATCGGCGTGATCTCGAAGGCTGAGAGCCAACTGATCTGCAGAAGGAGTGGTACAGGAACTCTCTCGGAGGGTCCCAGCAATCTTTTGATCGACTGTCGTCACCCAACCCGGATCCCTGCCCGCAACATTCAGAATCGATGCCAACAGATGAACGGTACTGCTTTTTCCATTGGTTCCGGTGATGCCAAAGACGGAAATTCGTGAGGCCGGCTCACCATAGGCATGGTGGACCAGACGAGCGAAAGCCTCTCGTGAATTCTCCACCTGCCACCAGGTCAAATTTTTTGGCGGATGGGATGGAGGCTCGATTTCCGAAACGATGCCACGGACTCCCTGTTCCAGCATCTTTGGAATCGAAGCCGCCCCGTCATGAACGGTCCCACGAATGGCGATGAAAAGGTCACCGGGAGGCTGTCGGTCATCCCAGGTCAGGCATTTGAATGATTCGGAGGTTGAACTGGAAAGCAAAGGAACACCGAGAACCTCTTGAAGGTCCCCGGTTGCGGAATCAATCAGCGATATTCCGTTCCCCTTTACCACCGATCCGGCTCCCCCTCCTGCCCGGAATCCCGGGCCGGCTCCACCTGACTCCCCGAAGAACTCAGGTTATCGGCCGATTCATGGGTCGCCAAGATCAATGGCTCAGATTCTCTGGGATCATCATATGCCACCGAGAAAGGGTCAAATCCGGGCAGATTCATGGCTGCCGACAAGATCTGGGCCCCCAGGGGAGCCGCAGATTTGGAAGCGTAGTACATGTTGTCCTCTGGAGTAGGCTCTTCTACGAGAACCACGGTCAGGAAGCGGGCATTGTCGACCGGTGCAAATCCGACGAAGCTCGAGTTGTACTTGTCCTCGGAATAGAGCCCCGTTTCCGGATCCATCAACTTGGTGGTGCCGGTTTTACCCGCCATCTGCAACTTCCCCTTGCGGATCAACTCCCGCATTTCGGAGCTCACATGGTGGATGATGTGCCTGCCGGTACCGTCGGAGACCGCCCTGCCCAAAACACGACGACACTCCCCCGCCACCCTCTCACTGAGGATGATCGGCGCAGGTGAATCCTGTGATTTCCTGAGCAGCGTCGGCTCCAAAAGGTAGCCCCCATTGGCGATGGCCATGTAGGCTCTGAGCACCTGTACCGGGGTGACCATCATTTCATAGCCGTAGCAGGCCGACTCCCAGGAGAACCGATTCCACCTGGAGAGTGGCTTCAATTGACCAAACTCTTCTCCAGGCAACTCGATGCCGGTTTTCGATCCAAACCCGAATCTCCTGAGAATCGACTCCACATCCCGTTTCGTCATGTGCTTCACGCCCAGCAGGACCATGCCAATATTGCTGGAGAAAACCACCGCACCTTCAGGAGTTTTTTCCTTCAGAAGACTGCTGTCGCGGAAAAGTCGACGTCGACCATCGAGCCTCTGGTTTTTGGACCTCACATCCAATGGAAGATCGAGAGGGATCCCCAACTCGAGAGCCCTCGCCAGAATGAGGGGCTTGACCACGGATCCCGGTTCCAGTGAAACCCGATGCAGACGTGCCATCAGTCCGTAGGCTGTTTCCATTCCTTCCCGGTTCCCATTAACCAGATCCTGATTGGCAAACTCGGTCATTTGACCTCGCTGCAATCCTGGAACTGTTGCCATCGCCAGGGTTTCACCCGTGAAAGGATCCACCACCATGGCGGAAACACTTCGAGCCGAAGCTCGCTGATAGTTCTCAAAACAGAGGTGTTCCAGTTCTGCCTGCAGCGTCATGTCGATAGAGGTCTGGACGTCCACCCCCTGTTGTCCCGGGATCGCCTCACGATCGGCCGCCATCTGCTTCCCCCCGGGTGCCATCTGCTCTTTGACCAGGCTCTTCACTTTACGCAAATTTGAGTTGAAGTGGCTCTCCATCCCCCAGAGGCCCTCGCTGCCACCGCGGACCATTTCACCGATCAAAATCGATCCGGTGGAGCCAAAGGGGTAATGCCGGATCAGTTCTGTTTCCACTTTGGGGAAAACCCATTTGCCCAGTTCACGGCTGATTTCTGAAAGGCTCTGATCGAGGCCCTCACGCTTTGCGTCGGGAGCCAGAATGCCCAACCGACGATACCGTTTTCTTTTTCCTTTACCGTCTCTCCGGACTTCAAGGTTGCGCCGGATATCCGCTGAAATCTCTGTGTTCAACAACTGACGATCGCTGCCAAATTGAAGGCCAGCCGCTGCCAGTTTTTTGAGAATCATCTCTACAGCCAGCTTCTTCGGCTGGATTTGATTCTGATCATTCAATTCAAAACAACGGGACAAATGATCAGGGTCGATGGCTAATATGTGAATTTCCCGATCCATGGCCATCGGCTGACCATTTCGATCCAAAATTCTGCCCCGTTTTTCATCGCCATGGGACACCCGTGATTGAGCCTCTACCTGCACCCCGCGCCAATAGTCCCTCTGAAAAAGTTGCATCCATGCTGACTTCACCAGCACCAGAAACAAACCCGTCAGGATAATTCCAAATGTGATATTGCTGAGCCTGTTCGGCTCCTTCATTTCATCGCGTGGTTCCGCTGCCATACTTCCCGGGAACCCTTGGGTTTCTTCGTCGATTTGATCTCGTCTTATCATTTAACTGAATATCTACTCTCTATTTCGGGCGAACTTTTATCTCAAATCATCGCTCTTCCGAGTCTCTTGGTGTTGGAACTCCTGAATCATTCAAAGAGTTCCCCGCGGGAACCAGAGCCTCTCCCATTTCTGCCTGCCGCGTACTCCAGACGAGGGCTGATTCAAGGCGGATCTTTTCGATCAGCAATTCCTCATGAAGCCTTCGGGTTTCCTTCAATTGATCCCCGCTCTTATAGATGTCTTTTTTCAGGATCATTTTCTGGATACCCACCCACGACATTCCAAAACCGACCACGACAACCCAAAGCAGAATCCACAGGGATTTGCGATTCATCGATTCGCCCCTCCCCTGTTATCTGCAGGCAACCTTCTCAGAACCCTCATCCTTACTGATCGCGACCGTGGGTTCCGTAGCAACTCCTCTTGACCGGGACGAACCGGCTTGGGGGTGACAAGCTCGTGATCCCCTTCACGAATCAGATCTCGAAAGGCCTGCTTGACTTTGCGGTCCTCCAGAGAGTGGTAACTGAGAATCGCCAAGCGCCCACCTGGAGAGAGCAGATTTCCGCAGCGATCAAGCAAATGTTGCAGAGCCGTCATCTCCCTGTTGATCTCTATACGCAAAGCCTGAAAGGTTCGGGTAGCCGGATGGATGTGGTGATCTGCTTTCCTGGGAACCGCATCCAGAATGGCCTTTGCCAATCCGGAGGTCGTTTCCAGAGGACTGATCTTCTGAGCCCGGATGATCGCTGCTGCAATCCTTCTCGAATGGCGGTCTTCTCCATACTCATGAATGATTCGCGCCAACTCCCCCTCATCGATCCGGGCGAGGGACTCTGCTGCTGTCTCCCCTGTCGTCGGATCCATGCGCATATCCAGAGGCCCGTCGTGACGAAAAGAAAATCCTCTCTCTCCCTCATCGATCTGTGGAGAGGAAACACCCAGATCCGCAAGGACCAGGTCCCACGTTTCATGACCGATCTTCTCCCGCAACTCCGGGAGATGACCGAAGTCTCCCTGGATAAGGAGAACCCTTTCCTCCGGCAATCGCTGAGCAGACTCCTGAAGGGCGACCGGATCACGATCAACCCCTACCAGGCGACCATCAGGAGATGTTCGCTGAAGGATTTCCACAGAGTGACCTGCCCTGCCCAGGGTCAGGTCCAGAAGATGTTCTCCCGGTGCCGGGGCCAACGAATCGAGGACCTCGTCAAGGAGAACGGGGACATGCCCGGCCAACCTGGACGCCCCTAATCAAATATGGTCGAGCGTCGGAGCGGCGAACTTTCCAAATGCCCTGGCGCGGGCAGCCCGGTGCAAACCTTTTGACAGGCGCACACCTTCAACGCCGCGAGCTCGAGCACGCTGCACTCGATCCCAAAGCTCGTCGAGGTCTCGCAACACCGACTCCGGTGCTTCATCGAGGTGCTGACCTGTCTGCAAAAATTCACGGATTCTGCTGACCACCTGTGATTGGCGGTGGTTTGAATCCACGTGCTGATCCAATAATGAAATCATCTCTGTCCCCCTGTCGATTCCCCGGCTGCCGATTCCCCCTCGGCAGCCATCCCCCTATTTTTCTTCGGTAGACCCACCACCGAAGAATCTGTCCATTCTTCTTGCGTAGTCACCGTGCTCGCCCATGAACACGTCGAGGCGAGCCTGGTAGGCTTCACGGTCTTCATTGCGTTCGGTCCAGACCGTTGAATCCCAAATCTCAATGCGATCGAAGCAACCGACGAAGACCAGTTCCTTGTCCAGTTGCGCCCAATTTCGCAAGCGGTCATTGAGCAACACCCGCCCCTGACGGTCCGGGTTCAAATCTTCCGCCCGACCAAACAGGTCTCGCTGAAGTTCGTGGAGCTCCGCAGAACCCCGCTCATAACGCCGAACCTCTTCCGAGATCCGATCCCACTCTGCAGAGGTGTAGACCCAGAGACATGGAGCCGTTCCGGCAGTGGCCACAAATCCCTCACCATCGAAACGAGGATCGATCTTTGAGCGCAGACGAGAAGGGATGATCACTCTTCCCTTGTCGTCGAGAGTCAGTTCGAACTGTCCCTTGAAATGCGCGGTCACAGATCTCTCCAGGTCTCTGGGTTGGTTTCACCTCTATGGCGAAAACTCCGGGTGTTTCACTTGGGTCCACAACGTGGAACCCCTCCCCCTTTGTTCCCACTTGGCCCCACTTTATGGGCACTCTTCGCCCCCGCAAGAGACTAGTTTTCACATATCTTTGTAATAAAAGGACTTAAGACCCCACCTCCACAACGGGTTTGGGTCCCTTCCAGGAGGCCCCCAACATCTTGGGCCTCCCCTGCTCAAAAAAATTTCCGGGGCCCTTTGTGGGCCGAAATTATTTCTCTTTGTTTAAATTCGGGTCCTCAGAAGCGATTGAACCCTTATTGGGCCGGACTCACCCCAAAGACCCCCGTCAAGAGCCTTGGCCAGAGTGGATGCCTGGTGGTGAAAAGTGGGGAGAAAAGTGGCGAGTCAGCAAAGTGACAGGCGAAGAGCATAAGGTTGGACTTACGCAACGGACCTGGTTTAAGCATGAAACATGTTGAGAGGGAGCGCCGGCGGGAAAGGAAGCGATCCCCGGGAGGGCTTTTGAGCAAAGCCCCTCCGTGTTTCGAAGATCAGCCGAAGATCGACTCAATCTCCTGAATCGCCCCCTCAAGGGTCTGGCGATCCATGGCAGGAGTCGGGATTTCGTACAGCTCCTCAGAGGCCTTTTCGCGCACCTTCAGGAGTTTTTCGTCATGGTCTTCCCAGATCAGTGCACGCTTGCGAACGAGGAAAAGGGCCAAAAGGTAGGCCAACCTGAGGCGGTCGGTAGACTGGTGGACCTCCAACCCTCTGGACCCGAGGGAAGAAATCCCTGGATCCGCCCCTTCCGGAGACTCAGAGGTGGATTCTGGGTCAAAGGAAGATTCGCCCCCCTCTTCGTCGGCGGACTCCTCCTCACCCGGGGTCTTTGAACGCAATGGCTCGACCAGCTCCAGAAACGTCGCCAACAGGGAAGCCACATTGACGACCCGTTTTTCAGGGCCGGACTCCTCCGGGATCACGGTTCGCCACCGTGCGAAAAAACGGGAGGGATCCAACTGGCTCATGGCCTCGTCACAATAATCCTGCCGAGAAAAGAAAGCCGTCAGCCGGCCAGCAGACTCGGGGGCCTCCTGAGGGTCTGCAGGAGCCAGAACGGTCCAGAACGGCGTTCCCCGGGGGATTTCCTCCCGCGTCAGAGCACAGAAGCGGCGGCTGGAATCGACGCTCCAGCGCCCTCCCCCCGCGACTCTCTGCTCCTCGTCACGCAACCGTGCAAAGGTGGCTTTTTTGCCGCCCACAGGTTCCCCAGAAGCCTTCTCTTCACCGATCTCAGTCACTTGGTCCTCCATCTCCTGAAAGGGTCTCACCCTCCGTGTCCCACATCAAGGAATCGCAGCCCTTGCCCGGAGGGAATCCTCCCCATAAAACGAGAGGACTCAGGGGAAACCTGACTCCAAATTTCTCTTCCGCGGAGGTCATTTGTCCAAGGCTGCCGATCGATTCTGCCATCTACACGTACACAGCCATTTCAGCCTGCTGGATGGGGTCAACACCATCCCGAACATGGTTCGCCTCGCCAAGGATCAAGGCATGAAAGCGCTCGCCTTGACGGACCATGGAAACATGTTCGGTGCGGTGGAGTTCCACCAGACATGCCGCCAGGAAGGCATCAAGCCCATCATCGGCATGGAGGCCTACATCACGGATGGGAGTCGTCACGACAAGAAGCGTGAAGCAGGTCGGCAACCCCACTTCCATTTGGTGCTGCTGGCCAAAAATGAAGCCGGATACAGAAATCTCTGCAAGCTGTCGAGCCTCGCTTTTATCGAGGGGTTCTATTACAAGCCGAGAATCGATCACGAGATCCTCAAGCTTCATTCAGAAGGATTGATCGCGACGAGTGCGTGCCTTGCAGGCGAAATCAATCGCGCTTTGCTTCATGGTGATTCGGAAAAAGCGGAAGAATGCGCCCGTCGGTACATCGACATTTTTGAACCGGGTCATTTTTTCATGGAAGTCCAGGATCACGGTTTGACCGAGCAGCGAAGAATCGTCGAACGGGCTCCTGATCTCGCCCACAAAATGGGCGTGCCCATTATCGCTACCAACGATGTTCACTATTTGACCAACAATCACGCACGTGCTCAGGAAGTTCACCTTTGTATCAATACCGGTAAGCAGATCGACGATTCCGATCGCATGACCTTTGAATCGAAAGAGTTCTACTTCAAGACCGGTAAAGAGATGGAACAACTCTTCGGAGATTTCCCCGAGTATCTGACCAACACTGACGAGATCGCAGCGATGGTCGATTTCGAGCTGGAAACCGACAAGATGTTTTTGCCCGTCTACTTCGAGGGCAACGAGCCGCCTGCATTTGACGAAGCCAGTGCGAAAAAGGCAGAAGATGAAAACATCGGCCGCTTCCGGGAACTGGTCGAAGAAGGATTTGCCAGGCTTTACCCCGATCCACCTGAGGGTGCACGGGAACGGCTGGAATACGAAATTGGAATCATCACCAATATGGGATTCATTTCGTACTTCCTCATCACCTGGGACTTTTGTCACTACGCACGGGAGAATGACATTCCCATCGGGCCTGGCCGTGGATCTGCTGTCGGATCCATCGTTTCCTACTGCCTGGGAATCACAAATCTGTGCCCACTGAAATACGACCTGATCTTTGAACGATTCCTCAACAGCGATCGTATCTCCATGCCTGATATCGATATCGACTTTTGTGTCGATGGTCGTGAAAAGGTCATCGAATACGTCCGTGACAAGTATGGGGAAGACCGTGTCTGCAAGATCGCAACCTTTGGAACGATGGCCGCCAAGGCCGCTCTCAAAGACGTCGGCAGAGTTCTCAACATTCCTCTCTCGGAGGTGAACGAACTCACCAAAAAAGTCCCTGATGTTCCGGGCATCAAACTGAAGGAAGCCTTCGAGTCGGAACCGGATCTGGCAAAGGCCACCCGGGATCCCCGTTATCTCGAACTTTTTGAAGTCGCACAGAAACTGGAGGGTTTGAATCGGCATTGCTCCACCCATGCCGCAGGAGTGGTGATTGCTGACCGTCCCCTCACCGAACTGATCCCTCTTTCCCGTAACGGGGAAGACATCGTGACCCAGTTCCCGATGGAGATTCTGGAAAAAATCGGTCTCCTCAAGGTCGACTTCCTTGGACTGAGATATTTGACCATCCTCGACAAGGCGACTCAGTTGATCGAGGACTCCACTGGTGAAACGTTAGATCTCGAAAATCTGCCGCTCGATGACAAGCCTACCTATGATCTGCTTTGTCAGGGTGAGACCCACGGAATCTTCCAGTTGGAGAGTGGCGGGATGCGGGAGTTGCTACGCAACCTCAAACCCGACTGCTTCGAAGACATCATCGCGGTGCTCGCACTCTACAGACCAGGTCCTATCGGCTCTGGCATGCATCACCTCTATTGCGACCGCAAACATGGTCGCGAAAAAATGGAATATCTTCACCCCTCACTGGAAGAGCTCCTCCACGACACCAATGGAGTGATTCTCTATCAGGAACAGGTCATGCGTATTGCCAACCAAATGGCCGGCTTCTCCATGAACGACGCAGACAACCTGCGTAAGGCGATGGGAAAAAAGAAGATTGAACTGATGGAGAAATTCCGCGATCAGTTCATCAACGGAGCAAACGAAAAAAGTCAGGTTCCGGAGAAGATCTCCAAAGCAATTTTCGAACAGATCGAGCAGTTCGCAAAATACGGTTTCAATAAATCACACTCGACAGCCTATGCCTTGATCTCTTACCAGTGTGCCTATTTGAAAGCCAATCACCCCGAAGCATTCCTTGCTGCGGTGATGTCCTGCTACATCTCCACCGTCGATACCATGGTCACCTATCTGGAGGAGTGCAAAGAGATGGACATCGAGGTCATCCCTCCTCATGTCAATTTCTCCAAAAGCAACTTTTCCCTGAAAGAAGACAAAGTGGTTTATGGCCTTGTGGCCATCAAAGGGGTGGGCGAAAAAGTCATCGCTCATATTCTTGCGGAGAGGGACCGGAAAGGCCCCTTCAAGTCCCTTTATGATCTGACGACGAGAGTCAAACCGGAGTTGATCAACAAAAAGGTCCTGGAATCCCTGATCAATGGCGGAGCTTTCGACGACCTCGGCCAATCACGCTCGACGATGACTGCAGCGGTTGGCGACGCTCTGGAGGAGGGAAAGCGAATCCACGCAGAAAGAGAGGCTGGACAACTCTCTCTCTTTGGTAACGGCAGTGAACCTGAAGCGGAAGAAAATTGGCCTCAGGTCCCGGAATGGGCAGACGGAGAAATGCTCTCTCGCGAAAAGTCCGCATTGGGATTCTATCTCAGTGGACATCCTCTGGAGCGGAAGGAAGAGGAGCTCCTGCCCGTACGCACCCACCTCATCCGCGAACTCAGTGAAAAGCATCACAAAACGCAGGTCACTCTGGCTGCCATGGTTTCCCAAGTCGTCCCCCGGCAAACCCGCAAGGGCGATCCGATGGCCATCGTCACCATCGAGGATCGGTCAGGATCACTGGAAGCCATCTACTTTCCCAAGGCCTATCTGGAATTTCGGGAAGATCTGGCCGTCGACGAAATCCTGGTGATTCAGGGAACGGCTGAAATCATTGCAGAAGAAGAGGGTATTCGTGGAGAGCGTAAAATCATTGTCAACCGCGCTTTCTCTCTCTCCTCTGCGGCTTCGAAACTTGCCAAGCAGATCGGAATTTCATTCCCTTCAGATGTGAATGAAAAAATGCTTTTTGAGACCCGTGACATCATGCAGAGATTCCCAGGCAAGATCCCAGTTACCCTGATCTTCGACCATCTGGATGACCATGCATGGCGCGTTCCCTGTGGCAATGGCCAGATGGTCTCGGGTGAATCGGGCTTTATCGAGGAGGTTCGTACCTTGCTCGGAGAAAGCGCCATCCGGATGGAAATTGCCAAGCCAAAGGAACGTGCATGAGGAAAACGCTCCAACTCGATCTCGACTTCTTTTTGCAAAAACGGCAAGAGATCGAGAATGAAGCGGCAAATCTGGCACCAGTTGCGGGTTCTGACATGGAAGGATTGAATCCCTGTGTTCTTCCAGTCACCAAATACATCACTGCGGAAGAGACCCGGTTATTGCTCGATGAAGGCCAGGCTCCCCTCGGTGAGAATCGAGCCCAGGAACTGGAGGCCAAAACAGATCCGGGGCAAGACCCCGGCGGCTGGCACTTCATCGGCAAACTTCAACGAAACAAGATCTCCATCGTCGCCCCCAGAGTGGACCTGATTCACAGTCTCGATTCTCAACGCCTGGCAGAATCCCTCGATCGCTGGGTGGAAGATCATTTGAATCGCCGGCTGGGTGTCCTGATTCAAATCAATATTGCGGGCGAGTCACAAAAATCGGGGCTCGACCCGGTAGAGGCCCTGGAAGTGATCCCCGACTGGATCGATCGTTACCCACAGTTGCGCTTCGAAGGATTGATGACGATGGCCCCACAGATACCCGCTGAGGAGTGTCGACCGGTCTTTCAATCCCTGAGAAAACTCCGCGATGATCTCCGACTCTCCATGGACTCATCGCATGCTGGCGATTTTCGTCACTTGTCGATGGGCATGTCTGCAGATTGGCAAGTGGCAGTCAGCGAGGGTGCCACCCTTCTGCGAATCGGCCAATCTCTCTACCCGCCCGTGAGTCCCGACTGATGCCCAGAATCCTCGCTGACAAGGGACCTGATCGAGGCCGATCATGGAGCGTCAAATCGGATGGTGCCTTTCTGGTGGGTAGAGACAGTGCTGCCCAGATCAGTCTGCGTGATGAAGAAATCAGCCGCCGCCATTGCCAGATCGAATTCAAGGACTCCTCTTGGTGGATCCGGGATCTGGAAAGCACCAATGGCATTCAGATCAACGGGGAAACAGTCGCCGATCCGGTCAGGCTCAAACACAATGACCATATCGATCTCGGCCTCACCCGACTGACTTTCCTGATCGAAGAAGATCCGCTGATTGGCAAAACTCTGGGTGGCTGCAACGTCCTCTCAAGACTGGGTCGCGGTGGGATGGGAACCGTTTACTCGGCGCGACAAATCTCTCTGGATCGCCCTGTCGCCCTCAAGGTTCTCTCTGACAAATACACCCGGGATCCCGCTTTCATAGACCTCTTCATTCGGGAAGCCCGTGCTGCCGGCCTCTTGAGCCATCCCCATATCGTTCAGGTCTATGACGTGGGCAGAGAGGGTGATCTCCATTATTTCACCATGGAACTGATGGATCACGGCAGTGCTGAAAAACGAATCGATGAGAGTGGTGCCCTGCCCCTCCACACTGCTCTGGATATCGTCCGCCAAGCGGCAAGGGGACTTGAATACGCTGAGAGACAGGGGATTGTTCACAGAGATATCAAGCCGGGAAATCTGATGATGTCGCAGGATGGAACCGTGAAAATTGGCGATCTCGGTATCGCACGCAAAGCGGATGCATCCGGCGTCGTCTCGCAAAAGGAGGGCGTCAGTGGCTCTCCGCACTATATCGCCCCCGAACAGGCTCGCGGAGAACCCATCGATCAACGGGCGGATATTTACTCCCTTGGTGCAACGCTGTTTCACTGCCTAACCGGAAAGACACCCTATAAGGGAAAAGGGGCACGGGATGTGATTCTCAAGCACATGAATGCCTCTGCAGCTCCCGATCCCTGGGAGTGGGCTTCCCGTGCCCAGATTCCCCTCGACGTGCGAGCCCTGATTCAGCGCATGATGTCTCCGAAACCGGATGATCGTCCTGTGAATGCAGAAAAATTGGGGCTCGATCTCGATCACCTGATCAGCCGTTACCCGGCGGGTAAATCAATGATACCCGTAGGCTCCATCATGACCGGTGTCCTCATTTTCATTCTGATCGGTGGTTGGGCACTGACCATAAAACCAGAAAAAGACTCGCCCCGGGAACCGAGCCCGCTGGAACAAATCGAATCCACCGCCATGAATCTCTCCGAAAGTCTGGACCGACTCGGTGACAGGATCTCCCCCGAGATAGACCTTGCCCAAGTCAGGAGCGAGCTTGAGGACTTCGAGGTCGATCTTCGTGGATTGGAGTCACGCAACATCGGTGGAGCCACCCCCCTTCTCTCGTCCCTGCGAGACCGCTACGGGGAAGTTCTGGAAGCGGTCGAAAAAGAGCAATTAAGACGACAGGAACTGCAAAAGGAATCACAGGCCAGAGAGTTGTTTGCAGACCTGACTCGAGAAACCGAGAGTGCCAAATCGCCTGCCGATCGCCTGCCAGCACTTGAGGCGCTCGTCGCAAATTTCCCTGAAACCCGGGCAGCCCTTCGTGCAACCAGCCTGATTGAAAACCTGCAAGCGGAGATACGTCTGCAAACCCAAAGAAATCAGGCTGCAGAAAGAGACTGGAATCGAATCCGTCCGCGAGCGGAGGGCTGGTTGAAATCGAATCAACCGGCGCGAGCGAGGCAAGAGATCAATACTTACCCGGACGAGCATCGAAACACACCCTCATGGGATGCCCGCGATAATTTCATCGCCCAAATCGATCAGCAAGCCATCGATCTATGGCGTGAGACAGGCCCTCTGATTCGAAACCGATTACAAGAAGGCCGAAAGGCAGAAGCCAGGGATCTGTTTCAAGGGCTTCTGTCGAGAGCTTCGATTCCAGCGACCCTGCCTCTTGAGCTGGAACTGCTCTCCGCGATCGAATCTGCAGAGAAGGATTCCGGGGATTCGGGTTACGCTTCTCTCTCCCCTGTGCTCAAACGTTGCTGGGATCTCTGGAACCTTCAGTTCCGGGGTCTCGAGGCTGCCAGAGGGTTGCGCTCCACCTTGCTCGAACAGCGCTTCTCCAACGACGATCTCCAACTTGCCGAAAAACATCTGCAATTGCTGCAACAGTTCGATCAGCTCCTTGATCGACAGCCCGAGGTTTCCCTGCCTCGCAAGCCATCGCGCCTGATCACCACTCCAGAAAAACAGATCTCTGCTCCATGGGTGACCCTTCGATCAGATCGTGTCATTTACAGGGATACCCCAGAAGGTCCGGGTCGTTACCTCCTGTGGAATGAGTTGACCCCTGGTGGTCGTCTCGATCTGTGGCTCGAAGTCGAGCCGGACGGTGACTGGGCCAAACTTCTGGCCCTACTCCTCGAATTCAATGGAAGAACCATGGATGCGGATCAAATCTGGCAAAATACGGCAGACCAAGCCCTGCGCCCCCTCCTCAAGGATCTCGAGAGTGAGACTGGGAAAGATCAAGAGTGAATCCGCTGGAGGATCTTCGACTCAAGGAGACGGTTGACGGTATCGAAGTGGAGGTCCGGGCGATTCCGGGGGCCTCGGTCAATGCCATCTCGGGAATTCGACAGGGGGCACTGGTGGTCAAGGTGACCACTGCGCCAGAGAAGGGTCAGGCAAATGTCACCCTTTCAAAGGTACTTTCAGGTACCCTTGGCGTTCCTAAAGGTCATGTTCGCCTGTTGCGAGGAAAGCATCAGCGAAACAAGACCTTCCTTGTCGCCGGCCTCGATCGGCAGAAACTGACGACCGCGCTCGAAGAGCGAGGGATTCGCAATGTTTGAGAGAAAGGTGACACCCCCCATGGGCACCATTCAGGAAGAAGGCCAGAGACAGAGATTGCGCATCGAAGCGGCTGCTGAAGCGGTCGCCGCTGCCAACCCCGGTGATTCTCCGGATACGGTGATCATTCTGGGGACAGGGCTCGGTGGTCTGGTCGAAGAGATTTCTGATAAAACCACCATCGATTACTCAGCCATTCCCGGTTTCCCCATTTCGACAGCGCCTGGTCACAGTGGTCAACTTCACTTCGGCAACATTGGGCAACACAGGATTCTGTGCTTCCAGGGAAGGTTTCATCTCTATGAGGGCTACTCCATGGAGGACATCGTCATGCCGATGCGGGTTGCTGCTAGACTCGGGGTCGAGCATGCGATCATTTCCAATTGCTGTGGAGGACTCTCTCCGAAGCTGGAAAAAGGGGATCTGCTGATCCTCGACGACCACATTCACCTTTTGGGGGAAAACCCCCTGACCGGAATGAATCATGACGACTGGGGACCCCGATTCCCCGACATGAGCGAGCCCTATTGCCGGGAATCTGTCGGAAAATGGCTCGAACTGGCCCAAAACTCAGGAATCCGTGCCTCCAGCGGTGTCTACGTGGCTGTCCCGGGCCCCAATCTCGAAACCCGGGCCGAATACCGCATGTTGAGGGGTCTGGGAGCGGATGTGGTCGGAATGTCGACCGTTCCGGAGGTGATCATCTGTGCTCATGAAGGGATTCGGGCCTCGGCAATTTCCGTGGTAACCGATCTCTGTGACCCGGATGACTTGAAGAAAGTTTCCGTAGAAGAGATTCTGGAAGTCGCAGCAGGAGCCGAACCCCTCCTGACAAGACTGGTCGTCCAGTTCCTGCAATGAAGGGGTTCGAGAGACTGAGTACCCGGAAAGGGGTCCATAGGATGTACCATCCCAACGAATACCTTTCTCCCGACCTGAATGAGGGTGGGGACAAGGACGAAAACAAGAAAGAAGCCGGTGGCGGCAATTACCTCAAGGATTTGATGGAGAAACAGAGAACTCTCTTCATCTCCGAGGAGGTTTCCCCAAAGCTGACCCGCAAACTGGTCCCCGCACTTTTGTGGCTTGACTCCCAAAATGACGATCCCATCCGATTGTTCATCAATACACCGGGTGGATCTGCAGATGACGGCTTCGCAATTTACGACGCCATCAAGTTCATCCGCAGTCCTGTTCTGTGTATCACCAATGGACTCAATGCTTCTGCGGGAACCGTGATTCTGCTCGCCACGCCCAAAGAGCGGAGATTCTCACTGCCCAACTCGCGGATCATGATCCACCAGCCCTCCAGTGGGGTTCGCGGAAAAGCATCCGAAATCGAGATTACTGCGGATGAGATTCTCAAACTGCGTCGTCGCTGCAATGAGTTGATCGCCAGTGAGACCGGCAAGAGTGTTGAAGAGGTTGAGAAGCACACGAACAGGGACTACTGGATGTCTCCTGAAGAAGCCAAGGAGTATGGCTTGATCGGTGAAATCCTGACCAGCCTGAACGACCTCTAGAATCGATGTCGATGCAGAACCTGCACAGTGAGAACCCGACGGAGACCGACCCGGTCTCCGTCGGGTTTCTTCTTTCCGGAGGGGGCAGAACCCTCGAAAATCTGGTCGAGGCGATCCAACGTGACGATATTCCAGCCAAAGTCGATCTTGTGATCGCCAGCAAGGCGGGTCTCGGTGGCATCGAAAGAGCTTCACGAGCCGGAATCCCCCACCAGATTCACCCCTGTAAAAGGGTCGAGGATTCAGAAGCCATCTTCTCCGCTCTCGAAGAAGCGGGTTGCCAATTCGCCATACTCGGTGGTTGGTTACGCAAGCTCGTGATTCCCACTGCCTGGGAAAACAGGGTCATCAATATCCACCCTTCATTGCTGCCACGCCATGGCGGCAAGGGCTGTTATGGCGACAGGGTTCACCAAAGGGTCCTCGAAGCAGGGGATCAGGAATCCGGCTGCACAGTTCATTTCGTGGACAATGAATATGACCAAGGACCGATCATTCTACAGGAGAAAGTTCCCGTTCTTGCAGGCGACGATGTTGCAAGTTTGGCGAAACGGGTCTTTGAAGCCGAAATGGTGGCCTTGCCAAAAGCGGTGAGCGCTCTGGTAATGAATCAGATCTCCGACTGAAATCGAGCCTGATCAAACCAACTTCAGCTTGCGGAACTTGCGTTTTCCGACCCTGAGAACCATGCCATCCGAAAGTTCGACCCGAGCATCCGCATCATCGACCCGAAGATCGTCAAGCCGAACCCCTCCAGCCTGTACATTGCGCCGGGCTTCGTTATTACTGGATGACAAACCGGCCTCGACGACCAACTTGACGATCCACACCTTGCCGTCCTCGAGCAAATCTCCCTGCACTGCGTACTCTTCGATGTCATCGGGAATTCCCCCCTTGGAGAACACCTGAACAAAGTGCTGTTCCGCTGCTTCCGCCGCGGCTTCGTCGTGATAGAGACGAACCAGTGTGCGGGCCAGAAACCCTTTGCATTCTCTGGGATTGAGAGCCAGTTTTTCCTCGATCTCGGAAAGGCTGAGATCGGTGGCGAGAGTGAAGTAATCACGCATGGCTTCGTCAGGAATCGACATCGTCTTGCCGAAGATCTCTTCAGGCGAATCCGTGATGCCGATGGAGTTGCCATAGGTTTTGGACATCTTTCGGCTGCCGTCTGTTCCGACCAGCAACGGCAATGTCATGCATACCTGAGCTTCCAGGCCTTCCTGACGCATCAGATCCCTGCCAAGGAGCAGGTTGAAGGTTTGATCGGTTCCTCCCAGCTCCACATCCGCCCTGACCTTCACCGAATCCCATGCTTGCATTAAAGGGTAGATGAATTCGTGGAGGTTGATGGGTAATCCCCCGCTGAAGCGCTTTTGAAAATCGTCACGCTCCAATTGTCTGGCGACAGTAGTACGCCCGCAAAGAGCGATCACATCCAGAAACGACATCTCCCGAAACCAGTCACCATTCCAACAGAGTTCTGTTCGATCCTTGTCGAGGATTTTCCATGCTTGCTGGAGATAAGTTTCTGCATTTTCACGAACCTGGTCATGAGTCAAAGTCGGACGGGTCTTGTCCCTGCCTGAAGGATCGCCGACACAAGCGGTGTAATCTCCAATAATCAAGACCGCTTGATGACCGGCATCCTGAAATTGGCGCATTTTTCTCAGGGGTACAGCGTGACCCACATGCAACTGCGGGTTGGTCGGGTCGACACCCAACTTGATTCGCAAAGGCTGCTGACGGTCTTTGGAAGCCTGCCATTTCTTTTGCAGTTCTTCCTCAGTATCAATCGTGACCGCACCTCGGGTCACCTCCTGAAAGGACTCATCAGGTACGAATCCCATGCTATCTCCCCTCGCCACTGTCCCGTCGAACGTCGGGTCGAACGTCCCGTCGAACTTCTCGTGACAGTCCCCAAATCTTCCATGCCCGAGCAGATCGTTCCATGATAAGCCCGGTGACCTCTTCCAGTATTCCCACGACCAGACGGTCAAGTTTGCCGTCGTGGTCACCGAGAAGCGAGATCATCTCCTCGATGATCGGGTCCGTCAGATTCGGACCCGTTTTTGTCTCCCGCCTGCGCTCAAACCAGCGATGACGGGCCAAGACCATCTCGGCGACATTGCCACCGATGGCTGCTTTTTTCAGAGCCTCTGTGGGTGAAAGAGAACTCTCACCCAGTTCCGGTGCAACAAATCGCCCCTTCTCTTCGATCCACGGTAAACCCCGGGTAATTTCCCCTTCAGGTGTGGAGATTCGCAAGGGACGCGTGCTTCCCGAGACCACCCACTCCTGAAGAACCGGGCGTGACCTTGCTACAGGAATCGGCAATTGGACCGGGATCCCCCTGCTTTCTCCTGGCTCGACCCTGAAGCCCCCGTCTATCCGGATCACTCTGGCGTCCGAACTGACTCGCTCGGTGCCATCAAGATAGACGTCCTTCACGCTCCAGACCACCTGACCGAGGATATCCTCTTCAACCGCTTCACTTCCGAAGCGAATCACTTCATCCGAAAGATTTTCGAGGATCACCATTCCGGTGAGATAGGCCTTCGGATAGAGCGGTGGATCCGCAGCTTCACCATCGAGAGAAGGTGTTTCCTCTTCTCCGAGCAGGTCCTCCTCGATCGAGAAGCGAACCGCTACTGTACTCTGACTCAGATACCGGCCATGTGCCCGGCGTCGCAGGGTGTTCACTTGGTCAAAGAGATCAAAGTTGGCAGGGGCGAGGACCAGAATCGCCTCAGAAATCTTCCACGCCTTTTCAAACTGTCCAGCCCGGTAGGCTTTGAGGGCTTCCCGAAAACGACCATTGAGAAAGCGCAGAATGACACGGTCATCATTGGCTTCGGCATGGGCCTGCTGCAGCGAGACTCCACCGTGGAGTGTCGGTGCAACAGGCATTGCGAATCCGTCGATCACCGTCAAAAACGAGACCGCCAGAAGGGATGCAGAAACGATGACGAGGAGAGCCGGGAAACCCCGACTCTCCCCGAAATGGTCATCGACCCTGTCCAGAGGAACAGGATTACTCCTTGTTCTCGGATTCTTCCGCATCGCCAGCACTCTCTTCCGCTTCGTCAGCAGCAGGCTCTTCAGCTGCTTCTGAGTCTGCAGATTCCATTTCTGCAACGGGAGCCTCTTCTGGTTGGTCCTCGATGTCGGGGACTTCGTCCGGAATGTTTTCCGGCACCGATCCCACTGCTGTCGGGGACTCACCTTCGGCAGCCTGAGCGTAGAGCGCCGCAAGCTGGGCACTCTCCTCCTCGGTCACCTCCTTGAGACTCAAACCGATCTTGCGATTTTCATCGTCAACGCGAATCACCTTCACGTCCACAACCTGACCGATGGAGACCACTTCTTCAGGGCTCTCCACCTTGTCACCCGAAAGTTCAGAGACGTGCAGGAGACCTTCGAGATCCTCCTCCATCTGAACGAAGGCACCAAAGTTGGTGGTCTTCGTCACCGTGCCCCGAACCACAGTGCCAATGGCATAGGTGTCCGGAATCTCGCGAACCCAGGGATCCTCTTCCATCTGCTTGAGGCCAAGGGCAATCCGCTTGCGCTCCTGGTCGATCTCCAGAACCACTGCATGGACCTCTTGTCCCTTCTCCAGTTTCTCGGAGGGGTGGATGATCTTGCGAGTCCAGGACATGTCGCTGACATGCAGAAGACCGTCGATACCATCCTCGAGTTCGACGAAGGCACCGTAGTTGGTGAGATTGCGAACCTTGCCGCTGATGTAGTGACCCACAGGGTACTTCTGGGCAACGATCTCCCAGGGATTCACCTCGACCTGCTTCATGCCAAGGCTGATTTCCTGTTTGTCCTTCTTGATCTCAAGGACCACCACATCGACTTCCTGTCCCTCGGATACCACTTCACCGGGGTTGGAGATTCGACGGGTCCAGGACATTTCAGAGACGTGAACCAGTCCCTCGATCCCCTCTTCCAGTTCGATGAAGGCACCGTAGGAGAGAACGTTGACAACCTTGCCGCTGATTTTGGCACCGATCGGGAAACGCTCTTCGATGTCGTCCCAGGGACTCGGCTGGGTCTGCTTGAGACCCAGAGAGATTCTCTCGCGATCCTTGTCGATCTTGAGAACCTTCACATCGATTTCCTGCTCGACGGTCAGGATTTCATTGGGGTGATTGATTCGACCCCAGGACATATCGGTAATGTGAAGAAGGCCGTCGATACCACCCAGATCGACGAATGCGCCGAAATCGGTGATGTTCTTGACGATACCCTTGCGCACCTGATCCAGTTCGATTTCGGTCATCAGGTTCGACTTCAATTCGTCGCGACGCTCCTCCAGAAGCTTGCGACGGCTGACGACGATGTTCATACGCGGTTCGTCGATCTTGATGATTTTGCATTCCAGATCTTTGCCGACGAACTCTGAAACGTCGCCCACCCTGCGGATGGCGATTTGGGAAGCAGGAAGGAACACCGGAACACCGATGTCGATCAACAGACCGCCCTTGATCTTGCGCAGAACTTTTCCGGTGACCACATCCCCCTCGTTGTGGGTGTCGACCACCTTTTCCCAACCCTTGATGCGGTCCGCTTTGCGCTTGGACAGCATGATGCGGCCGTCTTCTTCATCGACTTCCTCGATGAGCACGTCCACGGTGTCTCCGACGGTGATTTCAGCACCCTCAAAGTGGCTTCTGGGAACTTCACCCTCGGCCTTGTAGCCCACATCGACGATGACCCAGTCATCGGAAATGCTGACCACCTTGCCCTGGATAATCTTTTCTTCTTCAAAATCGATCACCGAATCCCTGAGAATTTCATCGACCTTGTCGATGGAGTCACCTTGCAGGAAATCGTTGACTTTGTCCTCGAGGGAATCGCCCTTGAGGTCAAACTGCTTGAGCAGTTCTGGTTTGGCCATGGAAAAAGGCCCCTTCAGTGGGTCACGGACTGCCGTCGAGCGGACCCGACCATCGGGTCCCTCCACTCACACAGGCACTCCTGGTTTTTTGGGAAAAGACTGCTGCCGACGACCATCGCAGACTCCGCAGCCCTTCCGGGAATGGAAGAGCTGTGACAGGGTTCAATCGACGGAACCGGGCTCCCCTTCGGGAATCAGTTCCACCATGGCCCTGCGCAGGACTTCCAACCCGTTATCTTCCTCGGAGAAAGCCTCCTTGTCGATGCATTCTCCGAAGGAGATCCGGGTTCCAAAGGGGCGTGGGAGCCATTTTCCACGCCCCATGGCCCTGTGGCTGCCGGAAATATAGGCGGGAACCACAGGAACCTGGGCCATTTTGGCCAATCGGACCACTCCGCCCTTGAAACGGCGCAAGCGGCCGTCCGCACTGCGGGTGCCCTCCGGGAAGACGAGAGCGGCCCCTCCCGCATCCAAATGGGCCATGACGGAACGAAAACCGGCGATCCCCACCCCTTCCCGCTCCAGGGGCAAAGCGTTCAAATTTCGCAAAAACCAGCCCATGGGTGCGGGACTGAAGAGAGTGCTCCGCGCCATGAATGCCAGCGGTCTTTTCATGGCGATGCCGGCGAGGACCGGATCCAGATTGCTGGTGTGATTCACCGCAAGAAGAAACGGCCCGGAGGTCGGCAGATTTTCATGCCCTTCCGCCCGGTGACGAAACAGGATCTTGCAAATCACCCAGGCGATGAAACGGATCAATCGATAGAAGAGTCGGTTGCCGGGATCCAATCTTCCGGGATCCTTTCCATGATTGCGGCGACCACCTCATCAATTCCCAAATCAGTGGAATCGATCTGAGCCGCATCGTCTGCAGGTCGCATGGGAGAGACATCCCTTTCACGGTCGCGGGCATCACGCAACTCGACCTGCTCAAGCACCTCTTCAAAAGGGAGATCCTCTTCCAGTCTCTGACGCAGTTCGGCCTGCCTGCGAACTGCCCGTTGATGGGAACTCGCTGTCAGAAATATTTTTACCGGAGCCTCGGGAAAAACCACCGTTCCCATGTCACGCCCCTCAGCAACAACCGGGAGATCCTCCGGCAACTTTCTCTGAATTAGCAGAACACTTTGACGCAACTCTGCATTTCCGGAAATGAAATGAATGTTGCCGGTCACCCGTGTCGAATCGAGTACATTACCGGGGTCAATTCCATCAACGAGTACCTTGAAGTCATCACCCGGGGCAGTAATCGACAAGTCATGCTTGATGGCCAGAGCAGCGACTGAGGCAGGATCTGTAAAATCGACTCCAGTCTCGAGTCCGATCCAGGTCAGGGTGCGATAGATGCGTCCACTGGAGAACATTCGTCCACCCAGTTTTCGGGCCACCATCCTTGAAACGGTGCTTTTACCGCAGCCTGCAGGCCCGTCGAGGGTCACAATTCGCAACAAGCTCCGCCTCCGATCCTGCCTGGGTTCGATCCTGTGCAAATCAAACTACGGAATCACCGACGTTGCGGCAAGGGGAAGGGAGTGTGCTTCCTGATGACTCCGCGATCCCCTGAGATCGGGTTCCCAGAAGACTCCAGAACAGCCCGACAAAACTCATCGAGATCAGCGGCAGAACCGACCAGGCACCAATCAATGCCACCTCCACGATCAGCCACGCCGTCAGGGGAAACACTGCCCATTCCCAAAGTGTGGCGTTTCTTCCACCGGTGGCTCCCGCTGTTTTCGGAGTTCGTTCAAATTCGGAGACCCTGCCGAGAATCCCATCAAAGCAGCAAAGACTGGCATAAAAAGCAAAGCCGGTTCCCAAAAGAAGCACGAGGAACGATTCCAGCCAACGACTGTATCGCCCACCACCTGTAGAGGCGTAGTAGACCAATACTCCCATAAAGGCAAAGCTGATGAAGACCCCCTCAAATGCTTGGGTTCCCAATGCTCGGAAAACCCAGGGCTCAGGTCCGAGTTGATCAGGAAAGATTCTTCTCAGGGGTGCCAAAATCGCCAGAAGAACCACGACCACACTGACCAGTGGTGCGAGTCCACGTGCATTGAAATCAAAATGCGTCAGGAATGGCTTTCCTGAGTGATCGATCTTCCGTTTGAAGAACAGGTCCATCCCCCCTGCAAGCCAGCGTCTCTGTTGGGTCCTGAAAGCTGAAAAGTTTTCGGGAAGCCAGCCGTTACAGACAATGTCATCACGGTAGATTCCTCTCCAACCACGATCCCATGCCCTCAACGAAAGATCCGTATCTTCCACAACCGTCTTTCCACTCCATCCGCCTGCCGCTTCGATAGCAGTCCTGCGCCAGATACCCGCAGTTCCATTGAAGTTGAAGAATCGTCCGCCACGACTGCGAGCCTGATGCTCGATACGGAAATGACCATCGAGAAGACGCGCCTGAGCCCGGGTCAGGAAGTTGCGATTTCGATTGGCGTAACCCCAGCGGCATTGAACCCACCCGACCCTGGAATCCTCAAAATTGGGAATCGTCTGCGATAGAAAATGCTCCGGTATCTGGAAGTCCGCATCGAAAATGGCGACAAACTCCGCATCGGAAACAGACATTCCATAGGCCAGTGCCCCAGCTTTGAAACCGGTACGCTCTTCTCTGCGAATCACTGTGACCGGAACCCCTTCAGCGACCAGAGCTTCAACGAGGGCGGCATTTTCTTCTGCCGATCCGTCATCAGAATCATCCAAAATCTGAATCTGAAGGAGTGAACGGGGATAGTCGAGACTCTTCAGGCAATCCAGTCGGGACTGCAGGGCATAAGCATCATTAAAAACGGGAATCTGTATCAGCACCCTGGGCAATGGCCCTGTGGACCCATGTTTCCCGGGCAAGCAAACGTCATTCACAGAAGAGGTCTCTGGCGATTCAGAATTCCAGACAAGTCCGCTGCCCAACCAGAGCATGAATCGGTGGATACCGGAAAGAACCAGCAACGAAACGAGCAGGATCTGAAGGAGTTCAGCCCACATCCTCGTCCCCCGCCAGCGCCTCGAGACGGGGCGATCCGGATCCACCATATCCGCGCAGGTCGAGCCAACGCTCTGCGAACCCCAGTTGACGGGCGATGGAATTGAGACGCTGTCGCCAGCTTCCCCCGAGCCTGTCGGCCAACTCTTCCGGAGCGATTTCGACGACGAGACGGGATTCCTCACAACGTGTCCGGTAGACGGAAAAACCCTCCCCTGAGAGGACTGATTCGAGGGCCTCAATCTTGCCGAGCAACTCGGCATTGACAGCGGTTCCTACTGGAACCCGGCTCGCCAGGCAGGGGCGCGCAGGACGATCATGGCTCGACAATTGGCGCTCTCTGGCCAAATGTCGAATCGAATCCTTGTCGAAGCCGAAAGCACGCAATGGGCTGTAAACTCCCCGTTCACGGGCAGCAACAGCCCCGGGCCGGTCCGAAACCACATCCGAGGCCTGAGTACCGTCGATGGCCGTATACCCGTTCAATCGGGGGTGATCGAGGATGACGTCGTACAACTCCGACTTGCAGTGATAGCACCGATCTCCGGAATTGGCCCTGTAGGATTCACGGTCCAACTCACGGGTTTCCAACTCCAGATGCTGAATGCCAACCTCGCTTGCCAATCTGCGAGCGGATTCCAATTCCTGTTGGGAAAGACTGGGAGAAACACCGGTGACTGCGACGGCCTGTGGCCCCAGCTCTTCATGAGCCAGAGAAGCCAATAGCGCAGAGTCAACGCCACCGGAGAGAGCCACGGCGACCGGGGCGTTCTGCCTGAACCAGACACGCAGAGCGTCCAGTTTGCCGGAAAGGTCGCGGACAGATCCGGCGGACAGGTCCTGTGACCCGTCCGCCGGCTGACCGGAACGATTAGATGTCGTAGTAGAGTGCGAACTCATAGGGGTGTGGACGCAGACGCAACTGGTCCACCTCTCGCTCCCGCTTGTAGGAGATCCAGGAAGAGATGGCATCGGCAGTGAAAACGTCGCCGGCAAGAAGGAACTCGTGGTCCTTCTCAAGGCAGTTGAGCGCATCCTCCAGCGATCCCGGAGTACTCGGAACCTCTGCCAACTGCTCAGCCGGGAGGTCGTAAAGATCTTTATCAAACGGAAGACCCGGATCGATCTTGTTCTTGATACCGTCCATCGCCGCCATCAACAGGGCGGAGAATGCGAGGTAAGGGTTGCAGGACGGATCAGGACAGCGGAACTCGAAGCGGCGAGCCTTCGGATTGGAAGCCCCCACCGGGATCCTGACTGCTGCAGAACGGTTGCGGGAAGAGTAAGCCAAGCGAGTCGGTGCCTCGAAACCGGGGACCAGACGCTTGTAGGAATTGGTCGTCGGATTTGTCAGGGCAACCAGTGCAGGAGCGTGCTGGAGGATTCCTCCGATGGCGTGAAGTGCCATCTCACTCATTCCGGCATATCCGTCACCGGCAAACTGGTTGGCACCATTTTTCCAAATGGACAGATGCATGTGCATGCCACTGCCATTGTCATTCCACACCGGCTTCGGCATGAAGGTGACCGTCTTGCCATTCTGGTGAGCGGTGTTCTTGACGATGTACTTGTACGCCATCAGGTCGTCGGCTGCCTTCAACAAGGTATTGAACTTGATGTCGATCTCTGCCTGGCCCGCCGTGGCAACCTCATGGTGCTGGCACTCGATCTCGAGTCCACAGTCCATCAGGTTTTTCATCATTTCGTTCCGCAGATCATTGTGCTTGTCAGTCGGAGGAACAGGGAAGTAACCTTCCTTGTAACGAGGCTTGTAGCCCAGATTCGGTCCCTCTTCACGACCGGTATTCCAACGCCCCTCGACACTGTCGAGGAAGTAGAAGCCACTGTGCTCATTCTGGTCGAAACGAATGTCATCAAAGATGAAAAACTCCGCCTCAGGACCAAAGAAAGCCTGGTCACCAAGCCCGGAATTCTGCAGGTAGGCTTCTGCTTTGCGGGCGATGTTGCGGGGATCGCGAGAGTAACTCTCGTGAGTAATCGGATCTTTGATGTCACAGACGAGCACCAGAGTCTTCATCTTGGGGAAGGGATCGATCCACGCAGTCGTCGGATCGGGAACCACGAGCATGTCACTCTCTGCGATTCCCTTCCAGCCACGCATGCTCGAACCGTCAAACCCGAGACCTTCTGTGAAGGTGCTCTCGTCCAGTCCTGCTGCCGGAATCGTAAAATGTTGCCAGAGACCCGGGAAATCCATGAAGCGGAAATCCACCGCCTCGATACCCTTGTTTCTGATCAGTTCGAGGATTTCGTTGACTGTCAAAGCCACTCCCTTCGCTTCGGCCCCCTGAGCCTTGATACACTTTTGGTCCCGACAACATCGTGCCGGGGAATAATCAAAAATCATGTCGGCAAGTGGAATCGTCTCCGATCCCCGATCACCTAAATCGCATCCGATCCCGCTTCGCCGGTTCGAATCCGGCGCGCATCTTTGAGGGAACCAACGTGCACGTTCACTTCGTTCCCATTCGCAGACAACTCATCGAGGACGGCCAGTGCAGGAGAAAGAAATTCTTCGTTCACCGCAATTTCTACACGCATCGCATGGACACCATCCACCGACTCTGTATCCCGTCCGAGAACTTCCACTTCTGCTGCTGTGAAGCGAACGATTCCCACCTTCTCAAACTTCTCTCGAAGAAGATCCAGAAGATCGACAGGAAGTGTTGCCACAACCCAGTAAAGCAACCCGTCCTCATTCCTGGTCGGGCACTCTGAGGAGTAACCCTTCGATTCCCTGTTCCACCGAAAGTTCACCGGCCATCACTTTGGACACGGTTTCTACGATGGGCATTTCCACTGATCGTTCACGCGCCATTTCGGCAGCTGCGCTGCAGGTGTGAACACCTTCTGCAACCTGCTCCATCCCTGCCAAAACATCCGCAACAGGTTGTCCCTGTCCCACGGACTCTCCGACAACACGATTACGAGAGTGAGAACTGAAACAAGTCACAACGAGATCCCCGATACCGGAAAGTCCCGAAAAGGTTTCGCGCTGCCCGCCAAGCAGACAACCCATGCGCGAAATCTCGGCACTCCCCCGAGTCACCATCGCTGCTATGGTGTTGTCACCGAATCCGTGCCCCACCGCAATACCACAACCCAAAGCGACCACATTTTTCAGCACCCCGGCCCACTCGACCCCGATCCGATCGAGGCTCCTGTAGATTCTGAACTCGGGAGTTCTCAAAGACTTCTGAATCTCGACCGTGAAATCCTCATTCGGATGGGCAAATACGACGGCTGTGGGCAAATTTCTGAGAACTTCCTCGGCGTGGCTCGGTCCTGAAAGGATTCCCGGCTCACCGAGGACGCCGCAATCCTTGAGAATCTGGCTCGGCAACGCCTGATGGCTCTTTTCCAGCCCCTTCGAAGCAGAGATCCACGGCACGTCTCTGGGCAAGTCAGCGCCCGGTCCCTGTAGATAACTGCGGATCATCTGTGTGGGAATCGCACTGATGACCACGTCGCTGTCTGGCACCGGATCGACTCCGGCAACACAGACCTTGAATCCATCTCCCAGTGACAACTCCGGCAAGAATGAGTGACGCCCACTTGCCAGCTCTGCGGCCCGCTCCTGTCTCCGACAATGAACGGTCACGTCCATTCCCGCATTTTGGGCGACGTGGGCGAGAGCCGTTCCCCAGGTTCCGGAACCGACCACCAGAATTTTCATGATGAGGCCGCCGATCGGGCTTCACGATACTCGCGAATATTGCTCCGATGACGGATTACGATCAGCAGGCAAATGATGACCAGAGTCAATCCCAGTCTGCGTTGATCCTCCACGGACCCACTGTTGATCAGGATGCTTCCAAAGGAAAACACCTGAGCCATCATCGTGGCTCCCAGCAGTGCGCCTCCCAAAGCGGCGACCACAGAAGAGATCCCGACGCTGCGAATCTTCATGAGGACTCCCCCCCAAAAGACCAACATTGAAATTGCAAGCCACGGTTCATAAGCCAACAAGACTCCCGCGGTGGTCGCCACTCCCTTGCCACCCTTACCCAGAAGGAAGGGGGAAAAACAGTGGCCTACGATTGCGGCAGCCCCGACAGCAAGAGCAAACAGGACAGGAAGATGCTCCCCTGTATGGAATTGTTCAGACAGAAAAACGGGAGCCAGCAAGACGGGAACGACTCCCTTGAGGAGATCGAAACCGAGGCCAATGGCACCCAGTTTCTTCCCAAGGTTCCGAGAGAGATTGGTCGCTCCGGGGTTCCCACTGCCCACTTTCAGAAGATCCACTCCGTTGAGACGGGCGATGATGTAACTGAAGGGGATTGAGCCGATGAGATAAGAACAGAGAAGAGCAGTCAAAAAAGAGGAATCGGATATCAGATCTGTCATCCTGCCCCCCAACTGCAAATCGTGGAAATCCCCAGTGTTTCCGCTACATCCAAGGAGTCAGTACAAACTGCGGCGGGCCCCTGTGCAACCCTTCATACCCAAAGGAATCACCGCCGCCCTCCCCTGTGAAGGTTCGGCTAGAGTCAGGACCTTCCGTGGGCTAGATTCGATCTTTAACCATGGAAAAGGAATCCTGTGGAACGCGCTGACCTCCAGAGATATGACCGCCAGAGAAGGGTTCGCAACGGAGCCATACTCGACGACCTTTGGGCACAGACCTCTGTCCTTCTGGTCGGCGTCGGTGGTGTCGGGTCCCCTCTCGCACAGATGCTCCACCGCAGTGGTCTTGGAAGGCTGACCCTTACCGACGGTGACCGGGTCCAGGCCACAGACCTCCACAGACAGATTCTCTACACTGATGAAGACGTTCAACAAGGACTGCCAAAGGTGAGAGCCGCCAAGAGAGCCCTCGAATCGCAGGGGGGGCGGTGCGTCGTTGAATCACATGAAGGTCATCTGACCCCCCGCAATGTTCTGGACCTCTTCAGAGGCCACGATGTGGTGATTGATGCCACCGATCACGTCGCCGTCCGATCCCTGATACAGAAAGCCTCCCTGCAGACCGGTATTGGCTGGATCCATTCTGCGGCCATCGCCGACCGCTGGGTCGCGGCCTCATTCAATCCACCGGGGTCCCCCTGCTACCATTGCTGGGTCGACCCGCGGATGGATCAGTACCCATTGGGAACCTGTGAAACCGAGGGGGTTCTTCCTGCTGCATGTTTTGCTGCAGCTTCAGCGGTCTTGAGGCTTCTCACTGAAAGCTTGCGAGCAGGTCCCGACAATGATTCTCCCCGTGGTCAAATCCGCAAAATTCTCCGTGGATCGCTGACCACTGGTGAGACGTGGATCGAATTGGCTGCGGACCCTTCCTGCCCCACCTGTTCCGATCAGGGGAAGACCACGAGGATTCTCGACACGGAATCCGCCCCCGGCACGCATCCCGTTCGCCGACTCTGCGGGAGTGGCTCACTGGAAACCTGGATTGATGAAGGTCTCGATCAGATCGAAACAGTTTTGCAAAAATCCGCTGGGACAGAGAACTACAGCCGAAGCCCCTGGTCCCTGCGCATCGAAGATCCCGCTGGAGCCGTCATTTGCTTTGAGGACGGGCGTGCTCTGATCACAGGGGATCTCGCTGCGGACGAAGATCGGGCAAAAGAAAGGCTGGCACAAATCCTCGGGTATTGAGGGTTTGTGCCAGCCTGCACATTTCAGATTGTCTGGATCAGATTAACTGATCAGGCGCAACTTGCGACGCTCTTCACCGATTTGATGGAACAGGTCCTCACGCTCGGTCTCTTGCTGCATCTGCATGTTGAAGACTGCTTCGCGCGTCTCCTCCAGGCGCTTGTGAAGCCGCTCCGACCGGTCCAATCGCTCTTCCACAAGATTCAGAACATCCTGAAACTTGGTCTGCTTGAAGACATCGCTGAAGAGATGCTTGTAGAAGGGAAGCAGAATCGGTGCGAAGTCAGAGAACTCGAAAAGATCGTAATCTTCATCGTTGAGGCAGATCAATTCTCCCAGTGAGGTTTTGAGATTGCGCTCAGCTCCCTCGAGCATTTCGCGAATTCTTCCGATCAGAGAGTGCTTGAACAGATCGACGAGGTATCCACTCTCGAGCCAATCCTGAACCGAGTAATGACTGCGAGCCTGAAGCACAAAGTTGCGTGCAGACGCAAGGTAGTCATTCGCTCTTTGAACACAGAAGAGAGCGTCATCGATGTTGGTCAGGTCTTCAGTCAGCACATTCCAGCGCGACTCCGTCTCCTCGAAATTCTCGGAGATCTTCAGAACCGGTTCACCCTCCTCGAGGATGAAACTGCTCAACGCCTGGGTTCTCTCCGACTGCAAGCCCTCAATTTTGTCGTGGAAGACACGGAAGGTTTGCAACTTTTCCGACGTATCAGTGATGTCCTGATCCAGAAGGTCGAGTTCGTCGACGATTTCCGGGCGCATTCCGATAGCGATGAACTCAAGGCGAATATCCTCGAAAGAGAAAGAGGATTCCTCCTCCATCAACTTGCGGGAAATTTCGACAAAGGAGAGACCGCCCAGGGAGTTTTGTGAACCACTCTCCGATTCGGGGTAACTACTGAGAGAATTTCTCATGTGATCCCGATGTGCACGAAGAAAGTGCACTCGAGTGGCAAGACGCTGTTCCTTTTCGAGCTTGATCTGGCAATAACCCAGTTCCTTCTCAATCTTTTCGAGACGTCGAATCAAGGACAAATCCTTGCGCATCAGCATTCCTTTCCCGCGTGCCCTGTCTTGTGGACAGACACGTCACTCCCATGATACGAGTCGGAAAATCGATTTTCCGGCTCGAACCGAGACGCCCCTTTCGAGGCCTCCTCGTCCCGTAAAAGTTGGATCACTCAGCGCCAACAATGCAGCAATAATAAATGCATCGTGTCTTGCCAGATGTCCTCACTCCAACCAAGATGCGATCGTACCACAAACCACATCAAAATTGCACGGGTCCATTTCGACAACTTTTCCGTGTGTCACGAATGGGAATCAAAAATGATTTCACCACTGATCCTCATTGCCCTTTTGCCATTAGCAGTCGATGACCCCAAACCTGTCTCACCCGTTCCGGATAAGTGGGTCTCCCCCCTGCCTTATGTGACAGATTCGGAAATCAGTTGGCGTTGGGTCCACGCGGGAGCACCTGTCGGATCAACCCGTATTCGCCTGATTCCGCCAGTAAAGCCTGAGACAAAGCGTTGGAGACTGGACTCACGGCTGAACTGGAAAAGGGACGGTCGTATCCTGGACATCCGTCAAAAGACCGATTTCACCGCTGAAAACCTGCGCCCGATTTCCCTGCAAAGGCAACTCTCGGTCGAATCACTGGCGGGAGCTCTGACCGATCAGGTCACAGCAGCAGACTTCCGGGAAGAGGACGTTCGAATCGTCGTCAGGGATCCAAGATCTGGCAATCAGGTCGATCGCGTGATCCCACTCAAGAATCAGTTCGTTCTGCTCGGTAATCAGTCCTTCGAACATTGGTTATTGATCGGCAAAAAGATTGCTCAATCAAAAGAGGCTACATTCTCGGCCCTGATCCCTGGTGAATACCGCTTTCTCGAACTGCAACTTGTTCGCGAAAGACAAGAAAAGATCGGAGAAATCCCGGTCTATCGCTGGAAAGTCCAGTCGAAGGATTTTGAAGCTCTTCTGTGGGTGGGCACCAAAGGGGAAATTGAACGCTATCGCCAGGGAGAAGTGGAAATCCAGAGGGTCCGGTAAGCCCTCCACTGGATCTCAATCCCCTTCCAACTCCGACAACTTTTCGCGGATGGAGTTGATAAAGTTACGCAGTTTTCCCAAAGTCTGCGTCCGTTCTGTGGCCGGATCCCAGTCGAAATCGGCGACAAAATCATTGGGATGCCTCTCCTTGCCCAGAGCCATATAGATCACCGTGCTCTCCAGACGGCTGTACTTCACCAGCGTATGAAAAAGCAGGGGAATGTTGCGTGCAGGGCCTGGATAGCGGTCTGGCCAGGGAATCGCCCCTTCCTCTACCCATGGACTCCACCGCTGGGGCAATTCCTCATCGAGCAATCTTCTCCAGCGTCTTTCGTCGAAGCGGGAACCCCGCCCCAGATCGTCAAGAACCGGTGCCAGAGGGTGAGTCAACATTCGTGAATACCGGGCATCGTCACGCACCAGTTTCGCCCTTTTTCCGCGAGCGTGGGCTCCTGCAACCAACAGCAGATCCCGGGTCATTTCGACCTCATCCAGCAGTTGGCGATACCACCGGCGAATCTTTTCTCCCTGTCGCTTTGCCTCAGCTGCTGTATCGACGCTGAGGGTTCCACTCCAGCTCCAGTCCTGCCCGGCGAACTCCTCGCCCCGGATACCAAGAACCTGACTCTGACGATCCTCAGTGGCAGCCTCCCAAGACCACACCACCTCCACCCTGAGAAGGCCCGCATACCACTGACGGGGTACCAGAGGCAGTTGCCACAGATTGTCTTCTCCCGTGACCTTGAGGATTCCCCCATCCAGAGTTCGACCATCCCCCACCACCTGAATCCTCAGGCGACTTCCCACCGGAGCTTTGGTCATTGCAGGAATGACCAGCAGCGAAGGGAACTCCACGGAATTGGGACGCAAAAGAACCAGTCTCTCGATCGTCAGCAGATCTTCGGGGGCCTTCTGGAGAGTGGAATCGACGATCCATCGTCCTGTCGTCGGTGGATCGATCTCCAGTCGGGATGTGGATTTGCGCAGTCCCGACTCCAGCGATCCAAAACCTCCAACCACCAAACCCTGAACCTGGAGTTCCTGAGACGCATCGGTCGATTCAATCGGCTCTCCGGAAGGCTGGAACAATCCAGTCTGCAATCCGGCAGCGACCGGGTTTCCCCGGGAGTCCATCACCCGAAGCAACACTTCAAACGGACTCTCTGATTCCGGTCCCCCGACTCCGGATCCGCTGTCCTGAGGGGATCCGGAACTCTGTGATCCGTTTCTTTGGGCTATGGGGGGATCGATCACCGTTGATCCAGGGTTCTTGGTCTCGCCGGGATTGATCTCCGTATTTTCAGATCTCTGATCCGAATCCTGACTCCCCTTCTCGGTACTCTGTACCGGTGCACCAGGGCTTATCTCGGGCTGCCAGCGGTTGAGAACAAAAAGGGAGATCACAGAGACCATCAGCAGAAGAAAAACCAGCGAACCACGGATTCCGCTCATCGGGGGCCCCCTCCCTCCGAGGTCAATCTTTCCAGAGTGTCGACCGCAAGAGTTTCCAGATTGGCTCCTGCAACGGGAGCAAGGGCAAACCCCCATACCGATTCACCCAGTCTGGCACGAATCCAACCCTCGTCGGTAAGCCCACCCAAAAAGAGGGTTCGCAAAGGTTGGTCGGTCGAATCCATTGCCAGCCAATCGATCCTGACCCGGTGAAGGTCCTTCGTGGGCGCCGGTTCTGCTGGATCGAGCCAACGACCTACCGCCAACCCCCTGAAACGCTCTGCAACCAGTTGCAACTCTTGTTGAGAAGCCTCGACCAACTCAGGCGCAGCTCCTCCATTGACGGCACGCCATTGCTGATTGGGCCGTACCAACTCGACTTCTCCCAAATCGGCAGAGGAGAGACGAATTCTGGTCAACTCTTCCTCGAGGACGGGCAATTCTCTCGAGCGCACGGTGAAGGGAGCTTTCCGCATCGCTTCCAGCGAACTGAGCACGGCGATGGCACAACTGTCCCTGCGGGGATTCCAGATGTAGTGGTGCCCCGGACGACCTTCGACTGGAGAACCGACAATCAGGTCTTCCAACTCTCCACTGGAAGTTTGCAACTGAACCTCCAAAAGAGCCTGGTCAAAGCCGAACTGTTGCAACCGGCTACGATCGACCTTTTGCCACGTCTCGGATCGCAGGGTACGCAAGTCCGTCAGCCAAGACTCCACGATTCCCTTTTGAGCGTTGCGAACCCGGGAGTCACCTGCCCAGTCGACCCTCCATTCTCCGCTGTCGTCTCCCTTGATTTCCACAGGGCCGTAGGCACCGGAGGAGAACTTCAGAAGTTGGATACGGGGATTGTCCGTACGGATCAGATAGGGACTCAACAATCGCGCAGAGGACCGGTTCACAATAGTTTCAGCAGTGGATCCGGCAACGATCAGAACCGCCGAACGGTCGCTCGTCTTGACCGCCACGGCAGTGGAAGCCCCCTCGACGGCAAACACCGGACCGATCTCGATGGTCTTTTCCAGATCGTCTGTTTTGAGGGTCAACACTGCACGGGGATTCTTCAACTCCATCGGAAACTGGTCTGGATCATCGATGTAATCGATGACCGCCCATTGACTGAGTTTTTCCAACCAGGTCTCGATGGCATTGGGGTTCGCATCTCCGCGATAGGGCTGTTCCATCCACCAGAAGGGTCCGCTCCTCTTCAGCAGCAGCGTCTGTTCACCGGGTCGACTCAAAGTCAATTCTGTGATGCGTTGTGGTGAAATGCCGACGACCGCATCCTCGCGCAATTCCGAGAGTTGAAAATCCTCGAGGACCCCCCTCAACTCCGGTTGAACCAACACCGATCTCCCATCGATCAGGGCATGCACTCTGTCGAGGGAGGGATGATCTGATCCAAATGCGACCTGATGGACTCTGGAACCGGTTTCGATACTCAGGGAAACACGGGGCTGGTCGAGTCCACAGCGAGCAAGATCCTCGGGCCCATCTCCGTAGGATTCCATATCCCGAAGCATCAACAGCAAATCCTCGATGGCGGCGAAACGGCCTTCATCGACGACGGGTGCAGTCATGCTCCAACGACTTCTTTCAGCTGTGCTGATCTGCTCGATGCGAATTGGGTTCCCATCGCCACGATCGATCTCGAAGGATTTCACGGCGGGAACAGAAAAATTGAGTGGGCGATCACTGCCAACCACGTAAGTCGGCCGCGCATCACGGACCGAGCGGTAGGCAATAAAGGTCAGCACCACTGCCAATATCGCAAGAATCTGTGTTGTCCGTGGATTCATGCATTCCTCCTGCGCAGTGCACTGACCAGCAAACCGCCAAAGAAAGCGCAGGCGGGAAGCACTGCCAGAGCAGTCCAGAAGAATGAATTTCGAAATGGTAAGGAAAGTTCCACCCTGCGAGTCATCGGTTCACGACCGGCACCCAAAGGCTGGGTGTCTCCCGCGGCCCATTGAAAACATGAGAGCAGGAATCGGCGACTGTCACCCTGCCACAAAGCATTGAGAACAGCTGTCCAACTGGAAACGACGATCAGGCGGCCAGCACCGACTTCGCTCGCCGCTGCAATCACTTGCGGGGATGGGGACTCCCCCGGATCACGCTGTGCCATGCGTCCATCACGTTCGACCCATGCACCGGGTCCCGTCGTCAGCAACGGCGTTGCCCCCTCCGAAAGTTGTAGAACTCTGGCGGGAGAAAAGCGGGCATTGAGCCCCCGTTTCAAAAAGGGCGCAGTTACAGGATGACGGGGATGCACCTGTCTGCCGACCGCGACAAATGCAGGTCGAACCAAGCCCTGTTCGAGAGCGATCTCCTCAGCAACCAGCCCGGGACCGACATCGATTCCGGAGCGGGACAGAAGTCCCTCCAGACCACTGACGTTTTTTCCCGGCAGGAGAAGGACGACTCCCCCTCCTGCTTCCAGATATCGCTGGATCGATCTTTCAGCCGCAGCCCCCAGGGGATCCCATGACCCCACCCCTCCTGCCACAATTACCAACAGGTCGGTATCGGCAGAGATCGATTCCACAAAAGGCAGGCGAATCCCCTCCACCTGTGCACCGCGGGATTCAAGATCCTTGCGCAGGGCCGCCATCGAATTATTACCCGGTTCATTCAATCCCGGTTCACCACTGCCCTGACTGATCCGGATTTGAATCTGCTCATCCCTGATCAGACGCCGCAGGGCGGATTCGATCCCCTCCCGTGTTCGGTCGACGAGAATCTCTGCAACGCCCTCCGGCTCGAGAGCCGAGGGAAACCGGAAATCAGCGAGCTCTTCTGCAGAGAGGGAAACCCTGCGTCCGTCATGAAAGAAATGGATGCGATCGACATCCGTTTCTTCCAGAGCCGGCACTCTTCTTGCCCTTTCTGCAGCCCATTTCTCCCCCTCCTGATTGACTCGAATCAGGATGGGGCGCTGCAGTCGGTTCGGAGTCACTTGACTGAGTTCCTCCAGCCAGCGGGCCGATTTCAGAAGGACCCGTGTTTTCAGCACATCCTCAATTTCCGGTCCAAGATTGAGTGGAATCACCACCTCGACGGGACCGGTCAATGCTGCGATCAGTTCACGATCCGATTCGGTCACCGTCAGCAGTCCATCCGAAGTCCAATCCGAGCGAATCGAAGAATGGAAGATCCAGGCATTGGCGACGAAGACACACCAGAGAGCCAAAAAGATCTGCAGAGGAACATGCCTGCGGGCTCGATTTTTTCGTTCTGTGAGAACACTCATGCCCAGCGCCTCCTCTCCAGCACCCGTGTGGCGAGGAAGAGGGAGAAGAGAATCAGGGTGAACCAGAAAACAGGGACTCTCAAATCGAGGATTCCACGGGTCAACTCATCCACCATGTGGTGAATCGCACTGACATGCTCGATCCAAAGCAACTCGATCTCTCCGGGTCGGAAGAGGTTGCTGAAAAAGTGAACCATGAAAAGAGCAATGTTGAAGGTGAAGGACAATCCGGCTGCAGCCAACGGATGAGCGGTCAGTGCAGAAGCCAGAATTCCATTGGCACAAAATGCAGATCCGATGAAAAAGATTCCAACATGCGTGGTGAAAAGCAATCCCGGCTCCACTTCGCCCACCAGCGAAAGTACCCCCCAAAGTGGGAGCAAGCCCAACCAGAGTGTGAAGTAGAAGATCGAAGAAGCAGCCCACTTGGCAATGACCACACTGGCATCGCTGATTCCTGTGACCATCAGAACTTCGAGAGCCCCCTGCCGATGCTCTTCTGCAAGACTTCTCATCGTCACCAGAGGCGGGATGACCAGAAACATGAACCAGAAGACGAGACCACCATAAGCAGAACTCAGAAGCTGTCGAAGATCCCCTCCCACTGCAACGATGGAGATGTACATGTTCGCCCCCATCACGAGGAGGAACAGTACAAGAATGATCCACGAGACGGGAGAAACGAAAGTCGAGAGCAATTCCCTGCGAAGGAGAATCAGGGTTCTGTTCATGATTCCTCCCCACCTGGCACAGGGGCGACAGAATCGGAGCCGGTCCATTCGAGAAAGAGGGACTCGAGGGTGGCAGGCTCACTGCGCAGTTCCATGATCACCCAGCCCTCTTCCAGGGCTTTTTCTCCAATGCGCAAACCCAATGCGGCATCCGACTGAATACTCCAGTGATGCTGATCCCGGTTCACCGACTGCACTTCAGGCTGTTGGTTAAGCCATTGCGTGACCTTTTTCGCATCCGCAGATGGAGCGAGTTCGAGTTGCCAGCGTCCCGCCTTGCCCAATCGCTGGGTCCACGACTCCCGATCCTCCTCCAACCGGATCTTCCCTTTGCTGATCACACAGATCCTGTCACACAACTGCTCCACTTCTCCGAGAACATGACTGGAGAGCAGAAGCGTATGATTGCCTCGAAGTTCATCCAGAAGGGCACGGAACTGGGAGATCTGACGCGGATCCAGACCACGAGTGGGTTCGTCGAGAAGAAGAACCGGAGGATCTCCCAACAGGGCATCCGCCAACCCGATTCTCTGCCGGTAGCCCTGTGAGAGAGTGTCGATGCGTCTCTGCTCCATGTCACTGGCATTCACCGCTTCGAGAACCCGGCTGACCTCTGCCCTTGCCTGTCTGGAAGGGACATTCTTGATGCCACTGCGAAAGCGCAGAAACTCTGCGACCCGCAGTTCACCGGGCAATGCCAACTGCTCCGGCAGCACCCCCACCCGGGTGCAAGCGGTCTGGGGATCCCGGAGTAAATCGACCCCATCGACGATGACCCTTTGAGTTTCCGGGTCTGGCAACAACCAGGTTGTCAAAACCCGGAAGGTGCTGGTCTTGCCAGCACCATTTTCACCGATAAAACCGGTGACGGCTCCGGCTGGAACTCTGAATGAGATTCCATCGAGCGCACGGCGGTCTCCGTAGGTAAGGGACAGATCCTCAATTTCAATCATCGGTGCAAACGTACTCCCCGAACTGCGGATCCGATATGGGACAAAATGGATGAGTCCAGATAGCATAACAGGAATTTTTCGCAGGGGTGGGATTCCCCGCTTGGCTGATTCCAAACCGCCCTGAATCGATCAATACTGACGGCGCTCCCGCGAGGAGGGAATATCCTCCGCCTCCCGATACTTGGTCACGGTTCTGCGAGAGATTCTGACTCCGGATTTTTCCAGTTCCTTGACGATCGTCGCGTCACTGAGAGGCTTTTTCGGATCTTCCCCGGCCACCAATTCCTTGATCCGGGCGATGACTCCGCCACGGGACTCTTCAGCTCCATCATCGCGAACCGTTCCCCCACTGAAGAGGCTGCGAAGTTCACGCAACATCCCGGGAGACTGGAACCACTTTCCGGAAATGGCCCGGCTCACAGTGGAGACATTGACACCGATGGAATCAGCCACGTCCTGCATTCGCATCGGTGCAAGGAAGCGATCTCCCTCACTGAAAAACTCCTGCTGACGGTCCAGAATCTCCTGAGCCACCCGTTGCAGAGTTGAATTTCGCTGCTGGACAGCCCCCATCAACCACTCTGCGTTCTCGATGTGCTTGCGCAAATACTTGCGCAACTCCGGGTCCTTCTTGGCACCCTTCAGCAATTCCCGGTAGTGGGGAGAAATCTGCAATCGCGGGGCCGATTGCCCACCGACCTCTGCCCGAAACACTCCTTCCGCATCGCGCTCAATGAGGATGTCAGGGACGATGCGAGGATTCGCACTCTGAATAAAAGCTCTTCCTGGAATCGGCTCCAGTGAACGGATCACGTCCGCAGCCAACTTGATCTCTTCGAGGGTTTTGCCAGTGGTCTTGGCGATCTGTGGAAGACGGTTTTTGGCCAAGTCATCGAGGTGCCAGCGAACCAGCAACTCCTCCAACTGGTTATCCGCCGCATCCCTGTGTAACTGAAGGCAAAGGCAATCGATGAGGTTTTCTGCTCCCACACCCGGTGGATCGAGAGACTGCACCATGTGGAGGGCGTCTTCCCACTCTGCGGAAGATGGGGTGACCTCCTGCCAGCGGGGATCGGTCTCCTCTGACTCCATCCCGGACGCAACCCCTGCTGCGATCTCCTCGAGGGAGTGGAGTCGCCAACCGCGCTCGTCGAGATTGAAAATGATTTCCTCACAGAGGGCGATCTGGCGCGGACTGAGGATGGTTTTGAGTCGTAGTTGGAAAATCAGATGCTCTGCCAGAGTTTCCGAGGGGCCCTCGACATGGTCCACCCATTCAAATTCGTCCTCGCCACTTCCGAGAGAAGACTTTCGGGCAGGAGTCGATTCCGCCCAGAAATCGGCCTGCTGCAGTTCTCGCAGTTGTTCGTATCTCTCCCCCAGATCGACCAGTTCATCCACTTCGGGTCGGGTTTGATCGAGGTCAAAAATCTCTCCATCGGTCTCAATCTCGATTTCGGTACTGGAACCGCCGTCAGTCGCCTCGCCATCCCCATCCGCTTCCGAGCGCTCGAGAGCGACGTTGGATTCCAGCTCGTCATTGATTCTCTCTTCCAGTTGCTGCTGGTTGAGAACCAGAATCTCCATCGACTGGATCATTTGCGGAGAAAGGATCTGCTTCTGTGTCTGTTGCTGGAAAAGGCCGGTATCCAGACGCATTGCATCTCCTTTCAGGGACAGGGTTGAGTGATTCAGGCTCACGGGCATCGGGTGCGGTCTGCACGATCCCAAAAAAATGGGGTCCAATACCAAAAACGGCCTGAAAGTTGCTCTAGATCCCCTGAAATCGGATTTTTGACACAGTGGCTAAACCGCAAGTCTAGAATTTGGGGGGATCTAGGACTGTTCTCAATATTACGGCATATTTTATGCTAGTCAACCCGGGGAAGCCCCCGCTGCCTCTGGAGGACGATCCTGAGCAATCCTGCGAGAGTCCAGACTCCTCCGAGAATCGGTGCCCAGCCCTGGGGCCACTCGAGAAAAGGTCCTTTCCGAATCTGCGGGTGGCTTCTCAGCCGGACCTGTAATGTTCCCGTGTCACCGATCTCCTCTTCCAATACGATTTCCCCCGCAGACTCGATGGTCTGCCAAGTGGGTTCGTCCCAATAGTTTCGGTAGGCGAGAAAGGTCTGCTGACCAAAGGCCTGCGGATCGAACGCCACCGTCAGGCCCGCATTGGTGCATCTCAAAAGAGGCAGGGATGATTCGAGCGACCTTGATCTCTGCAGCTGAAGGTGCTGTGCCGGTTCCAGAAAATTACCGTACCAAAGATCCTCCGTGACATTGACGTGCCACTGTGCCCCCGACTCCTGAAGCCCGCGGCTCGTCCCGGGGAGCAGTCCCTCATAACAGATGGAAACTCCGAATCCGTTTTCGGATGAACCCAGGTCGAAGACGATGGGCCGATCCCCGGCCACAAGCCCCGTGATGGGCGGCTTCCAGCCGAGCGCCTCAAAAATCGATTCCCCGGGAATTCTTTCGCCGAAAGGAACCAGATCCTTTTTGAATCCGAGCTGAACCGAATAATCCCGGACTCCCGACCCACTCCTGACAGGCTCAATCAGGGCCACGGCATTGGCAAACCCCTCCGCCGTCTCCACCATCACTCCCGAAAGAAGAGGCTGGTCGAAATCCGCCATTTTTGCCCATCGCCGGAGACTACCCGCATCGTGAACCCCCGGAATCATGCCCTCAGGAAAAACGGTGAGGTATCGCACGTTCGAGTTTTCAGGATCTCCCCCTCGATTTGCGATTCTTTCGACAAAGTGAAGCTCCGATATCAGTGCTTCGTTCAACTCGTTCCACTTGGACCCGTGACGGTCTTCGAGGGGGATCGCTGGCTGTACCAGAGAAACCACGACCTCCGGGCCCGCTTCGTGAAGCTGGGGAGAGGAGCCCCGGTTCGGCAGGGGAAGCAGGGTCAGAGAGGCGACGGCCAGTCCCGGAATCAGCAGCCAGACCCGGCTCAGGGTGACCACCCTTTGACGCCGATCAAAGAAATCAAAGACCAGCGGAAAACTGTGCGCCGCCAGAAAGCCACTTCCGGCAATCACCAGGCTGGCCACTTCGACTCCCCATTGCCTCAGCAGGACCCAACCCATCGAAGGCTCGGGGGTTGCCAGACCTGACCCCACAGACCAGGGAAACAGACGCGGCCAGTACTGCTCGTAAAGAGCGACAAAAATGATGATCCCGAGACATTTCCAGATTCTCTGTCGCGCCCCGGACGCCTCGGGAGCAAGGCTGACCAGAGCGAGGCAGAAACCCCAACCCAGAGACGAAAGTGGCCACCAGACCAGAAACAGGCCAATTCCCGCCGCCCACGCACTCAACGACCCGGGGTCGTCGAGAACAAAAATCCCGAGGTAGTTTTTGGCTGCCAGAGTGATCCACGGCAGGGATGCCCCCTGAACCCCCAGGCCAAAAACCCAGCCCAGCAGGAGAGAGCGGCGAAATCCACAGCGATCCGTCGCCAGAGCAAGAATCATGAACGCCAGGGGCATCAGGAATGCAAGCCCCCAGGGGTCGAAACCCAGAGGGATCATGATGCCGGCACTCGCCGAGAGAATCAGCGGCAGACGCAGGGAATCAGGGGCTTCAGAGCCCCCCTCCGGCTTCGCCGGTGAGGCTCCCGAGCTGTTCTGAGGCAAACGGATCATTCAGGTCCCCCGGATTCCCTGCTGAGGCCCATAGGGCTGCTCTGCGAAGATCCTGCGTCCTCGGGCCGATCCTGTCCAGTGATCAAAAGTGGCTCCCCACGGAATCCAATCCAATCTCCCGCTTCCCTTGCCAGCCCATCCGGTTTCCCCTACAATTCCTGTTTGCCGTTGATTTTACGGAATCAACATTCCACCCCGGTGGAGTCCCCGGGCCTATTTGGCCCCGGTGGTCGGCAAATCAACCCCAGAGTTGACACATTGATTTGATACGTAGATTCGAGAGAAAGAGGACTGCATTGATTCGAGTGACACTCCGTAGCGGAGAAACTCCCGAAAAGTTGCTTCAGCGCTTCAAGAGAACCGTCGCCAAAGAGGGACTTCTCAAGGAAATCAAGAAGAGAAGCTTTTACGAAAAGCCCTCCGAGGAAAAGCGTCGCAAGCAGCGAGAGTTTGAAAAGTTGATGCGCAAAAAAGATCGCAAGATCAGTATCAAGGAAACTCGCAGAAAGCATCGTCGTCGCTGAGCCTCTTGGACAGCAGATCACCCGCGTAATGTGATCCCTGCCAGCGAGCTCTACGACGATGAGTTCGCAGGCGCTGATCCTCCTGTCATGGAGAAATGATTGCGTTGGTCCGGGTGATAAGGGGCGAACTTCTCCCCTGCCTGTCCCCGAAAACCTATTGTCGCCCCACCTTGATCCGAATGAGATCCGATTGATTCGAGAGGCCTACAGATGAGCAAGTATGGACTCTGGCTCATCGGTGCCCGCGGGGGTGTGGCCACCACTGTGATTGCCGGTCTCGCGGCACTCTCCCGAAAACTGGTCCCCAACACTGGATTGATCACAGACCATCCGGAGTTCGCCCACTGCGGTTTACCCGAAGCGGATCAATGGCTGATTGGTGGACACGAGATTCGCCAGGGGCAGCTCGTCGACAGTGCACGCTCCATCGAGGCCGATTCCGGCAGTCTCCCCCTACCCCTGATCGAAATGATCCAGCCGGAGTTCCAACAGGCAGACCAGAGGATTCGACCCGGTGTTCTGATCAATCCTGATGACGCAATTCGTAATCTGGACGACTTTTCAGAATCCCTCTCACCCAAGGAAGCGTTGGAGAGAATCACAAGAGACCTGACTTCGTTCACCGAGGAAAATGGTCTGAGTGGTCTCGTCATCGCCAATCTCTCTTCGACGGAAGCTCCTCTGGAAGATCACCCCGCCCACCAGTCTGCGAGTGCATTGCAGGAAGCTCTCGATCAGGGAGACGATTCGGCTTTCCGTTCGAGCACCATTTACGCCATGGCTGCAGCAGCAGTCGGCGCTGCCTACATCAACTTTACTCCTTCCACTTCAGCACTGATTCCCGCAACCCGTGAACTGCTGGAGAAAGCCGGCTGTGCCTACTGCGGCAGTGATGGCAAAACGGGAGAGACCCTCGTCAAATCAGCACTAGCCCCCATGTTCGCCCAGAGGGCACTCCAAGTGATGAGTTGGCAAAGTTACAACATGCTCGGTGATCGGGATGGCGAAGTTCTGGCCCATGAAGAAAACAAAAGCAGCAAGCTCGCTTCCAAGGGTGAACTGATTCATGAAATCCTCGGAGAAGATGTTCACAGTCAGGTTCGCATCGATTACGTCCCCAGCCTGGGCGACAACAAAACCGCCTGGGACCTGATTCACTTCAAAGGATTCCTCGGCCACCGCATGACGATGCAGTTCACCTGGCAAGGGTGCGATGCGATCCTCGCCGCCCCCCTGGTCATCGACCTCGCCCGACTGATGGCTGGTTCCCAGGGCCGGGGTGAATCGGGGCTTCAGAAACACTGTGGGATCTTCTTTAAAAGCCCGATCGATTCCTCGATCCACGCCCTCTCGTCACAATTCGATGAACTGATTGAGAAGGCCCGAATCTGGTCAGGCTCCTCCACATCTGAGTAAACCGGTTTCCCTTATCCCTCAGGCTTGAGCTTACCGGTGAATCCACTGGTCCCATCGATTGCACGGCGGCTACCGACTCGTGGAACTGCTGTCGATTTCAAAAACACTCCTGAGATCGGCCGGTGTAGCCACCCAAAAAAAAGAGGCGCCGCTGATAGAGGATATCAGGGGCGCCTCATGGGCTCTGAAAGGTGGGATTGCAAATTAATGGATTCTGGTTCGTCTGTCAACACACTTTCCGGAGATTGTATTCTTTACTGTAAGTTAACAATCCATTCCCGGTCAGAAGTTGATACCCAGACAACAAGATTAAATCCTGAAAGGAAGACGCCAGGAACACGAAATCAGTTCCCGGTTCTTTTTTCTGATCAGTTTAGATTCTGGTCGAAGGGGTCCTTCGATCCCTGAGTGGCAGGGTGATCTTGTCGCCGGGATCAGATCTGGGAGGGAGGGCCGGGCTCTTCCGGCTTGGGGAGAATCTCGGGAACAGCATGGAATGAAACCGTATCCTGAAGAAACTGTCTTAATTCGGCAGGCAGGAGGATTCGCTCCAACCGCTCCACCACCTGAACTCCGTCGAAAATCAGAATCGTGGGTAGCGATCGGACCTGAAAGCGCTGAACCACTTCCACCTGACTCAGTTGAAGTTCGACCTCAATCATCTGCAGGTGATTCTGGAATTCCGGAGAAATAATCGACAGGCTGCGACGCATAAAGTTGCAGGAGGTCACCAGAGAACTGCCGAAATGCACCAACTTCAGGCCGCCACTGCGGACGAGATGCGTGTCGAGTTGTTCTGCCTCAATAAATTTGAAATCTGCCATTTTTCTCCCCTTGAACGATAAATAGTAAGATCTCTTCACTCGACATCCGGATCATAACTCTCCCCCCCTCGCCTCGCCCCACTGAGAAGCGTTTCCCGGTACATCGGTCACAAAAGGTAGGATTCCACCCTTAAAGAGGCAGATCGAATTACCGAAATGGCGTCTAACGTGACTCCCATCGGGTAAAAATCGACAATTTCGCTTCCTCCGCCACCTTCCGATGAGGGACAATATGCCGAAGGTGTTGTCATGAGTGCGGTTTCAAAATCCCCCAAACCGTGGGCAACACTCCATTGTCTTGTTTGACAGAGACCAGGAGATAAGAAGATGTCCTTTGACAAAGCTCGCGTTCTGGAGGAGATCCAGTCCACTCTCACTGAAATCCCCCTCCCCGGATCCCCCGGCAACGTGGTTCAGGCAGGATTGATCCAGAGAGTGATCGCCCATGAGGGTGAAATCACCCTCGTTGTGGAATTTCCCCCTGAACTGGTCAACCAGCAAGGCTCGATCAGTGAGCGGCTGGAGGAAGAAATCGGGCGCATTGATGGCGTCTCCAAAGTGACAGTCCTCCACAAGAAACCGGAGGATTCCCAAGCCGAATCCGGAGATCAGGGCTCACCAGCCCAGGGTGCTCAGGGACCCGGGCCCAATACGGTCGGAGCTCAGGATATTCCCGGGGTCAAACATGTGATCGCCGTCGCCAGTGGCAAGGGTGGAGTGGGTAAATCCACCGTTGCAGTCAATCTGGCCCTCGCCCTGCAAAAGATCGGCAAGAAAGTCGGGCTTCTCGACGCCGATGTCTACGGTCCCTCCACACCCAAGATGTTGGGGACCGAGGAAGTTCGCCCCCATGCGACTGAGCGTGAGACGATCCTCCCTATCGAATCCCATGGATTGCAAACGATGTCCATCGGTTACCTTCTCGAGGAAGACTCCCCTGTGATCTGGCGAGGACCGATGGTCACTGGCCTTCTGCGCCAATTCCTGTTCCAGGTCGAATGGGGTGATCTGGACTTCCTTGTCCTCGACCTTCCTCCAGGAACCGGTGACGCACAGCTGACCCTGGTACAGTCCCTGTCTCTCGCAGGCGGTGTCATCGTGACCACTCCCCAGGATGTGGCACTCCTCGATGTCCAGCGGGGAATCCAGATGTTCCAAAGAACCAGTGTGCCGATTCTCGGTGTCATCGAAAACATGAGCCACTTCGAATGCCCCCAGTGCCAGCACGTTACCGAGATCTTCCCCGGAACAGGTGGTGAAGAGATTTCCAACCGTTACGGAGTGCCCTTTCTGGGCAAGATTCCTCTTGAGCCGACAACGGCGCTTCAGGGAGATTCGGGAGTTCCTGTCATGGTCCAGCAGCCGGATGGTGCATTGGCTTCGACGATGCTCTCCATCGCCCACCAAATGTCGGAAGCATTGGTTCAAGAATAGTTCGAGTTCAAAACTCGATCATTTCGTCTGCGAAAGAGTCTGCTGGATTTCGTTATCCTGCAGGCTCTTTCGCATCGAGCCATGAGCGAACCGCGGCCAAAACCTCTGCAGGCTCAATCGCTGTCATACATTGATGGTGACCCAGTGGGCAGACCTTCTTCTGGCACGGACTGCACTCGACGTCTTTGCGAATCACCGTCGTCGTCTGAAGAAATGCAGCGGTGTAGTCGGGACTGGTCGGCCCCATCAAAACTACCTGGGGTGTTTGCATTCCAGCGGCAATATGTCTTGGTCCCGTATCACCGGTAATCAACAGAGCCATCTTTTCAACCAGAACCTTGAGTTCATCGAGGGGCCACAGATCATCTGCAAGATTGACGACAGGGCCCGCAATTCTCGACTCCAGATCTCGAGCCAACTCTTCCTCACCGGGACCACAGGTGATAATCAGATCACACCCGTCGACTTCCCTCAGTTCTCTGGCAACTTCTGCCAGTCGATCGAGTGGCCAGATCTTGGAGGGGCCAAATGCAGCCCCGGGGTGCAATCCGATCCACGGCCTGTCAGGGTCACATGACAGATTTTCCATACGCTTGTGAGCCCTTTGACGACAATCCACGGAAGCGTCCAGTCTTGAGCCAGACCCGTCCCCTTCGACACCCAGGGCGGCCACCACTTCGAGATACTCATGGTGCATCGGATAAGCCCTGCGTCCACGAGCCAGCTTCGGCATTTTCAGGGGGTCAGTCAGAAACAGACTTCGCCACTGGCGAGCCATTCCTATCCTGCGCGGGACACCTGCACGCCAGGTTTCCCAAGCGGTCCTGAAGGAATGGGGAAGAAGAAGGGCGATGTCAAAGCGGCCTTCCCGAATCTTCTGAATGTTGGCCTGAACCCTGCCACGACCGGATTCAACCACGATCCAGTGATCAAACAGATTTGCGTCGGCGAGCAGTGGCTGCAGATGCCCACCACCCATCAAGGTGATTTGGGAATCGGGAAACCGTGTCCGCAACCCCCGAAGAGCGGGGGTTGCCATGACCGCATCCCCCACCCAGGTAGGAATGCGAACCAGTATTCTCGGGCCTGCTGGCAAACGATCACCCCTTCAGGAGGTGCTGGAACTTCTTCTTCTCGGCAGCCCAGCGATAAGCATTCTCCGCTGAAATCGAGCCTTCTTTCAAGCGCGCAAGAATCGCATCGTCCATCAATTGCATTCCCTTGCCCCGTCCACCTTCGATCAGGGAGACGATCTTGTGAACGGCCCCTTCACGAATAATGTTGGGCAATGCACCATCGTGGAAGAGCAACTCATTGACGACGACGCGTCCCTTGCCGTCCTTCTTCGGAATCAGCAACTGGGCAATGATGCCTTTCAGCGAGCAGGAAAGCATGGTGCGCACCTGGTTCTGTTGCTCCTCCGGAAAGACGTCGATAATCCTGTCCACGGTTTTTGCGGCACTGTTGGTGTGCAGGGTGGCAAAAACCAGATACCCCATCTCAGCGGCAGTGATCGCCAATCCGATCGTCTCCAGGTCGCGAAGCTCACCGACAAGGATCACATCAGGATCCTGACGACCGACAGAACGCAGTGCTTTCGCAAAGGATTCCGAGTCGATCCCCACTTCACGCTGGGTAATCTGGGATTTCTTGTTTTGGTGCACAAACTCGATCGGTTCCTCGATGGTGACGATGTGTCGTGACTGATTCTGATTGATGTAATCGATCAGTGCAGCGAGGGTTGTCGACTTGCCGCTACCGGTAGGCCCGGTGCACAGCACCAGTCCATTGCGAAGGTGACAGAACTTTTCAATGTGAGTGGGGACACCGAGTGCGGAAACCGGAAGGATTTCCTCCGGGATCATGCGGAAAACCCCGGCAAGACCATGTTGCTGTCGGAAAAAACTGCACCGGAATCGGGCCACCCCGGGCAACGCATAGGCCCAATCGAGGTCATTTTTCTCAACCAACAGATTTTGACGCTTCTCGTCGAGCATCGGCATCAGAAGCGCTTCCGTCTGTGCCGCGGTCAGCGGCTCCTTGGAAACGGGCCGAAGGTGACCATGGACACGAATCTTCGGAGGCATGCCGGCACTGACGTGGAGGTCGGAACCGTTGAGTTCCTTGATCATCGTCAACAACTTGTCGATTTGTTCGGTACTCATGAACTTAACCCTTCATCGACGAGGGGTCTTCCGCATGGTAGCGGGCCACCTCCGGTGTGATCACACCTTTGCTCAGCAATTCACGAATCGAATCATCCATGGTGACCATTCCTTGCTTGCGGCCCGTCTGCAAAACAGAAGGCAGCTGGAAGGTCTTGTTTTCCCGAATCAGGTTTCCGACTGCTGAAGTCGCAAACATGATCTCGAGAGCGGGTACCACACCGGTTCCATCCTTGCGGGGAAGCAACTGCTGGGAAATCACACCACGCATCGATTCGGAAACCATCGCCCGAATCTGCTCCTGCTCCCGCGGTGGGAAGACATCGATCAGTCGGTCGAGGGATCGCACAGCATTGGTGGTATGAAGGGTCGCCAGTACCAGGTGCCCCGTCTCCGCTGCAGTGATCGCCATCGAGATCGTTTCCACGTCACGCATCTCTCCGACCATGATGACATCGGGATCCGCACGCATGGCGGATCTCAGTGCCGAATGGAAGCTTTCCGTATGACGGCGGACATGGCGCTGATTAATGTTGGAACCTGCGGGATCAAAGATGTATTCGATGGGGTCTTCCACCGTAACGATATGGTCATTCCGGGACTGATTGATCATTCCGATCAGCGCAGCCAGAGTGGCGGACTTGCCGCAGCCGGAAGGCCCTGTCACCAGAACGATGCCCTGGTTGTACTGGGTAAACTCCTTGAGCACATCCGGCATGTTCAAGTCTTCCAGCGTCGGAACCGTATCGGGTATCAGGCGAAAAATCGCCTCCTTGCCCTTTCGCTGTTGAAAGCAATTCGCCCGGTAGCGCCCGTGATCTTCGGTCTCGAGACAGAAATCGAGATCCAGATGCTCTTCCAACTCATGCCACTGTTCGTCGTCGAGCAGTTCACGGACCGCTTTTTCCGTATCATCAGCGGAAAGGGTCGGATGCTTGAGACGGATCAACTGGCCATGAAGTCTGACCAGAGGGGCGGAATCGACCTGGAAATGGAAGTCGGAGCAACCGAGTTCTCTCGCCTTGCGCAAGTACTCGGCGATGGGCTGGCCACTCATCTCCGTAAAGTCCATTCTCTGGAGGTCGGCAACGGTCGGCCCGGTCCCGGCAGGGGTTGCGGCAGCAGTCTGGGAAGCGCTCTGGGTTGCGGTGGCACCACCCAGACGTTCATCGATCTTCTTCTGAATAGCGGCAGCATGCTGAGCGGAGATCAATCCCTCTGAGACGAGGGCTTCACCCAGATCGCCTCCTGCAGGCAATCCCGCCATCACTTTTTTCAGAGCGGCTTCATCGACCAATTTGTTCTTGAGGACGATGCGACCGAACATCGTTGCCCTGGAGGAACGATCTCGTGTCTCTTCTGTCATAAATTCTCCCCGAAGTTTGGGCTGAGGATCATCTGTTCCATGGAAATCTGGGAAATCCACGGAAACAGATCCCCCGGGAAAGGCTAATTGGGAATCCCGGGCAAGACCGTATCCTAGCCTTCAGGGGTTTCGGGGCAAGATCGTGTCCCGCGACGGATCTGCTCAATCAATCCCGTCGTCGAGAATCCGGGCTTCAGGGTCACTGTTTCAACCCGTCCCCCAGCCGCCTCGACCACTTCCCGGCCCACCACCTCTTCAATGGCGTAGTCCGCCCCCTTGACGAGGACATCCGGAAGCAGCTTTGAAATGAGTGCCTCCGGGGTGTCTTCATCGAAGATCACCACGTGATCCACACTGGATAGCGCACCGAGGAGCCGCGCTCTTTCAACCGCCGGGAGGATTGGCCTCTCGGGTCCTTTCAGACGGGTGACAGACTCGTCCGAGTTCAACCCAACGATCAAGGCATCACCGAAGGCCCGCGCAGCCTCCAGAAGTTGCAGGTGCCCGGAATGGAGCAGATCGAAACAGCCATTGGTGAAGACCACCGTCTGACTTGCCTGACGATACTGTTCCATCACTTTTGTCATTTCTTCGACACTTTGACCCGGCTGCTTTTGCAAACCGAAATGGGTATCTCTGGCTGCGGAAAGTTCCCAAAGTTCGACAGGTTGAACTCCGACCTTTTGAACTTCGAGGCCCGCACCAAGGTTCGCCAACTGACACGCCTCGTCGATGGACCACCCCGCAGCCAGAGCCAGACCCAGAAGAGAGAGCACCATGTCTCCGGCACCGGCCACGTCCGTCACAGCCCTGACGCGGGTCGGGTGCCGACGCAGACCCCCTCCTCGGGATACGCGGGTCATTCCGTCGCGATCAAGGGTCAGAATGCAATGCTCGAGTTTCAAGTTCTCAACAAGGATTTCTCCCACACGGGCATGGTCAGCCGCCTCTTCACCCACCTCGAGCCCACTGGCCGCAGAGGCTTCATAGCGGTTGGGACAGATCAGAGTCGCACCTTCATACTTGGCCCAGTCACCGGATCGGCCGGGATCCACCAGAACAGGAATGCCACGATCGCGAGCCCCCTTCAAAAGACTTTTCAGCAACTCTTCGCCGAGCAGTCCTTTCTCGTAGTCGGAAACGAGAATGATCGACAGGGGTTGGTCGAGCATCTGATCCAGAGCGTCCTGACACGCGGCCAATTCCGCAGGCGTCGAATCATGGACCTGCTCACGGTCGAGTCGCAAGATCTGCTGTTGACCCCTGCCCGCATGCTGCACCCCTGCAAGAATTCGAGTTTTGCAACTGGTTGGCCGATCCTGGGAGACGACGACATGGGAGACGTCCGCCCCGAGTGCTTCCAGAGAGTCTCGGATGTGTATGCCTGCTTCATCGTCCCCTACCAGACCGATCACCCTTGTGGAGGCTCCCAGTGCTGACAGGTTGGCAACCACACTTCCTGCTCCACCAACCCTGCGTTCGTGCTGATGGGATCGAACCACAGGCACCGGAGCTTCCGGAGAGATTCTCTCCACATCTCCGTAATGGTACTCGTCCAACATGAGATCACCGATGACCAGAATCGGCTGATCTACCTGGATCGATTCGAGTGCAGGAATCATGCGGTTCCTTTCGCCAGTCTCTGAAGCAGGGCCAATCTGAACAGCGGCAAATTGATCTCATGGTGACCAATCAGGGAGATGCCCCGATCCACCGGTCTCTGAAGGACATTGCGGCTGGTTCGATAGTGGGAATTCATGTCGAAATTAATGGCGGTGATCCCGGGTAATTCCTGACCGAGATTACGGGCAATATTGATGACCTTGAGGAAGACCTCAGGCATCACCACTGCCGAACCGATATTGAGCCAACAGCCATTTTCGAGATCATGGACGACGGCAGCCAACAGACGAAAGTCGATACCTGTGGCCTCGCCCATCTCAGCTCCTGCGACTCCCGGATGCATATGCACGATGTCCGTTCCCATCGCTACATGAACCGTCGCCGGAATTCCCAATCGCCGGGCACTGGAGAGGATGGAAATCTCAGGATGGGGCATTCCCGAATCGTGGATCAGGTCACCCAGAGCCGCACCAAGTCCGACCCCTTCTGCGCCCGAATGAGCGGCTTTTCTGAAAGAATCCGCCGTCTCTGCGGACATTCCAAAAGTGCCGTCCGCAATGTGGGTGGCGACGTCTTCCGAAGTTTCACCGATCATCGCCAACTCGAGGTCGTGAATGGCAGTCGCTCCATTCATCGCCAATGCCTGAATGACCCCTCTCTCCATCAGATCGATGAGGATCGGACCCATTCCAACCTTGACGACGTGCCCCCCCAATGCAGCGACCACAGGAGCCTTCGCTTCATGGGAAGCAGCGACCGCCTCGACGGCGGCACGCAATTCTCCAGCGGCAAGAATATCGGGAAGGTGATCGAGCCATTCCGAAAAGGAGGCGTCCACAGGACACGGATCCCGGAATTGACTTCGGCGAACAATATTGTGTCGATCCCTGATCGGCGTCGCTCGAACTCCATCGAGGTCGAGGGGTTGCCAACGGTTTTCGCGGTTCATGGAAGCTCCTCTTCGACAGGTGACGATGCTATCAGAGAGCACCCGGAACTTCACGCATCCCTGTGGAACTGATCCCCCTGAATCCTGTCCAGAATCGTCTCCACCGGAAAATCCAACTCAATCTCCAGAACCTTGATCCTTGCTGCCACAGACTCGGAGAGAGGCAAATTCGCGACCTTTACCGCATCTTTGGCGGTACAGACCAATGATTCGCAATCGTGATCATCTGCCTGCTGGATCAGGGATTCCAGATCACGGGCGTGATAGGGGTGGTGATCCGGGAAACGGACCTCATGCCGGGGAGTGATCCCCGCAGATTTCAGAGTGTGGAGAAACCCGTCCGGTTCGCCGATGGCGCTGAATGCCAGGCAGCTCCCCACATTCTCCACCGGAAAATCGTCACCAGACAGAGTGCAAAAACCGCGTATGTCAGTCGAGGATTGATCGACAGGAAGACCCGGGTGCATTTGTTCGAAATAGGACTTCACCTGATCAAGCCACTCTGCTGAACACCGTTCACTTCTTGTCAGTAATACATGGTCCGCTCTCGAGACTCCATCCACAGGTTCCCTGAGACGTCCCAGTGGAAGACAGTATCCTCCACCGAATGGGTCCCGGGCATCGCAGAGAAGAATGTTGAGATCCCTGTGCAGCTTTCGATGTTGATAAGCGTCATCGAGAAGAATCAAATCGATGTGCGGGTGTTGAGCCAACATTAGTTGACCGGCATGGGTACGGTCCTTGTGCTGAAAGTGTGGAACGTCCGGAAGTTTTTCCTGCAACAAACGAAATTCGTCATTGCCCGGAAGTTCACCCCCCGACTCCCCCCCTCGCTCGGATCGATAGCCTCGGCTGAGGATCCCGGGATGGCCACCCCGTGCTTTCCAGGCTTTTGCAAGGGCCAGAACTGTGGGAGTTTTCCCGGTGCCACCGACAGTGATGTTTCCAAGGCTAATCACGGGGACCGGAAGCCTGTGGGGCCATTCTCCCCTCCGAACTTTGACCTGAGCTTTCTTGCGTGCTCGGCCCACTCCCCAGCGCCACACTTTTTCAAGAAGACGAAGGATGGGTTCAGGCAAAGACACCACCGGTTGGATCGAGTTCTGCATACCGCTGTTCAGGTCACTTCTCCTCGACGCCCTGTCGGGGCCGATCGTGGAGAATCGTCAATACCTCGAGGACCTGCTTTTCCCTCATGTGACCCAATTCGACGAGGATCTGTCCCAGAAATCGATGCGGCTCTCCGCGAGCCTCATCTCTGGCCTGAACGGCAAGCCCCTCATAGAGCTGGGCGGTTGTGATGTACTGAAGTTCGAAGGCGACCTCACCGAAGAGTCTCATTTCCTCTGCCACAAATCCTCCAACCACGAAGCCCACACAAACACGAAGCCCACACAAACACGAAGCCCACATTCATAACCTTCGACAGGGATCGGAACCGCTCCCAGAATAACCAACGCCCGAGAGGCGAGCCAGATCACAGCTTTTTGGCAAAAACCCGCCTAGAGATCGCGACGGCGTCTTTCCAGCTGCTGTCGGTCATACAGCTGATCGGCATCCAGTCTCAACTCATCTTCGTCCAGCAATCCTGTCACCAGATCTCCTGGCAAGCCGGACTCTCCACAACATGCGCCTGCCAATGCCCCACCGAGTGCAGCAGTCAATTGAACCGCTCCTCCAGACTGAAGACAGGAGAGCAGTACCGATCGAGGGGAAGAGGGATCACGAAACCAGGAATAGAGCGCAAGCATAAAGACAGGAAGACAACGGGCCTCGACGCCAATTCGATCCGGAGACTCTCCCCCCTCTTCTCCGACAGAGGAAAGCTGAAGGAATGCATCTTTCTCATTCAAGGTCAGCATACCGGGGATCTTCTGAATCGAATCAGCCACAAGACTGTCGATTCTGTCTGCAGCAGTGGCTGCGCTATCGAGGACTTCTCCCAGAACGATTTCATGATGAGTCAGGCAATGGGCGATGACGGTCGCCATGGCCGCATTCACCGCCCTCACTTTGGGGTCCTCATGGGTGATGGCTGTCAGACGGTCCACGTTTTCATTCAGTTCTTCCGGGGAGTCATGACACCAGAGCCCCACAAGAAGACTGCAAACCAGAGCCGATGCTCCGTCTTCACCGGGAGGACAGGCACACCCCCTTGCCGAACTGCCCTGACGGAGCCAACGGGACATGGCCCCATCCACATCGGTCAGACGCTCGATCATGCGGTTTTCACGCCACAGGGGGATCCACTCCTCAATGATGGCATTTTCCCGAATCATCCCCTCTTTGGCGATGGAGCGGGAAGCCAGTGACAACAGTTGAACTGCAGCTCCGTGCTGACCCGCAGGAAAATACCCGGACCGGTGACGGACGTATCCATCGACGGCCTCATTCCCCAACGCACGCATGAAAATGCGGGAGGAGCCGGAGTGGGGAAATCCGAGCGCACTGCCCACGGCAGCTCCGAGAATGGCTCCCCTGAATCGATCCTGCAGCCGTTCCTTGAGGGTCAGGGAAGTTTTCATGAAGTTTCGTCCTGTTCCGTGGTCTGCGGGTCGGCGGATTCCACCGACTGTCGCCACTGGGCGAGGGTCTGGATCGGACAGCGCTTTCTCCAGAAGGGTTTCATATCCTTGAACCAGCCCAGACCCACTCCGGCAAGCAGTGCAGGGCCGCGGGAAGGTTGGGCAAAGTCGGCTGAAACGTGCACGTGGTCCGCATCGACATCCCAATCGAGCGCAGAGGCATCATCCGCAGAATCGTAGATCGCTTCCGGGTCCGGGGCGTCACCCTTCCTGGGATCGGCGACAGCATCGGTTTCCGGAAGGTACCAATGGTCCCCATGGGGAGCCGGCAATGCACCGGCCACAGATTCGTCGAAGTCACTGCCAGCGACTACCCGCCAGCCTTGGGCTCCACTCTGATCCAGCATGATGATTCTTTGGCCGGGGGTCGGTTCACAGGCCAACCACAGGCGGGCTGCCACAGGGGTCGTTCCCGCCATGAACCAGGTCCCCCTCGGTAAACCGGTTTCACGAACCAGCTCTTCCTGGAGGATCCCCACTCTCTGGTATCCGGGCATCACCGGCGGCAACTGACCCGAGGTCAGGCCGACTCCATCCACTTTGGCTGGATCCCAACGCTCTACTGAGTGCTTACCCGGCGTCAAACCCGACTGCCAGGCAAAGGAAGTGGTCGTCGCGAGAGCTCCGGTCCAGCGATACCTCAACCAGTCCTGAACATCGAGAACTGCAACCAGACTGCGAGTCAAACCGGGATAGCCGGCGAGGGTTGTGGGGATTCTCTCGTTCAGGGCATCCGCAGGAGGATGGTCCTCACTCCAGCCTATGGCCCGTGGGGGAACCGGCTCCATTTCTGCATCGACGAGAACCAGTCCGGAACTTCCAGCCACACCGATGGCGGCCACGGAACCGGGACGGATCTTCCCCGTTTCCAGCGCATGCTGGAGCAAAGCCCTCACAGAGCGGACCTTTTCGTCGGGGTGTGATCGCCAATCCTCGTCAAAGGAGGTGGTCACCTGCTCCCGAATCACCGAGAGGACGACGCCCCTGCGATCGACCGCCTGCAAAATCAGATTGTTTCCAGAGAGTTCGAGACCGAGCAGAACACTCAAGGAAAGCCTCCAGTCCTTCAACCCGGGAAGGGACCTGGATCCCTCCCTTTTCCGGTTTCATTTTTCCATAACAGGGTCCATTCTAACCCACGTGAGACCACTTCCCAGCAAACCCCTGTCACCGGAGAGAATCCTCGTCATTCGGCTCAGTGCCCTCGGCGACGTGATTCAGGTATTACCCGCGATTGAGGCCCTCAGTCGCCTCTTCCCCACATCCCGGATCGACGCGGTCACTGAATCCCTCTCCTACCCGATCCTCGAGGGCCACCCAAGGATCGATCACCTCCACCGGTTTCCCCGTGGTGAGATTCGCAAGGAATGGCGCACGGCTGAATCCCGGGGGCAGGCCAGGGAGAGAATGGAAGAACTGAAATACCAACTTCAGAGGACCCACTACGACCTCGTCATCGATTGGCAATCAAACCTTCGCTCAGCGTGGATTCGAATGCAAACCCACCATCGACACGTTCTGCAGCTCCATCCGGCAGACGGTGGCGAGTTGCCCTTCTGGTGGCCCGGATGGCGCCCCCGAAACCCTGCGGGAAGAGTTCACCGCATTGAGAGGGCGATGCATCTGGTCCGTGAATTGGGATACCGGGGACCTACTCCCCAGGGGGAGATCGCAGCTCTCTCACCACCGTTCTCTGAAGGGGGATCCAGAGCTCCCATCCTGATTCACCCCTTCGTCAGTGCGTTTGGTCGCTTCAAGGAGTGGCCGCTGGGTCATTGGAAAGAGCTGGCCGGACAATTGGCCCAGAAGAAAGAAACCGTCTGGATCTCCGGAACTCCTGCTGAGAGAGCCGAAGTCGAAGAGTGGGTCCATGATTCTTCACCACAGATCGAAATGGCTCCTGAGACCCGGGACACCGCCGACCTTGCGAAGCTGGTTCGTCGGTGTCAGGCGGTAGTGGCTGCAGATACCGGGATTGTTCATCTCTCAGCCATGCTCGGAATTCCCACCGTTGGTCTTTATGGCCCCAAGGATCCAACAGTGCACGGCCCCCTCGGTCCCCGCGCTGTCGCTCTGCGATCGGGGGTCCCTTGCTCTCCGTGTCCCTTGCGTGACTGCGAACACTCCCTGTGCATGTCTTCACTCGGGGTTGAGAAGGTCCTGTCCGGACTCGATACTCTGCTCGACCCACCTTCAAAAGCGTAAAAGCAGGGATCTGCACTCCCTCCAAAAATCCCGTTGACCTCGTGGCATTCCAGAGAGGATGCTGTGGTCATGAATCGTGATCCCCAAAGCACTCCCACTCTGTCCCGTCCGGAAGACGAATCCTCGAACAGCATCGATCACCCCTATCGGTGGAGCGGCAGGATCGTCGCGAGCATCATCGACAGCTTTATGGGTTCTCTGGAACTGCGCTGGTCCGGTGGCGAAAACGCCAGAAAAGCACTCCAGACTCACGGTAATCTGGTGGTCACTTTCTGGCACGAATGGGTCCTGCCACTCAGTTTCACTCTGAAATCCAATGGGTTCTGCGCCCTCACCAGTCGTCACCACGATGGTGCACGACTCGGCTCCGCCCTTCGCTGGCTCGGAGTAGAGGTCTGCCACGGCTCCAGTACCCGGGGTGGTTTGCGCGGATTTCAGGAATTGGAAACACTGGCCCGCACCGGGCTGTCACCGGTGATCTCCGTGGATGGCCCCAAGGGTCCCCCCTGCATCGCCAAGGAGGGTGCAGCCGCTCTTTCAAGACGATTGCAGATACCGATGATCCCCCTCGGATTTGCGGCGGAAAAATCGCGACGGTTGAGTACCTGGGACCGAATGATTCTTCCCTGGCCGGGATCCCGGGCGGTGATCGTCGTCGGCGAACCGGTCATGCCGGGGGATCGCCGACGAGATGATGCCGGAGTGACGGACGCCCTCGGAGCTTCACTGAATGAAGCCACCGAATCCGCCCGTAACGATTTTGACAACCTGTGGCGTCAGGGAGCAGGGACTTCACCTCTGGGTGAATCGGGGCTCACTTCTGCAGTGCGATGAAATCCACGTAGGCGGTAAACTTCTTTCCGCCCAGAAACTGGATTCGGAAATCCTTCACTCTTGACCACTCAACGATGCCCTGTCCCTTGAAGTTTTTCAGAGGAACCTCGATACGCTTGAGACCCCGGTGCGATTTCATTTGTGCGATATAGGCGTTTTGAACCGTCGTCACCTTTGAGAGTCCCTCGTCACTGGTTCCCGGAACCACAAAGACCATTTGGTAGGCGGCCCCCCCTTTGGGCATGTCCAGATACATGACCAGAGATTTGAAAGACTCCAGATTTTTTGGCAGTGATTTGATCTTCAACTCGCTGGCCTGAGCACTGACTTTCCACTCGAGAGCGCGCTTCCCTTGCTGAACCAGCTTCTCGTCATCGATGAATTTTTTGCCAAATTTTTCTGAATAACGACGCGATACGCGTTCAAAATCATCGAGCACGACAAACAGTTTCGTTTCCATTTCGGTCAGAAACTTTTTGTACTCAGGGCCGATGGGGGATTGGGCAAATCGGGGGTAATTTTTTGCTCCAATACGATAGGCTGCAGATTCCTTGCCCCCCTTCGCCTGTTGGATCAGTGCATTCAGTTCATTCGCCCCCTCCGTCGCCAGCATCCAATTGTCGATGTGCATCCGGGTCGCCCGGTTTTTGGCCTGCTTTCGGGCATCCTTGAACTTCTTGACCGCTTCGGCGTACTCCTTGGCATCGTAGGCAGTCCGCGCCTCTTCAAAGAGTTGGGCACCCACAGGCTTTTTCCACGCCAGATCAGGATCCTGCTCGGCAAGAAGTTCAGTACCTCCCCAACCCATCAACAGGGACAGACAGAGAACCAGCAAACTCCAGGGGTTCCGGGTCGTCGGACTCAGCTCAGGAAAATTGGCTCGAAATGACATGGGGTCTCCTTTTGGCCTTCACCGGATCGGTATTCCGGTCGCAATCTCAATTGAATCGGGGTTCATCATAATTGTTGGCGAGTTAAGCCTCAAGAAGGGGAACAGAAGAGCGTTTCAGGAATTCCCGGACTTCTCTGATTGCCCCCTGGATTTCCGCTCCATGATCACTTCAGGGGTCGATCTCCAGCGACGGTGCATCCATACCCACTGCTCAGGGTGACGCCGGATGGCCCGTTCGATGGATTCATTCATCTTTCGGGTCAGCATGAGAACCTGCTCATCTTCCGGCAACTCTGATTCTCCGGTACTGATCTGAATCGGCTCTTCCCACTCAAAACGGTAGGAGTTTCCCGCACTCTTGACCAAAAAATAAGGCAATAAAACCGAACCGGTCTTGAGTGCCATCCTTGCCGGAGCAGTAGTGGTATGGGCATCCTCACCCAACAGGGAAACGTGGACCCCATCCATCGCTCGAATGTCCAGGTCGACCAGCATCGACACCATCTGACCATCCCGCAGGAGTCGAATGACTCTCATCAACGATTGATCCTGATAGATCGGCCGGATTCCCAAACGCGTACGAATCCCCTCTACCACTTCCTGCTCCACAGGATCGGGATAACGCTTGGCCAGTATCGGATAACCCTCAGCACCCGTCGCGGCACCGGCCAGTTCCCATGCACCCAGATGCCCCGAGATCCCGATAACTCCCCCACGCTCACGCAATTCACGAACATGCGTCATGAACTCAGAAAGATTTTCAATCTCTATGCCACGTCGGCTGTCATTGAGAACCGGAGACCCACTGCTTCGGGCTGCAAGACTGCAACCAGTTACCAGGACCTCACCGAGGTGAAGAAAATTTTTCAAAGCCAGAGACGTGCGGGTTACCGGACTGAGAGCAGGGTCCAGTCGAGACAACTGGCTCATCGCCCGAAGTCGGTCTCGAGAAAGAACGGTCCAACCCCAACGACCGAGTCGACGCCCCCATCGACCAGCGGATTGGGGTGAGGGGAAGGAAATCAGGGCTACAAAGCCATGCAGGAGAAGCCGGCGAATTCCGGCGGAGATTCTCGAAATCAAGATGCGAAAGTCTCCTTCCCCTGCAAAAACGGTCCTGACCCGTCATGAAATCCGCTGCAGGCATGGTCAGCGTCCCACCGCGAAGGTATCATGGAACCACGAACAGGAGAAAACCATGATTCATGTCACCGAAGCAGCCGGCAAGGAGATCTCTCGTCTGACCAGTGAGAAACAGGTCAGCGAAGAGGGTGGATTGCGCCTGTTCGTCCAGGGTGGCGGCTGTGCAGGCATGTCCTACGGCATGGACGTGATCGAAAAAGCCGGAGAGAAGGATCGTGTCTTTGAAGTCGAAGGCGCACGGGTTTTCGTCGATCCCAAATCCTGGCTCTTCCTCAATGGAACCACCGTCGATTTCAAGGAGTCCCTGATGGGCCGGGGATTTGTCTTTGAGAATCCGAATGCCGATGGTGCTTGCGGCTGTGGAACCTCGTTCAGTGTCGAAAACACTCCTGCACCCGCAACGGCGAATCCTGATTCCTGCTCCGGAGAATAGTCGGATCTCTTTTCAGCAGTGGGAAAACCCGCTGAGGCTGAGGCCAAAACTTCTGAGCCGATGAATCTGGCGAATAATCCCATCCGCCATCAATCACCTGCGAAGACATCCCCCAGCATGAGTCCCGGATCAGGTGGTGACTGGTCCTTGCTTGCGAGAGCGTTTTCAGCGAGAGCCTCGACCTTCGCGGTTTCCTCCGCTTCCCACTGCTCCAATTGATCAGACCCCGTACCTCCTCGGTGATCCCGCAACCAGGATTCGAAGCAACCGATCGGCTCCTTGAGTGCCCAGCCACTGAAGTCTTCCGAAGAAAAGATCGCTCTCGCTTCGGCTTCGTCGTGGGTGGCGTGTCCGCCAAAACGGAAGGTTCTCGCCAGAATCACCACCGGGCCCTCACCGGCAACGCAGATTTCACGAGCCTGACGCACGCAGGCATGGACGTCGAGAATGTGATTGCCATCACACTCCAGTCCTGTCACCCCGTAGGAGGCAGCCATTCCGCGCAGACTGTCATCCAACCGGGGGTCTCTGCGGGTCCCGAGTGCAACGGCGTTATCCTGAACCATGACGATCAGTGGTAATCTTCTCGCGGAAGCCAGCGACAACCCTTCATGCACTGCTCCGGTTCGTGTCGATCCGTCACCCACCCAGGTCAAAGCAACCTTTTGCTCCTGGCGAAGCTGAAATGAAAGTGCAAACCCTGCACAGACAGGAACCAGATCCCCCACATGACTGATAGGTGCGACCACGCCGTATTTCAAGTCACCGAAGTGGAGATCGCGTCCCTTGGTGACACCATCTCCCGTCGCCAAATAGGAACGGAATGATTCCTCCATCGGCAAACCACGCTCAAACGTGGCTGCGGCGTTACGAATCATCGGGCCAACCACGTCTCCATCCCCGAGAGCATGGCATGCGCCCACCGTCACCGCTTCCTCACCGGTTCCCAGCCAGGCTTTGGTGATCACACCGGTTCTCACCCAACGCTTGAGTGTGATGTCGTGGATCCTGGACCTGATCAAACCGCGATATAGGTTCTCAAGCCCGTCCTCGCCCAATGACTGAAGGCTCTTTTCAATCTCAGGTTCACCCATGCGTGCTGAATAATCGGCCATTACTTTCGGGTCCGGCTGCCATTCACGGTACTCGGGCGGATCATAAGCGGGGTAAATCTTCATCGTTGAATCACCTCTCCAAGCCAGGCAGTTATCAGCGCGATCGCAGTTTCGGCATGTTCATGCCCTCCCGGATGGGGATGGGTCATGCCAAAAGTATGTCCTGCACCTTCAATCAATTCTCGACGTGATAGAGGATGCGAACATGCTGCAAACAGATGGTCGAGAGATTCTATCCCGACCGCAGGATCTTCTGTCCCGTGAATTCCCAAAAACGGGATTCCACTGGAGGCCAGTGCACGGACAGGGTCGTATTTTTCGGTATGGGCAATGTAGTCTTCCAGTACAGAAATTTCCTGCTTCAGGACCTCTCCTGTTCTGGCATTGACGATTTCCCGGTGCCCGGTTTTTTTCCACAGATCCAGTTCATCCTGAGAAAGCCGCATCAAGTCATGGGGAGTTCCCAGGGTGATGACTCCCCGCAAGTCGACCACCTCGTCTGAGACAGACCTGTTTTGCTCACTTGCACTCCCCAGGGCAGCAACAATCCCCCCGCGGGAGTGGCCGAGCAAAACCACGGGATTGGCGGCTGGAATCCATTCCGAGTGGAGAAGTGCATTCAGATCTTCAAGATCATGGGTCAGGGTTTGTCGGGAGAACTTTTCCGGTTCGTCGAATTCGTTGAGGGCAGGACCCACCCCGCACATCGTCGGGTTCACCGAGACCACTCGATATCCCGCCTTGCAAATCAGTGAACAGAACCAGGGCCAACCGCCCCAATCCTTGAATCCCTTGAATCCGGGTATGAAAACAATTGTGGCAGCTTCACCCATGACCTCATCAGGCTCAAAAACGGATAGCCGAAGAGTTCGATCGGGAGTTACCCGCATTTCCCCATTGGCAAAGGAAGTCGGTGAGTTCATGGGGAACGGTGCCCCGCAAGGACCTTCTCAATCACGGCCTCAATCGACAACTCTTCCTGTAATCCCGCTTCCATATCCCTGAACTGAACCGTTCCGGCACGGGATTCCTCGACACCGATGACAGCGACGTAGGGAATGTCTGACTTCTGGGCGAATTGAAGCTGTTTTTTGACTTTGGCAGCCTTCGGATAGACGAGGGTTTCAATCCCTGCACTCCTGAATCGTGAAGCGGCAGCAAAACTGGCAGGAGCCAAGTCATCCGAGAAGAGTACGACCAGCATCTGGGCCGGTTGCTTCTCCCCCGAGAGCAATTCAAGTTCACCCAGAGCATAGAAGAGACGATCTATTCCGAGGCTGATCCCGATGGCAGGAAGATCCTTGCCAGAGAACATGCCCACAAGATCGTCATAACGCCCGCCACTCATGACCGATCCGACCTGGGGCAGCTCATCGAGAAATGTTTCGTAGACAAGACCCGTGTAATAGCTCAAACCACGGGCGATAGACGGGTCGATTTGGCAACTGGAAGCGATGCCAGCGGCATCGACGATCTCGAGAATCGAGTGCATTCGGTCGAGGGCCTCATTCGCCAGATCGTCATCTCCAAGGATGGAACGGATGTGATCGAGCACCCCTGCAGGATCCTTCTGATCACAGAGGACCACCTCCAAAACCTTGTCCAGACCGGATTCATCCAAACCCGGAATTTTTGCAACCTCGGCGCGAAACTTCTCTTCACCAATCTTGTCGAGCTTGTCGAGGATTCGCAAAAAGTCTGCTTCAGTCGCACCCTCAAGGCCCACCAGTCGACAAAGAGCCGTCAATATTCCGCGGTGATTGATCCGCAAGCGGTAGGACTCGATGCCAAATCGCTGCATGACTGCAGCACCAATGACCAGCATCTCCGCATCGGCAGCAGCACTGTCGACCCCGATCAGATCGACGTCACATTGCATGAATTCCCGAAACCTTCCGCGAGCAGGCTTTTCGGCTCGCCAGACTGGAGCAATTTGATATCTGCGGAAGGGCATGCCGATATCACCGTGCTCTGCAAGAACTCTGGCCAACGGAACCGTCAGGTCATATCGCAAGGCCACGTCACGATCCCCATTATCGCGAAAGCGATACAACAACATCTCGCCTTCGTCCCCGTATTTGCCAGTCAAGACCTCAGCATATTCGAGGGCAGGAGTCATCAATGGAGGATATCCATGCTGCTCAAAGACTTCTCTGACAGAAGACAACATGCGCTCTTTTTGCAGCATTTCCCCGGGGAGATAATCCCGGAATCCCTTGAGGCACTGAACCTTCATCGTTCCTCCAGATCCTATGGGCACACTATCCTGAGAAGCCCGGCCAAGGGCAAGTGGAAGCCACCCCCGGGGAGGAATTCAGGACATTATCACGATCGTCGACACCCTCGGGGACGGGGATCCGGACACGAGACTCAGCGTAAAAGCCCCAGATCCTTGCCGACTTCGGTAAAGACACCGATGGCGTGATCGATCTGTTCAGTGGTATGGCCCGCTGAAATCTGGACCCGAATCCGGGCCTGCCCCTTGGGTACAACCGGGTAGGAGAAACCGACGACAAAGATGCCGCGCTCGTTCATCGCTGTCGCCATTTCCATCGTCTTGCGCTCGTCACCGATCATGATCGGCACGATAGGATGGTCTCCGGCAGCGATGTCAAATCCGGCTGCGGACATTCCGTCGCGGAACTGGAGGGTATTTTCACGAGACTTGCGCACCCTCTCAGGCTCTGCATCGATGAGGTCGAGGACACGGATTCCGGCGGTGACGATGGTCGGTGCCAAAGTATTGGAAAAGAGATAGGGTCGCGATCTCTGACGAAGAATCTCAACAATTTCACGGTGACCGCTGGTGAATCCACCACTGGCACCACCAAGAGCCTTGCCCAAGGTACTGGTAATGATGTCGACCCGATCCTGAACGCCGAAGTACTCCGGTGTACCACGGCCGGTTTCTCCGACAAAACCGGTCGCATGACTGTCGTCGACGACCAGTATTGCATCATGACGGTCACAAAGATCTGCGATCTCTGCCAACGGTGCCAAAACCCCGTGCATGCTGAACGCACCATCCGTCACAACCAGGCGTGTTCTCGAGCTGGCCGATTCGGACAGACACCTTTCCAGATCCTGCATGTCTCTGTGTTTGTATCGAAACCTTGAGGCCTTGCACAAACGGACACCGTCAATGATGGAAGCATGATTCAACTCGTCAGAAATCACGGCATCCTCAGGCCCGAGAATCGTCTCGAAAAGTCCTGCATTAGCGTCAAAGCAGGAGGTGTACAGGATCGTATCTTCGGTCCCGAGGAATCTGGAGATCCGCTCCTCCAACTGCTTGTGGATATCCTGGGTTCCACAAATAAATCTTACAGAACTCAGGCCGAATCCATGGGAATCAAGAGCTTCTCTTGCGGCACCGATGATTTCCGGATGACTGGAAAGCCCCAGATAATTGTTTGCACAAAAATTCAGGGCTTCGCCCTCTGCTGTCGCAATCTGTGATCCCTGGGGAGAAGTGATGACTCTTTCGTGCTTCCAAAGACCTGCTTCTTCAATCGATTGCAGTTCTTCAACAAAACGGTCTCTTGCAGAAAACATCTGTCACTCTCTTCCTTCCCAAACCCCTACAAGGCCGGGACACTCTTTCACATCAATCTGTGAGCGTCGTCATAAACCACGGGTGACTCAAACCCCTTCACCGGGAAACATCACCACTTTTCCGCACTGGCCCTCACGAATCAATTCGAAGGCGGTCTCATAATCTTCGAGGGCAATCTTGTGCGTCACAATCGGAGAGAGATCCAGTCCCTCTTCGAGGAGTCGATTCATGTCTTTCCATGTATCCCAAACCTTGCGGCCAATGATCCCCTGAAGACGGGAGCCCTTGAAAATCACATCTCTGGCGAGATCGACCGAAACCCGATCGGAAGGCACACCAAAGAATCGGAAGTCGCCTCCCCGGGCCAAACAACGGAGGCCATCCTCGATGGCCTTGTCATTGCCGGACATTTCAAAGACTACGTCGGCACCCTTGCCATCCGTCTTTTTCATATAGGCGTCAACAAGGTCCACTTCCATCGGGTTCCAAGCTTCATCCGCACCCAATGCCCTGGCCAGATCCAGGCGGTAGGACTGAACGTCCACGGCGGTCACGGAACGCGCTCCACACTTTCGGGCGATGGCCATACTGAAAAGTCCTGTGGGGCCGCAGCCCGTGACAAGAACATCCTTGCCGGAGACACTTCCGGACATCGCCACATGAACCGAATTGCCCAAGGGTTCCTGAAGCGTGGCAATCTCAACGGGCAAGCCCTCAGGAGATTTCCACACACAGCGTTCCGGCATGACGATCTGTTCTGCAAAACAGCCATCTCTTTGGACGCCAATAATTTTTTCATTCTCACAGATGTGGGCTTGACCCTCGGTGCAGTGACGACAGGTTCCACAGAACACATGGGATTCTGCTGCAACCTTGTCCCCCACTTTGAATCCGCTGACCGCAGATCCGACTTCGATGACTTCGCCACAAAACTCATGGCCTACAATTAGTGGCTGAGAAACCTTGGATTGTGCCCACCGGTCCCAATTGTAAATGTGCAAATCAGTTCCACAGACGGAAGTCGCTTCCACACGGATGCGGACATCTCCCGACTCCATTGTGGGAACAGGCCGTTCTTCCAATCGCAACCCTGGCTCAGGGCCGGGTTTGACCAGAGCTTTCATCATTTCGCTCATTGGTGATCACCTCTGATTTCACAGGACATGCCCGTGGATTTCATTGTTCTCAACTGACATGTCCCGGAGTGGGGTCTATGGGGATTTCTCCAAACCGATCGGGGACGTATCGCTTTGTGCCCTGATGTTAGCGTTTCGACCAGATCACTGAAAGCGATACAAAGCTCTCCCCTCACCCGACACGACCCTTTCCCGTACCAATTTTCGTCCAAAATTGGCTCCAACAACCCACTGACGATCTTGCCCCAACCCGAATTCATGGTTCAAATACGGGGTATAGGTTTCGATCGTTATGATACCGCCGCTGATGCGGTCGAAATCGGGAATTCCCGATTTGTATTTTTCCGGGTAACCACCCTTTCCCGGATTCCTCATATGACCTCTTAAAGGTCAGGAGCTGTCATGATTTTCCGAGTGCTCTTTTCGTTCATTCTCGCGTCAGTGATCACTGGATCCGTCCACGGTCAGTATTCTCTGGACGTCACGGATATTGTTTCCGCTGCCGGAAGCAACACTCAGGTTTCCGTGAATATCGATAATGCCGCACCCGTACTTGGGTTTTCCTTCGGAGTCACCCACGACGGATCTGTCTTGACACCCCTGGGGATTGATCAGGGCGCCATCACTTCGCAGCTCAATGGTGGTATCGGTGCTGAATACTTTTTTGAAGATCTTGCCCCGGCCAATGGTCCCGGAGTGATCCTCGCTTGCATCACCACTTTCGGTGGATCTCTGGATTCCATTCCAGTCGGTACCGGTCAGGAAGTGGCAGTGCTCAACTATTCCGTGAGTGCTACAGCCAACCCCGGAACGAGTACTCCGTTGACTCCGGTAACCACGCTGGGCAACCCATCGACCAACATCGTCTTCACCGTCGGTGGAGTCAGCGTCTTCCCCACCACTACAGGTGGAAATGTCAACATCGCTGTGCCCGCTCCATCCACTCCGGTGGTCAGCAATGCTGATGTCTGCACCTGTAACGCCATGATTTCATGGAGCAACAGTGCCAACTATGACAGCATTGAAATCAGAGTCGCTGGAGCACTGGTTCAGACCCTGAGCGGGACGGCGACCACAGCGATGGTGACACTCCCTCTCTCCAGTGATTCCATCTGTGTCAGGGGTGTGGCTAATGGCACTGCCTCTGCGGATGCCTGTGTTGTCGACAGCTGCCCTGTCTTCACCCCACCCGCTCCGATTACTAGCCTGGTCTGTGAGTTGACCTCGAACGTTCCGGGAACCGGTTGCGAATACCTGTTGAACTGGACAGGCCCTGGCCCCTACTCTGCGATCAATGTCTCTATTGACGGAGTGCTCGTGGCCACACTCGCAGGCAATGCCACCAGCAGCAGTGGTTCTCTGCCCTTCTCCCCCGCTGGAGCAAACTTCACTGTCGAAGCGGTCGATATCTGCGGTGGCTCGGTCAACACACTCACCTGCTCCCTCCTTTGTGAGGAGGGACCGACCTTTGTGCGTGGAGACTGTAACAGCGACGGAAACAACAACATCGCGGACGTTGTCGCCGCACTCAGTTTCCTCTTCGGTGGAGCGGGCACTCCTCTCTGTGGTGACGCCTGTGACCTGAATGATGATGGATCCTTTGACATCAGTGACCCGGTCTTCCTCCTGAGCAACCTGTTCAGCAACGGAAACAATCCCCCAGCTCCCTACCCGAACTGTGGTATTGACCCCACTGACACCGATGCCATCGATTGTGCCAACTTCCCTGCCTGCCCCTGAATTGGCCGATTTGGGAATACTTGGTAAAGAACCCGTGGATCCACCGGATCCACGGGTTCTTTTTTTAGTTGGTGAGGTTCCCTTTACACTTGAGGGCACAATCTGGAAACTTGAGTCATGACACATGCACCACAACCCCTCAGGCAGACGAAGATCGTCGCCACTCTGGGCCCCGCCTCCTCCGATCCGGAGATCCTCGCGAGAATGATGGAATCGGGACTCGACGTCATCAGAATCAACGCCTCCCATGGAGCCCACGACCGTGATCGACAAACGATGACACTGGTTCGTGAAGTCTCTCAAAAAGTGGGCAAACCGGTGGGGATTCTCTACGATCTTCAGGGTCCCAAAATCAGAGTCTCTGATTTTTCAGGTGACCCGATTCCTGTCGAGTCCGGGGCGGAGGTCGCCTTTGCGGTCAATCGTGAACCCGAGGCGGGTGAGATTGGCAGTGACTATGATCTTCTCGATCAGGACCTCATGGTTGGAGAACCGATCCTCATCGATGACGGTAACATCGCCCTTGAGACGATTCGGGTCGAATCAGGATTGGTCATCGCCAGGGCTCTTAACTCTGGGCTGATTCATCCTCGCAAGGGAATCAACCTCCCCGAGACCAAAGTTTCCGCTCCTGCGATCACTGACAAGGATCAAGAAGACGTTCTTTTCGCAGTCAAAGAAAAAGTCGACTTTCTGGCACTCTCATTTGTTCGAAAACAACAGGACGTCCAAAAACTTCATGACATTCTCAATGGTGAGGGAGTACAGATCCCCATCATTTCGAAAATCGAAAAACCGGCTGCGGTGACCAATCTCCATGAGATTTTGCAGAAGTCCTGGGGAACGATGGTCGCACGTGGCGATTTGGGTGTGGAGATTCCTCCTCAACAGGTCCCTCTCTTCCAGAAGCAGATCATCTCTGAAGGTTTGCGTATGGGTAAACCCACCATCACTGCGACACAGATGCTCGACAGCATGACTTACAATCCTCGACCAACCCGGGCAGAAGCCAGTGATGTCGCCAATGCTGTCCTCGACGGTACTGACGCCGTCATGCTGTCTTCAGAAACAGCCATTGGTCAATATCCTGTGGAGTCCGTACAGATGATGGCAGACGTGATCTCTTATACGGAAAACAACTCTGGAAGAATGACCCAGCGGAGACGTCGGGAGCGGTCGGTCGACTCGACACCTGAAGCAGTCACCGACGCAGGCTGCCAGCTGGCCCATCACGTCAATGCCCATGCTCTGGTGGCCTTCACCCAGTCAGGTTCCACGGCACTATTGGCTTCAAGAAGAAGGCCGGAACGCCCGATCATGGCGTTCACCACCCATCCAGAGGTGCGAAACAGACTGAGCCTCGTTTGGGGAGTCAGACCCTATAAAATCCGCCCGGCGACCTCCACCGATGAATTGATCGAGATCCTCGACAGGACTCTACAAGAAGACGGGCTGGCAGTCTCCGGCGACAAGCTGGTTCTGCTTATGGGCGCACCTACTCACAAAATGGGTAGAACCAACCTGATGCTCGTATACAGGGTTGGATCATGGCCGGGACTGGAAACCGGTTACTCCCCTGAAGATGAGGATGAGTGATCAGACGACCACAGGGTGCGAAAGTCCTCCAGCGTCGCGGGTGCATGACCCGCGTAGTGGTTGTTGAAAAAACCGAAAACGTCTCCTCCGCTGGCCCTGAATGATTTCATGATTTCTATCCAGGGTTGCAGTCGTTCTCTGGGATCCAACACTTGCTGATCCCAGGTCTGGGTCAGTGCTTCCGTTTCCTTTCGGTCACCCAGAAACCGGAAATATCCATTCTGCCTTCGAGGCAGACCCAGTCTCTCGACCCATTCCTGCGCCGGAGGCATCCAACCCTGATCGACCCATGCGAGAGTCGCTCCACAGCCTTCTACCACCTCGACCAGATTTGGATGAATCCAGTTCGGATTTCGAACTTCCACCACCAATGAAACCTCATGAGTAAAGTGAGGCAAAAACTGTTCAAGACGCTTCAGAAAGGGCGCCGGTCCCGCGAACGCCTTTCGGTTGAAATAGGGAAACTGCAAGAGCAAGGGGCCCAGCTTCTCCCCCAACCACTGCATGGTTTCGATGAAGATCTCCATCGATTCCCTCGCCTCGACCAGAACTCTCTCATGGGTGATCTCTCGGGGAACCTTGGCTGTGAAGAGGAATTGATCCGGAGTTCGTGTGCGCCAATTCCTGACCGTCGAATCCCGGGGGGTGGCGTAGTAGGTCGAATCAATTTCTACTGTGTCATACCGCAGTGAGTAATGTTTGAGGAAATCGGCAGGGACAGTTTCTTCGGGATAGAAGGACCCGACCCAACTTTTCTCGGACCAGGAGGAGGTTCCGATTCGAACCCCGGAATCTCCTTCAAACATTGAACCCCTCCTACAAACCCTCATTGCGATCAGTCCATGGCTCTCCCGAAGAAAGGGATCTCCCGATGGATCAAGATTCGTTGCAGAAAAAAATGCATGCACTGGAACAAATGCGACGGGTGGAAACCCGAATCACCGAGGGCTCAATCCCCCTGATTCGCCACATCATTCATGAACTTGAAAACGAATTCCACTCGCCCGTCGAAGATTCGGATCAACTCATTCTGCACCGGGGTGAACTCTGGTGGCAGGACCTGGACCCGATGTTCAGTTCGGAAGACCCTCGCTGCTTCCCGGTAGTCAGGGATTTTCTTGCTCGAAGAGCGATTCAGATTCCCCAGGCGCACTTCCGGAACCGTTCGACCTTTGAAGGAAGATCCTGGGAGGACCTGATCAAACCAATACGGGAGCAGGTTCAAAAACGAATGCAACTTCGCCAAATCGCCGGCACTCCGTGAGTGCCAACGGAGCCATGAAGAAGAATCCAGACAGGCTATCGCCCGTCATTATCCCTCAAATGCGACGATTTCTCCGGCAAGAGCACTCGCAGCCACAGTCAGGGGACTGGCGAGATACATTTGACCTGGGCCGGATCGCCCCGGGAAGTTTCGGTTAATGGCACTGACACTGACCTGATCCGGAGATCGGCTGATTCCCGGCCCTGCATTGATGCAGGCCCCACAAGAGGGCTCGATCACCTGTGCACCGGCCTTTTCGAAGATTTCCAGATATCCCTGCTCACGGCAGTACTCCTTGACCTCCTGTGAGCCGAACTGAATCCAGAACTCTACTCCCTCGGGTACACGCTCTCCACGCTCGAGGCCCGCCTTGAGAACAAGGGCGTACATATCCATGTCCTCTTTTTTACCTGCAGTACAGGAACCACCGTAGGCGATGTCGATGCGCACAGTTTCATCCAGTTTGGAGATCTCAAGTCCATTTCCTGGATCTCCTGGAAGTGCAACCAGAGGCTCAAGGGATGCGGCGTCGATTACAATCTCGTGACAATAAACAGCGTCCTCATCGCTTTCGAGTCCTTGGCAAAGCTCGCGTGCACGCCCTTCATCCATCCCGCGTTCAGCGACCAGGAATTCGACGGTCTTCTCATCAGGACATACGATTCCACTGAAAGCTCCCACTTCGGCAGCCATGTTGGTCATCGTTGCCCGCTCATCGATGGAAAGATCGCGCACGGCTTCACCACAGTACTCAACCATTTTTCCAATCGCATGTCCTTCGGTAACATAGGGTGTCCGCAGGATCGCCAGCATCATGTCCTTGGCAGTCACGCCATCCGGACGCTTGCCACGCACTTCAACTCTTACCGACTCTGGAACCAGCGAGTAAACATCACGGGTAATCCACGAATTGAAAATGGCTGTGGTACCGACACCAAATGCCACACAGCCCACCGCTCCCGAATGGGGAGTGTGAGAGTCACTGCCGATGATCAGGTGACCAGGCTCGGCATAATCCTGCAAGATTTTGGAGTGACAGATCGCCTCTGATCCACCGTGCTCTGTTTCTCCATGAAGAGTCAGGTCGTAAGTGTCTGCGAAGTTTTGCTGCTTGATCTTCAACTGCTCAGCAGTATTCAAAAGGCCCATCTTCTTCCGCTCGGGAGTCATTGCCTGCTCAAGGAAGGTCAAATGATCACGGAACAAAATGATGGAACCCGGATCGTTGAGGGGCTCGCCCTTGCCCACCTTCTCCTCGAAGAAGGTAGCAGCCATCGGAGTCACGTACTCATGGCTGAATCGCAGGTCTGTCGCAAAGAAACCGGCATCGCCGACCACAGCACTTTCTCCACCCACTTCGTATGTGGATGAGTCGATGACCCGGTGACGGGCAAAGATCTTCTGGGTAATCGTTTGAGGCTCGGCTGCAACCTTGGGTCCAGGAAGATCAACCTTGCCCTGGATTCGCGCCAGATTGAATTCGAAGAGTCCACCCCACTCGATGATTTGGGTGGTGACGGGATCCTTGCCACAGGTAAAGGCCTCCAACGAAACCGTTTCTCCAGCGATCATGCGCTCGAGTACTGACATGTCCGTACAGGTCAACAATCCGAGATTATGACAATTCTGCTGGTAGATTCGTTCGATGTTTTCAGCGAAGACCAGATGGATTCCGGCGCAAAGTTCTGCGTAGGGAGAAGCCTCTCGGCTGGATCCCTTTCCTCTGCGTTTTCCACTGACGCTGGCAGCAAAGCCACCCTCTTTAACAGAGTTCCTTGTGAAAGGGAATTCTCCTGAAGCGGAGTATCCGACATAGGGGAATTCACCCAGCGTTTCGTCGTGGTAGTAGCAGACGTAAGCAGGGGTCATTTCATCTGTTGAAATGTTGTCCCGGTATGCGAGTCCATGATTCAAGGGCAGATCCTGCCCCTGCAGCTGCTTTTGGATCGCCTCGGAGTCATCAACGAGGTAAAGGACACGCCCGTCGAGAGAAACCTCCACCGATCTCTTTTCAACATTCCGCTGCTTGAGACGCTGAATCAGGTCTGACATTTCTTAAGCTCCGTCATTCAAAATCTGCACCCGTCCTGAATCCCCACCGACAACACGTCGGAGCTCAAATCGACACAACACCTGACTTCAGAAAGGCGAGTCGATCTGTTCAGGAAGCAAGGCTCAAATGGCTTCATGGTTCAAGGGGCCTGAGCACGGTTGGAGAAACCACTTCCAGCAACCTGTCCGTTGGAACAGGAGGTACGGTTTCAAAGTGGATCATTGCCCTTTGGGTAGCGTTTCAGTATCTCCGAAGTCCTGCTGCCGTTCAACTCGCATCGCCCTGAAGTGCCCGGAAACGAGGCACGATTTGGTCCTGAATCAGGGTCTTCCTCAAAGAGTGCTCGCAAAACGCCCCTTTGACCCCGTTGATGGCGATCCTCTCAAAATCCTGAAGATCCAGAGAAAACAGTTCCCTGGCGAGTTCCCACTCCCGGGTCAATGTCGTTTTGGACATCAAGGTGTTGTCGACGTTCAGCGCTACCCGGTACCCCTCCCGGAGATAGCGCGGAAACGGATGCGCTTTCAGGTCGGTGACGGCTCCGGTGTGCAGATTGGAAGAGAGGCACATTTCGAGAGGAATTCTGTGATCAAGGATGTACTCACCCAATGTTCCCCGGTGGTCTCCGGGAACCGTGTCATCCTCCACCAGGCGGGTCGCATGACCGATGCGATGGGCTCCGCAATGTTGGATGGCCTGCCAGATGGATGACAGACCGAATGCTTCCCCTGCATGTATGGTGATGTTGAAATTTTTCTGGCGCAGAAATTGAAAGGCATCGTTGTGATCTGCGGGAGGATGGCCCGATTCATCACCGGCCAGATCAAAGCCGACAACACCCCTGTCGCGGTATTGAACCGCCACCTTAGCCGAGTCGAGGGAAATTGCAGGATCCATGTGACGCAGGGAACAGACGATGATCCGTGCAACAGTCCCTGTCGTTTCACTACCGATACGAACTCCCTCGAGGACCGCTTCCAAAACCTGCTCCATCGACAATCCTCTGGCGGTATGTAAAACAGGAGCAAAGCGGATCTCTCCATAAATCACACCATCCCGAGACAGGTCTTCTACATGTTCACGGGCAATTCTCTGCAGTGATTCTTCATCCTGCATCACCGCTGTGGTCACAGCGAACCCCTCGAGGTATTTGGGAAGATCGCCCTGAGCAGCTCCACGAAAAAACCACTCACCCAATGCTTTGGGGTCTGACTCCGGAAGAGTCACACCTTGAGCGTCTGCCAGTTCCAGAATCGATTCCGGTCTCAAGCCACCATCGAGGTGGTCGTGCAGTTGCACTTTGGGCATCTGCTGAATCTGATCGGCCACGTGAACTCCTCCTGACTTTCCACTCTGCATTTTTTCAGTCATTTCTGGTCAGCGATCCTTGCCAATGGAAGATTCCAGACCCGGAAATACCTGATTCGGATCGGCACCACTCTTGCGGGCATCATCTCGCAGCACGCTACGTGTTCCCGCGTCCAATCCCTGACGAAACGCCTCTGGCAAATTCTGCCAAATTTGCTGCTTCACTGAAAGAGGCGCACTGGCTCTGGGGCTTCTCAAAGCCTCTGCAATGGAAATCGCACGACTGCGCTGAATCTCAGTCTCTTTCAAACCCGATTCGAGTATTTCGACAATCTGACTCCCTCGAGTGTACTCGATTTGAAGTCCTCCGCCCGACAGGGCGATCAACCCTCTGGCCATGATCGGAATCGAGATCATCGTCACCGGTTCATCCGGATCCAACTTTCCGCGAACCACCTCAGAAAGGTGACTCACCAGATTCGTTGGATCTTTTACCGGTTCAATATCAAACAACTCCAACTGGGAGAGGATCTCCACCGTCAAATCGTCTTCACCGAGAAGCCAGGCCTGAAGAGCCGTGTCCGTGACAATTTCCCGTGCCCGATCCCTGAACTCGTCAGGAATCTCGCCCCCACCCAACGCTTCAAGGGAACGCAGGAAGACCGGAAGAAGTTCCGGAACAGGTCCATTTGCAATCAACTCACCCGTGGTCTCCGAAACAATCGGTCGCCCATGGACGATCAGCTGCTGGAGACCAATCCGAACATGACTCGAGAACAATGCCGACTCAAAGAGGTCGTCAGTCAATCTCGGGGATATCTCTCCGGTTTCCTGACGAAGAAAACCCTGTATCGCCCAGTAAATCGCATGACTTGCGGGAACACGCCAATCGAGCCCAGGGAAGCGATCGCTGATTTCCAGCATCAACTGCGGGTCCATATTCAGATCCTCGACGATGAACGAAACCTTTTCAGGAGACAGATCACGGAGAAGATCCTGCTGTACTTCGGACTGATTTACAGCCGCTCCGAGGATCCCTTGCCACTGCCGAAACAATTCACGCCTGAAGTATGGTGCCGCGTCGTCTCTGCTCTCCCCCAACTTGAACCAGAACAGGTATGACAACTGCCGGTGAATCTCGTCGCTGAGAGGATTCGATCTCAATCCCTCAGTGCGAAGCAATCGGATGGATTCACTGACCCAGTTCCATCTCTCCTGGGGATCCCGTGTATCCAGAGCCAATTCAAAAGCCAAAAGCCATGACTGGAAATTCCATACCCGCGGAAAATAGGGTTGAAGCTTGAGAATCCAGCGCGCCAATTCGAGAGATTCGTGAAGTTCACCCTGATCCCTGCGTTCGAGGGCTTTAAGCCACAATGCATTGATGGCCCAACCACGAAAAGCTCCCAATGACTGCTGTAGAAGCAGCACATCTGCAGGAACGCCGGCTGCCGCAGATACGGGCAGGGCCAATCGGTCCTGACGGTAGTGTCGATCGAGTGGAACGGTACTTGCCGCCGCCATAAGAAAGCAAAGCAATGAAAAGAGCAGGGGTTTGAGAACAGAGCGATGATTCATCGGTCATCCCCCGTCGACTTTTCCTGATTGGAAAGCAGAAAGGAACCGAGCAACAAGGCGAGGGAAGACCAGACTCCTGCCAATCGGAAGACTCCCCCCCAAACATCTTGCCCCGCAATGTATTCTCCTGCGGATACCTGCTCCGCCCTGGAGCTGAGTTTCCAGTCACGAAGGCTGTGAACGATCTTTTCTCCACCCAAAGCCAGCAGATCGATCACTCTTCGCGAATCGGACTCCTGACGCGGATCCACCATCGTTTGCGGCCCAGTCTCCTCAAACGCCCCCACAAATCCTCCCCCTGTTGCCGCCAACAAAAAGCAGAAGACCAACAAGGTGGCGACAGGAAAACCCAGGAAGGTTGAAACAGCCAGGGAGAGAGCCGCTACGAATGCACAACGGGCCAGCAACAACAGTTGTGAACGGATCAGCGATTCCGCGAAGGTCCCTTTGGGAACCTGAAGCTCTACGGCATTCCTGTCGATCCAGTACAGGGAAGGAATGACGACTTCTTCCGCAACAGCCCCAAGAAATTCCACTTCCAAAGAGAGTTTGTCATTCCGGATCAGTTTGGAAGGAATCTCAACGGAGATCCGTTGTCCATTGGTGACGAGCAAATCACGACTGAAATCCTCACCCGAAACTCTGAGCCTGGCCACCCGCGATCGATGGGCCTTGCCCAAAGCGGGGCGTAAACTCAGGCGCATTGAATCCGCGGAATCGGATTCCAAACCACCCCCTTCAGGAAGGGTAAAGTCCAGATATGCCGTCGCCCCCAGAGCGATCGAACGGGCCTCCCGCTGAAGAAGTTGTCGGGCTCTGGCTCGTCCCTCTTCATCTGAATACTGCCCCCACTCCAGAGGACTCTCCTCCAACTTGAAAAGCAGAAAAAACTCAACGTCTTCAGCAGTCACTGAAAACTGCTCTGCTGAAACGGGGAGAATTGTGGAAGGGTTGTCCCAGCCTCCTTCAGAATCGGTGATCTGGGAAATCAACAACCACGTCGCAGGAATCAAAAGAATCATCGCTGAGCAGATCATTCCGAGCCATTTCCCGGGTAACCAGCGATATGACAAACCAGGTCTCAGTGATAAATACCCCAATCGACCGCTGGATCTCTCATCCGCCAGAGTCGAGCAACCCATAACGAGGATCGAAGCAAGGGTGACCAGGCCAGTCCAACCCTGACCATATTGCAACAGAGTTCGGCGATCATCGGGGTCTACTGAATCGACTCCCAAAATGAACGGCAGGCAAACCAGACCGGTAATCAGGATCAAACCGGCGATCGGTAGAAATCTCCTGCGCCAGACTTCAGCCACCATGACCTCTGTCACTGCGGCCAAACTCCCTCCTCTACGGACCACAAACTGCAAAGCAGCAAGCAATCCCCACAGCAAAAGAAGGGCAAGAGGCGTGGAGATCCACAGACTCAAGAGGATTCCTCCGGCCCACTAAGGAACGCTGGCAGTTGTCCACCATATTCGGCCCCCTCCGTTTCCTGACCATCTTCACGGGCAGACTGAACCGTTTCGAGAAACTTGTCTTCCAGAGTCCTGCGACTGGTGTCGACTGAAAAAACTTCGACCCCCTGATCTGCAAAAGCCCGGTCAAGTTCCTTGCGCTGATTTTCGCCGGGACTCTGCGTAATCCACTCACTCCGTCCCTGATGCTCGAGTATCTCTTTCACAGCGCCTTCACTTTGAACTTTTCCGCCGTAGAGGATCGAAACCCGATCACAAACCTCTTCCACATCCGAAAGCAGGTGGCTGGTAATGAGGATGGTTTTGCCACGTTTTTTCAATCCGCGGATCCAATCCTTGACCTGCCGAACTCCGATCGGATCGAGACCATTGGTCGGCTCATCCAGAATGACAAGGTCGGGATCGTGGACCAATGCCTGAGCGACTCCGATTCTTCGCTGCATCCCCTTGGAATAATCACCAATTTCACGATCTGCTGCGGCCGTCAAACCGACCATATCGAGAAGGGCCTCCACCCTCGCATCCCTGTCATTTTTTGGAACATGGCTCAGTCGGGCACAAAGAGAGAGCATTTCCCGACCGGTCAAAAAAGGATAGAAAACAGAATCTTCCGGCAGATAACCGATTCTTTTTTTGCATTCGACAGAACCGGGATCAGATCCCAGAACAGATACATTGCCCCGGGTCGGAAACTGGAGCCCCAGCAAGATTTGAATCGTGGTCGACTTGCCTGATCCGTTGGGTCCAAGAAATCCGAAGACCTCTCCCTCATTCACCTGCAGGTCAATCCCTTTGAGGGCATGAACTCGAGGCCGAAGCCAAAAGTCACGAAAAATTTTCCAAAGGCCACCCACTTGGATCACGGTCTTTGACATGGGCTTATCTCCCTTCCCAAACCAGATGGCTTTCCCGTTGACAGGGATGGATAGTATAAGGGCACGGAGAGTGAACTCGAACAATCCTGCAAATCGAATTCGAGAGGATCGATCGATTGGAAAATCGGAAGACACTTCTTTTGATTGCCCGCTCGGCGTTTACGGAGGCCCTGCGGCCATCATTCCATGCGGTGCTCTTGCTCACCGGCGTCGGTTTGATCGCTGTATCCCCGGTGCTCAGTTCCTTTGCACTGGGTGACGAGAACCGCCTTTTGGTGGATATCAGCCTCAGTTCGATGCTCGCTGTCGGGCTGTTCCTGGGAGGATTTACAGCGGCTTCCAGTCTCGGAGATGAGATTCGCAGGCGAACCGTTATGGTTCTGCTCTCAAAACCAGTCCCCCGCTGGGTTCTTCTTTCAGGAAAATTTCTGGGCATTGCTGGAGCAATGACACTCGCCCAGCTTTCCTGGGTTGCAACCCTGTTGCTTGCGATTCGACATCGAACGATTCACTCAAGATTCATCGCAGACGAAATTCCGGTACTCTTGTTTGCAACTGCGGGGCTCCTTCTCGCTTTGCTCTTCGCCACCCTTCAACACCGCAGGGGGCACAGTTTCCCAGCTGCCCTTTCGCCAGCCTGCGCACTGCTTCTCAACCTCGCAGCATGGGTCACCCTCAGTCTCACACCAGAAGGAGACTGGGTCTCTCCACTTCATCAGGTGAACTCCAACATCTTCGCAGCAATGCTGTTGGTCCATTTGGCAGTCCTCGTTCTTTCGGCGATCGCCCTGACTGCTTCTACCCGCTTGCCAACACCTGCAACTCTTGCGGTGACCGTGGGAACTCTCTTTTCCGGCATCCTCGCTGGCTCTTGGGGAAATGGGGAAACATGGTCCCGTTTTGTCCCGGATTTGCAGCGCTTGTGGATTTCAGATGGCCTGATACGAGGTGGAGATGTCAGCCTGGCCTCACTCGGCTGGGCCTGCGTGTGGGGACTCTTGACGATTCTCGGCATGCTCGGATTGGGTGTTGCGCTTTTTGAACGACGGGATGTGGGCTGAAACTGAGTCGAATACAGCTGACTTCGAATTCAAAGAGCCCGCTCTAGAAGGGCATCCGCCCCTGAACTGTTTTGAAGCTCGCACTCCTGAACTTCCAGTCTCCATTCTCCTGACGGATCGCCTGGGCCCGAATCCGCATGATCCAGACAGGAGGAGAACCCGGGTTGGCTACCCGAAAAAAGTGAACAGATGCAGAGACATCGACACTGTTGACCCCTTCCCCTTCGGGATCCGGATCGATGTCCACCTCGTCTTGCTGAACCTCCACACGCCACAGAAATGACTGATCGCTTTTGTCCCGTTGACCCATAAAGATTCTGAAGAGTGCTCCCCTGAAAGAGGAGGCATCCATGTTGTAGGTCGATTCAGAGAAATCTTCGGTGCAGTGAACCAGCACATCGCCGGCTCGCTGTCGATTGAACCCCTCCTGCATGCCCACTATCGAATCGATGATTCGTTCTCTGGGTGGAGCGACACCGATCACAAACCACTGAATGAGAATGAAAAGAACCAGCAGGATCGGCAGGATTCGCAGGATCAGCTTCAAAAAACTTCTCCTAGCCGCCGATTTCGTGCATGCGACGGCTGGAGTGAATCCCCTGATCGAGGGCATGCCCCACCGGTTTTTGAAGAATGGCTTTACTGAGAGCTTCTCGAATCACTGAGACTCCGCCACCAGAACGGATCACGGAGCGCAGATCAGCCTCGTCGTCTCTCAGCAGGCACAAAAGAAGTTTGCCCTCAGCCGAAAGTCGAACACGATTACAGAATCCGCAAAAGGGATCGCTGACGGGGCTGATGAAACCAATGTTTCCCTGGGCATTGGCGAAGCGAAAGTTGCGACTCTCATCCGCCGGATCAGGGGAAGGATCGGGGATCAACTCACCGAGAGAGGCTTCAATCTTCTGACGACTCTCTGCTGACGGTACAACTTGCTGCCGTGCGATCTCTTCCGGCTCTCCACTCCCAAACGGCATCAACTCGATAAATCGGACATGAATCGGTTGATCGATGGTAAGGCGTGCCATTTCCACGAGGTCATTGTCATTGAGATCCCGGACTACCACAGAGTTCAGTTTGATGGGCGTCAGACCGGCTGCGGATGCGGCATCGATTCCCGCAAGAATTTTGTCGAGATCCGCTAGACGCATGATTTGACGAACTCGCTCACCATCGAGTGTGTCCAGATGAATGTTGACCCGA
>JAPOLY010000032.1 GCA_029976805.1 bacterium
AGCCTGTCAGCAACTTCGATCCTCCTTCCACTTTTGGTGTGGGTGTGACGACCGTTGTGTACACGGCTATCGATCCTTCAGGTAATGAACGGGTGGGTTCCTTCACGGTGACCGTGAATGACCTCGATGTACCCGTTTTTGTCAGCACCCCCGGACCGGTCTCTGCAGCGACCAGTACAGCAGACTGTTCCGAGCCGGTGACATGGAATCCGCCGATCGCCATCGACTGCTCCGCCAACCTCACCTACACCGCTTCTCATGATCCGGGAACTCCATTCCCGTTGGGAACCACGGATGTCACCTATGAGGTTTCTGATCTGGCCGGATTCTTCTCGACGATCACTTTCCCTGTGACGGTGACCGATGGATTCGGTCCGACATTCCAGGGAGTGCCTGCAGACATCACTCAAGCGGTGACTCCGGGTGAGTGCAGTTCTCTGGTGACGTGGATCGAGCCAACAGCCACTGATTCCTGCGGAACTTCAACGATCAGTGGTTCTCATACACCGGACACCGTCTTCCCTGTTGGAGTGACACCGGTGACTTACACCGCGATTGATGACAGTGGCAATGTCAGCACCTCAACATTCAACGTGACTGTGACCGATGGAAATGCACCTGCGTTCAGCTCAGTGGTGACCGATCAAAGTTCCACTGCTGCCATCGGAATCTGCCAGGCCCAGATCTTCTGGGATGAGCCCACTGCCACTGACGATTGTGCAGATGTTGTCGTCACCTCGTCCCATGCTTCCGGGTCTTTCTTTGACAAGGGAGTCACGACGGTGACCTACACCGCTTCCGATGGTGGTGGTGAGGTGGACCAATTCACATTCAACGTGACAGTGACCGACGTGGAGGCACCGAGTTTGCTCAACATGCCTGCAGATATCACTGTGGGTAATGTTCCGGGTGCTTGTGCCAACACGGTCTTCTGGTTGACTCCGACTGCATTCGATCACTGCGAGCCGGTCGGATTCGCCGCAAGTCATGTCCCTGGAACCAGTTTCCCGGTGGGTCAGACTGAGGTGACTTACACCTCCACAGATTCTTCCGGAAACACCGCCACCGCCAGCTTCATGATTCTCGTGGAGGATCGGGATGCACCGACCTTTGTCGATACACTGCCAAGTATGACGACGGTGATTGATCCAGGAACTTGTGGAGCGGTGGTAACCTGGGATGAGCCTTTGGCCCTGGATGCTTGCGATGCTGAACTGACCATCACTTCAAATCACCAGTCAGGCGACATCTTCCCGGTGGGAAGTACCCTGGTGACCTATGCTGCCACTGACGATTTCAATAACACGACAAACCTCTTCTTCAATGTCGTCGTGGAGGACAACGAAGGTCCCACGATTGTCGGGATTCCGCAAAGTTTCACTGCTGGAGTCGACGAAGGTGTTTGTGGTGCAACGGTGACATGGCAGGAGCCGGCACCTCTGGATTGCCAGTCAATGACAGTCCAAAAGAGCCATGACAATCCAGCCTTCCTTCCTCTGGGTGACACGACGGTGACTTACATCGTCACCGACGCCAGTGGAAATGCGACCACGGATTCATTTGTGATCACGGTCGTCGACGATCTTGCTCCGACATTTACTGCGTTCCCTGAAAACATCTCGGTCTCCAACGATCAGGGAACCTGTGAGGCAATCGTGACCTGGGAGCCACTTCAGACGAGTGATCCCTGTTCGACCTCCTCTTTCACACTGAGTCATGAATCAGGATCGGTCTTCCCCCAAGGGGTGACGACCGTTACAGCGACCGCAGTGGACCTATCTGGTAACAGCCGTCAACAGAGCTTTACCGTGAGTGTCCTCGATGCAGAGGCTCCAGTTCTTCTGGAAGCACCCTCTGACCCGGTTTTCGTGGGTAACAGTACTCAAGAGTGTGATGCCGTCGCAAACTGGACCGTTCCTTCCTTCATCGACAACTGTGGTGGAGCGGTCACGGTCACTTCCAATCACCAGCCGGGTGAGATCTTCCCGGTGGGAGAAACTCTTGTGAGTTACTCCGCTCTGGATGCGGACCTGAATGAGACGAACCACAGCTTCACGGTGATCGTTCTCGACACCACTGATCCGACGGTGGAGCAGCTGCCTGAACCGGTACATGTTTCAACGCCGATCGATTCTTGCACCGCCGTCGTCACATGGCCTGAGCCTGTAGCGACCGATTGTGGTCAGGTCACGGCTACCAGTGATTTTGCCAACGGTGCAGAGTTGGGTATCGGATCCCATATCATCACCTACACCTTCTCGGATGATTCAGGAAACAGCACCATGGGTTCTTTCCTCGTGGTTGTTTCCGATGGCGAGAATCCGACGATCTCGAATATGCCCCAGGATGTGACGGTGACGAATACCACGCCCATGTGTGGGGTTAACGTGATTTGGAGCGAACCCTCGACCAGTGACTGTACCTTCAGCAGCATGACTGCCAGTCACTCTCCGGGTGATTTGTTCTCCATGGGTGTGACGGAGGTTCTCTACACCTCAATCGATACCGAGGGCAACCAGTCGACAGCCAGTTTCCTGGTCACAGTCCTGGATGGTGAAAGTCCGCAGATCATTGATATGCCCACCGATATCACGGTGACCGCAGATCTGGGATCTTGTCAGGCAGCAGCCACTTGGGGTGACCCGCAGGCCATCGATTGTGTATCTGCTGATTTGGCTTCTTCGCATCTTTCCGGAAGCCTTTTCGATATCGGTACGACTGAAGTGATTTACACAGCCACAGATGCCGCAGGTAACTCCTCGCAGGCCTCATTCCACGTGACAGTGATCGATCAGGAAGCACCGCAAATCGCAAATATGCCGGATACGGTGATCGTCCAAAACAGCCCGGGCCTGTGCACGGGTGTGGCCACCTGGTCTGCACCGAGTGGAACCGATTGTTCCGGAATTGCCTCTATCACGCCCTCGATTCCCTCGGGGTCTGAGTTCCCGGTGGGAACCACCACTGTGTTCTACAGCGTGATCGACAATAGTGGCCTTGAGTCCGTAGACAGTTTCCTTGTTGAGGTTCAGGACACAGAAGCACCGACAATCATCAATCTGCCTGGAACGGTAACGGTTTCCAACGTTGCTGGTAACTGCTCTGGCCCGGCAACCTGGGAGACTCCTTCCACCGAAGATTGCTCGGGATCCTTCATCACTTCTGACTACAACAGCGGGCAAATGTTTGTGCTGGGAAGCACCACCGTTACCTACACGGCAATGGATGAATGGGGCAATAGCAGTCAGTCCAGTTTTGAGGTGATTGTTGAAGATACGGAATCACCCTTCTTCACAAATCTTCCGGCGACGATGAGCTTCTCAAGTACTTTGGGTACCTGTGAGGGATTGGCTACATGGCCGATGCCTACGGCGGCGGATCTCTGTAGTGCAGCTGCAGACGTCACCGTTACTTCCAGCCACGCTTCAGGATCCGTGTTTGCCATCGGAGATCACACAGTGGTCTTCACCGCAATGGATGCCAGCGGTAATGAACATGCACAGTTGGTGACGATCAGCATTATCGATATCGAGCCGCCGACGATCAGCGACATGCCTGCAGACCTTGTGGGAACAGCGTTGATCGGTGAGTGCGGAGTCCCGATGTCCTGGAATCCTCCTGTGACCTCAGACTGTTCGGATGTCACTCTCACCAGCACTTTCAGTTCCGGTGATCTGATTCCGATCGGTTTGAACACCATCACTTACACAGCGACAGACAGTGCTGGTAACTCTTCCAGTTCTTCCTTCTTCGTCAATGTTGCCGACGCGGAAGCGCCGACCATTAGCAACTTGCCCGAAAACGTGATTTTGACCAATGACTTCGATTCCTGTGGAGCAATCCATTCATGGGTTGAGCCGATCATCGAGGACTGCAGTGATCTGATGCCCATCAGCATTTCCCACAGCAGTGGTTCTTTCTTTGAGCCGGGTATCACTGAGATCACCTACTCTGCGACCGATTTCTACGGCAACACTTCAACACAGAGCTTCACGGTCAATGTTGTTGACAAGGATGGTCCCCAGTTCCTGAACGTAGTTTCCTACGTTGAGTTGAACAACTATCCCGGTCTTTGCGGTGCAAATGCGTTCTGGCCTGAGCCGACGGTGGTTGACAACTGCGAGGTTGCCAATCTGCAGTCGACCGTTGAGCAGGGTGATTTCCTGCCATTGGGTGAAACAGTGGTCAACTACGTGGCCATCGACAGTGAAGGCAATGCCAACACGACCTCGATTACGATCAATGTCATCGACAACGAGGCTCCTCAGGTGATCAACCTTCCGGCTCACATCTTCGCCGAGCCGGATCCGTCAACCTGCACAGCGATCGTGACCTGGCAGGCTCCGGAAATCTCCGACAACTGTGACGGCGGCACGATCACCAGCTCTCATGAATCTGGAACAGAGTTCGAGGTGGGAACGCACACCGTGACCGTTATCGCTACCGATGCCGTTGGATTTGTGACTGAGGTCAGTTTCCAGATTACGGTCAACGAATGCGGAGTTTCTTTCATTCGCGGTGATACCAACAATGACGGTGCCTACGACATCTCTGACGCGATTGGTATTCTCCAGTACATCTTTGGTGGGGCCATGACCGATCCGACCTGTCTCGATTCCCTGGATGAGAACGACGACGGCATGATCTCGATCGCGGATGCGATTTACCACTTCTCCCACCTCTTCTCGGGCGGTCCTACTCCGGTAGCACCCTTCGACAGTTGTGGAGTCGACATGACTGCTGATGATCTGGGTTGCGAGAGCTACGGCGTCTGCCCCTGATCCTTGCTGAGATCTGGATTTGCGGCTCCGATGGGATTCCCATCGGAGCCGCATTTTTTTTGATCGAAGTCCCCATCTCCTCGTTTAATCTGCATGCTCCTTAATCTGCTGATCCGGAGGAAGCATGGCTACTAATTGGGTTCTCATCTTGTGCTTGCTGGCATTCAGTCAGGATGGTTCCACCGAGGCTGCTGCAGATTCTGCTCTTCAGCCCTGGCCTCAGGGAGCACTGGAGGCTCTTGAGCGAATTCGAACTCCTGAAGGGGTCTCCAAACGCATCATTGCAGCGGGTCCCCTTGTCAGGGACCCGGTGGCCTTTGCCGTCGACCATCGAGGAAGGGCATATGTTTGCGAATCGGAGCGTCAGGAATTTGGCGTTGAAGACAATCGCTCCAGTCCGTTCTGGTTGCAGGACGATCTGGCTCTGCAGACGGTGGATGACCGCCTCGCCATGTATGAAAAACACAAGGATCGTCGCCAGAACGGAATGGGATATTACAGTGCCCGCGAGGATCGACTGACCTGCCTGAGCGATGAAGACGGGGATGGCATCATGGATACGGTGAAACCTTTCACCGATCCTTTTGCTGAGCCACTGGATGGAACTCTTGCAGGAGTTCTCGTCGACGAGGGAACCGCCTGGATTACCAATATTCCCCATTTGTGGATTGCCACTGACGAGAATCAGGATGGTCAGGCCGAATCACGAAGGTCTGCACAAAGGGGATTTGGCGTTCGCATCGCCTTGCGTGGGCACGATATGCACGGGTTGGTCCGCGGCCCGGATGGGCGCATTTACTTCTCCATCGGTGACCGGGGTTTTTATCTGCAAACCGCAGACGGAAGACTGTTGCACGATGCCGGCTCAGGGGCCGTTTTCCGGTGTGAGCCGGATGGCTCTGCACTCGAAGTCGTGCATGTGGGACTGCGCAATCCCCAGGAACTCGCTTTCAATGACTTCGGAGATCTTTTCACCGGCGACAACAATTCCGACGCGGGAGACCGGGCACGCATCGTTCAGATCTTGCCCGGTGGAGAGACCGGTTGGCGCATGGAGTACCAGACTCTGGAAGGCGGCAATCAACGGGGGCCGTGGAATCAGGAAGGGATCTGGCAGGTGGAGCACCCGCTCAGACCCCGATGGGCATCGCCTCCAATTACCCATCTGGGGAGTGGTCCATCGGGACTGGTTTACCATCCCGGTACAGGGTTTCGCTCCGATTTGGCGGGCAGTTTCTTCATGTGTGATTTCCGTGGTGACCCGGCGGCCTCTCTCTTGTGGAGGTTCCGCCTCGAGCCGGATGGAGCGGGATATCGACTCTCGGAAAAGGAAAAGTTTATCGAGGGTGTCCTGTGTACGGATGTCGATTTCACACCGAATGGGGCCTTGTGGATTTCTGCGTGGGGGGGCGGTTGGGTTTCGACCGATCGCGGCCGGCTATTTGAGTTCACCGATTCCGAAGGATTGCGTCCGCCTGTTGAAATGGGAGTTCAGGATCTGCTGACACGCAATGATCTGGATTCATTTTCTGCGGACCAGCTGGCGGGGGCGGTCACTCTCGAAAATTGGCTGGGTTCTGCAGATCGCCGGGTTCGCCAGCGCATCCAGAATCACCTCGCCTCAGGAGGAGAGAAGGAAGCCGATCTTCTGGTCTCCATCGCCCGGGGCGGAAAATCGGCTGCTGGGAATCTGCTGGGCAGAATCCATGCAATTTGGGGATTGGAACAATGGTCCCGTCGAAACCCCGGAGATCAGGGACAACGATTGTTGTCACTGGCCCCTCTGGAGGGTGACCCCCACGAAGAGGTCCGTCGCCAATTGGCACGGGTAATGGGGGATGGAGCAGGGACCCGTGGAAAGTCTGTGTTGATTCGGTTGTTGGAGGATCCTTCTCCCCGGGTTCGATCTTCAGCAGCATTGGCACTCGCAAAGTGGGGTGTCCCCGAAGCTCGCGAGGATTTTTTCAGAATCGGTCTGGAGGCCGAGGCCGACGACCCGGTTCTTCATCATTCCGCAGTGATGGCTCTGGCGGGATCCTGTACCGAGGCCGAGTTGCTGCTGGAAGGCTTGTCGAGAAACTCCTCGAAGGAACGAAGAATGTTGGCTCTGCTGGCACTTCGTAAAAAACATCATCCCTGGTGGCTCTTTTCAGGGAAGCAGGGCAATGTCGATGTCGCTGCGGCTGAGCGTACTGAGCCGTTTGACCCGGCGGATCTTCTGCAATCGGGATTGCGATACAAGTTGAATGAAACGGGCCCCACGCTTGCCAGACCGGTTGCCCCTTCTCTGGCCCATTTTCTCAATGATGCAGATCCGGAGATCGTGGCAGAGGCGGCCCGGGCTATCCACGATCTGGATTGCACGGAGGGGATGGCTCCTCTGGCGGATCTGCTGATTCAGTGGTCGAAAATGCCTGTGGAAGAAGTGGCGGCCATGGGTGACTGGATCTGGCCGACGGGAAGAAGGGTGATCGATGCCGCCCAGCGTCACGGTGGGGCCCGACATCTCGTCGCACTGGTCGAATTCGCCGGACGGACGGAAGCTCCTGAGGGTCTGCGCCGATTGGCATTGCGAGCTGCCGCCGAATGGGATTCTCCTCCCTCGAGAGAGGGAGTGAGAGGGCTGGTCAGGCCGGTGGAGCTTGGACAGCGGCCTCAGGATTTCGTTCCCCGGGAAGTGATTGAAGCTCCTCTTGGTCCATTGCTGAAGACCGGTTCCCTGAAGGGAGCGGCACTGAAAGTCGCTTTGGTTCATGGGATTGCGCTGGACCCATCCATCAACAGAACGGTTCTCGAGTCAGCGGAGCAGACTGCCGAATTCAGGATTCAGGCTCTTGAACAGTTGCAGACCGTTGTTTCAGGGGAGGAGCTGGAGGTCATTCTGAATCCTCTCGTTGGAAAAGGTGAAGCGAGTCTGCAGTTGAGAATGGGTGAAGCATTGCAGACGGAATCAGATCGACCGACTTATCTGATGAACACCTACGAGCAGGGCGGATTGTTGCCGCTGCGTCAGTTGGCGATTCGGCGTTTGGCACAGCAGTATTCTGACAAGGCCGGAGTGGTCGACTGGCTGGCACGACAGCTGGACCTTCTTGATCAGGGAGACGTGAAACCGGAACTGACTCTCGATGTATTGAGAGCCTGTGAGGAGTCCGGCTCCGATTCTTTGCTGGAGCGCGCGCTCTCCAAAAGAATGGGAACCGATGAAGATCGGGTTGCCGACCATTTCTGGGCACTCGCGGGGGGCAATGCAGCCAGGGGGCAGAAGGTTTTTACCGAGCACCCGGCGGCACAGTGTCTTCGGTGTCACCAAAAAGATGGAAATGGGGGGGTTTCCGGACCTGGTCTGGACGGACTCAGGGATCGCCGGGACCGGCGTCATATTCTGCAAAGCATCGTCGATCCATCCGCCGAAATCACCGAGGGGTACAGTGCCGAAAATGGCCTTTCTGCCATGCCGGAAGTGCACTGGATTCTGGAACCGGAGGAGATCCGCGACCTGCTGGAATATCTCGGAAGTTAATGGATTGACATCGTTTACAATACGGTTTACAAACAGGGATGTCCCGATGACCCAATTTTCCCGAGTTGGGCCTTTCATTGCTTTGGACACTCTTGGGAACAGTCGTGGCCCTATTATTGAACCTCTTCCGGGTCCCTCACTCCTCACTCCACATAACCCGGGAGTGGCGTTCTTTGTCATGACTGTTCCCAGGGGTCTTGATCCCGCCAGTTAAGCCTTGTCTGTCTGGAAAAACAGGTCAGGCAACTTTCTCGTCGGGTGGTTGGCAAGGACCGATAAGTCGATACAATCAGAGTTGCTCGGGCTCGAGAATTTGATCAAAAGACGACACTTTACGGGTTTCCGTTATGGGAACTTTCCCGTGTTGTTCTGAGGTCGATTGGGGCTTTCCCAGACGGTCGAGAGCCTCGAGGAGGTGGGAAGGTGTGCGTCGCGGAGACTTTCAGTCCCCCGGCGTGCACTTCATTTACTTCCTGCCAGGTATGGACGCTGAAAACATGAACCCTGTGAGCGATTTATCCGACGAGGTGTGTCGGTGCGGTTTATCAGGGTCTGGAAAAACAAGACAACTTTAATGGGGTGTGTCGGGGCGACAAGCCCTGGAGTGAGACCGAAAGGAACACACGATTATGCTTCGATCGATGATGATCATGCTGACCATTGCAATGGCAGTTTCTTTTGTGCCTGCAGTTGCTATTGCGGGCGGTAGTGCATTTCAGTTCAGCCTGACTGGCGGTGCCGGTGCTGCGGGTGATAGCTTCACCTCTTCTGCACTTTTGGACAACGCCGGTGGTGGAGACGTTCAGGGTTGGTCCTTCGGTGTCTGCAGTGACCCTGCAGCCCTGACCGTCGATGGTGCCGCCAGCGGTGCCGACACGGAGACCGCCAAGAACGGATCTGCTCCTGACTTCAACCAGATCAGTACTTTTGCTGACGGTGCCACACAGGGTGTGGTTCTCTGCTTCACCGGCTGTGCCGTGATCGGAGACACCTCCGGTTTCGAGATGCTGACGATCGATTACACGATCGCCGGTTCCTCTGACACCACCATCGACTACTGCGGAACCCTGGGAGCTCCCCCGGTGAACACCGTGGTCGTGGTTGGCGGAGCCAGCCTTGCTCCCGCCACCAGCGGTGGATTGATCGACGTGATCAACCCGAACCAGTTGAGCGCCTCCAGTGGAACTGCCGTCCTCGGTGACGCCGCAACCACTACCGTGAACTTCAACAACGTCAACTACCCGGCCATCGACGCCGTCCAGATCAACCTTGGATACGACAACACCGTCGTTTCTGCGGCTTCTGTCGACGCCGACTTCGCCTTCGAGACCTTCCTGGTACAGGATTTCTCCGGCAATGGCGGTGAGATTGTTGTCGGCGGCCTTGCCGATATCACCCCTCCCCTGGATGGACTGATTCCGGCCGGTGCCTCCACCGACCTCTTCACCGTGACCTGGAACACCGACGCCGAGGGTACCTCCGCCATGACCTTCCCGGCCAGTGCGGGTAGCCCGGCTCAGGATCTTCTCTTCGTTGCTGGTCAGTCCAGCCTGGAGACCCCGACCCTGATCGACGGTTCCCTGACCGTGGTGAACTTCAACCAGTTCCTGCGTTCCGACTGCAACAGTGACGGAACCGTCAACATTGCGGACGGTGTTTACGGTATCAACTACCTCTTCCAGGGTGGCGCTGATCCGGTTTGTGACGACGCCTGTGACTCCAATGACGACGGTGCCATCGACGCCGCCGACATGATCTACATCTTCAACTACCGCTTCCTTGAGGGCCCGGCTCCGCTGGCACCCTTCCCGAGTGCGGACCTCGACCCGACCCCGGGCGACGGACTGGGATGTGACGGCGACGCCGACGATCTGTAGAAATCACTGATTTCGAAAAAAGAAGGCCGCTCGATCAATGATCGAGCGGCCTTTTTTCATGTGTTTTTTGGGGGCGATACCGAAGTGATTCAAAGGTTCAGTTTGCCGATAGCCTCAGCAGTGAACTCGATATCTTTGGCAGTGTGTGCGAGTGAGACAAAACCCGCTTCATACGAGGAGGGGGCGATGGCCACACCCTCGGCGAGCAATCCATGGAAGAATTTCTTGAACAGTTCCACGTCTCCCTGAGAGGCGTCATGAAAGTTGTTCACCGTTTCCGCAGTGAAGAAGAGGCCGAACATCGATCCGACCCGATGCCATGAGTGGGGGATGCCGTGCTGGTCCAGAGCCTCTTTCCACAACTGGTGGAGTTGGGCTGAACGCTGATCCAGAGTGCTGTAGATCTCGTCTGAATCACTGCGTAGCCGCTTGAGCAGTGCGATTCCCGCGGCCACCGACAGTGGATTGCCGCTGAGGGTTCCTGCCTGGTAGACCGCACCGGTCGGAGAGAAATGCTCCATGTATTTCTGGGGGCCACAAACGACCCCCATGGGCATACCACCTCCAACGATTTTGCCCAGAGTGGTCAGGTCGGGAGTGACCCCGAGCAGACCTTGCGCGCATTGGGGGCTGACCCGGAAGCCGGTCATGACCTCGTCAAAGACGAGCAGGGATCCATGTTTGTCACACAGGGCTCTCAGCCCCTCCAGGAATCCCTCAACGGGTGGGACGCAGCCCATGTTGCCCGCGATCGGTTCGACGAAGATGGCCGCCACATCCGATCCGTGTTCCTGCATCAGGGATTCCACTGCAGCCAGATCGTTGAAAGGGGCGACCAGCGTCAAATTCGCAGTGGCCGCGGGAACGCCGGGGCTGGACGGATGGCCATGGGTTGCGGCACCGGATCCTGCCGCCACAAGAAATGAATCGCCGTGTCCGTGGTAGCAGCCCTCAAACTTGATAAAGAGTGATCGGCCGGTGATGCCCCGTGCCAATCTCAATGCGGACATCGTCGCCTCAGTTCCACTGGAGGTCAGGCGTGCCATTTCTGCGGACGGAACCATATCGACAATCAGCTCCGCGATTTCTACTTCTGCGGCAGTGGGAGCACCAAAGGAGGTGCCATGGACAGCGGTTTTGGCGATCGCCTCCAAAATCTCCGGATGGGCATGGCCCAGAATCATGGGGCCCCAGGAGCCGACGAAGTCGATGTACTCCCGGTTGTCTTCGTCGAGGATTCGGCAGCCCTTGGCGGAACGGATGAAGCGGGGAGTTCCCCCCACTGATCCAAAGGCGCGGACTGGGCTGTTGACGCCCCCGGGAATCAGCTTTTTTGCGCGGTCGAAGAGGGACTGGTTGCCGTGACCGGCGACATCGTTGAGTGATTCACTGCCATTGACGTTCATCGTGCTCTCCCTGCTGTCAATTTCCGGAAGTATATCCGCCACCGCTTCGAGGGGTACCCACACTACGGAGGCTGAGAGTAAAGAAGCAAGAGCACAGCGGTCCTCCCGCTCCTGAAATCTGTACGGGAAAGAATGGCAACTACCTCTGGTTCGGGGGGGTGGATACGATGCGCGGGCGAAACGGGGTTGAAATGAAACTGATACTTTTGGTGATGGTCCTTCTGCTGGTCAGTGCCCGGGTCTGTGGCGGGGGTGATCGGGTTTTCGGTTTGCCTCTGGCGACCCGTTCTCCTGCTCTGGCCAAAAATGGCATGGCCGCGACGAGTCAGCCGTTGGCCACGGATGCAGCTCTCGACATTCTCAAGGCCGGGGGCAATGCCATCGATGCTGCCATCGCTGCCAATGCCTGCCTCGGTTTGATGGAGCCGACTGGCTGCGGCATCGGTGGCGACCTCTTTGCCATCGTCTGGGACGCGGAGGAGAGCAAGCTTCATGGTTACAACGGTTCCGGAAGATCTCCCGGCGGTTTGACTCTGGAGAAACTGAAGGAAGAACTCTCCGATCGCGGTCTGGATGAGATTCCGGCCCATGGAACCCTGCCCATCTCCGTTCCGGGTTGCGTAGATGGCTGGATCAGTCTTCATGAAAAGTTTGGAAAACTGCCCCTTGAGAAAGTGCTGGAGCCGGCGATTCGGCATGCCCGCGAGGGGTTCCCTGTCTCGCAGGTGATCGCTTACTACTGGCAGGCCAGTGTTCGCAAACTCGAGCCGCAACCAGGATTCATGGAGACATTCACCCGCAATGGCCGTGCTCCTGTGGAAGGGGAGTTGTGGAAGAATCCCGACCTCGCACAGAGTTACGAGCGGATTGCCAAAGAGGGTCGTGCCGGCTTCTACGAAGGTGAAGTGGCCGAGAGGATGGCCCGATTTGTTCAAGAGCATGGTGGTTATCTCACTGTGGAGGATCTCGCTTCCCACCGGGGAGAATGGGTCGAGCCGGTGAGTACCAACTATCGCGGTGTGGACGTGTGGCAGCTGCCCCCCAACGGGCAAGGTCTCGCTGTCTTGCAGATTCTTAACATTATGGAGGGATACCCGGTAAGAGAGTGGGGCTTCGGCAGTACTGAGCTGTTGCACCACTTCGTCGAAGCGAAAAAACAGGTTTTCGAGGATCGTGCCCGGGATTACGTCGATCCGGAATTTCACAAGGTGCCGATCAGGGATCTGATCTCCAGGGAGAGAGCCACTCTGCAAAGAAGTGCGATCTCCTCAGAGAAGGCAGCCCGATCCATCGATACTGGCAGGGCTCAAACCCGCGATGGGGACACGGTCTACTTGTCCGTAGCGGACTCGGATGGAAACATGATCTCTCTGATCCAAAGCAACTATCGCGGAATTGGCAGTGGCGTTTGCCCTCCGGGTCTCGGGTTTGGATTGCAGGACAGGGGTGAACTTTTCTCGCTGGATAAAGAGCACGCCAACGTCTACGAGCCAGGAAAGCGTCCTTTTCACACCATCATTCCCGGCTTTGCCTTCCGGGACGGAAAGCCCTGGCTTTCATTTGGAGTGATGGGAGGGGCAACCCAGCCCCAGGCCCAGGCATGGGTCTTGATGAACATGATCGATTTCGACATGAATCTGCAAGAGGCGGGGGACGCTCCCAGAGTCGTTCATGTCGGTTCTTCACAGCCCACAGGTTTTGTCATGAAAGATGGTGGAGAGGTGGCCATCGAAAGCGGGGTCTCCGCAGATGTCATCGCCGAGTTGAAAAAACGGGGGCATGTGATTTCCAAAAAGCGGGGGCTCTTTGGTGGATATCAGGCAGTGATGCGCGACCTCAAACACGGGACGTGGGTTGGAGCCAGTGAGTCGAGAAAGGATGGCCATGCGGCAGGGTATTGATCTTTTGATTTCTTCGCTTTGGATACCGATCTTCGTTGCGATCATCGTATGGAGTTTCATGGCGGATCAGGATGAAGCCCGATCCGTAAAGGTGCAGAAGGTTGAGGTCCCCTGTCTTCCGGGTGGAGCTTTGCCATCCCTGACCCTGAACCACTCCGGAATTCCGCTGATTTCCTGGGTCGACCGGGAAGCGGATGGAACCGCTGTTCTGAAGTTTGCCAAGTGGCAAGGCAAAGAATGGTCGCCGCCACGGGAAATCGTTCGTGGAAATACATGGTTCGTCAACTGGGCTGACTACCCAACGATGGCAGTATTGGATGATGGGACCCTGGCGGTTCATTGGCTCGACAAGATTTCATCTGATACCTACGCCTATGGAATCAAGATCTCCCTCTCCCGAGATGACGGCGAAACTTGGAGTGATCCGGTGATTCCGCATTCTGACCGTTCACCTTCGGAGCATGGTTTTCTCTCTCTGAAATCAGTGGGCGAGCGTTTTCATCTGGCTTGGCTCGATGGTCGTGAAACGCTGAAGGGTAAACCGATGACCCTGCGCTCACGATTTTTGTCTGCGGATGGAACGATGTCAGAAGAGATTCTTCTCGACGATTCCGTCTGTGATTGTTGCCCCGTGGATGCAGTGGTCGGCAAAGATGGTGTGGTGACTTTTTACCGCGATAGAGACCACATGGAAGTCAGGGACATCGCCTGGATAGAACAGGGTGTCACCGATGGAAAGCCCATCCGCTCATCACTGGTTCATGATGACCAATGGATCCAGCCGGGTTGTCCCGTGAATGGCCCTGCGGTTGCAGGCGACAGCGGACAGTGGGTCGCCGTCTGGTACACCGAATCCGGAAGTATGACAGCGAAAGATCGCGGCGCCGTCTTTCTGCGGAGCATGGACGCTGCCGAGGGGCGGTATGGAAAAGTGTACAGAATCGATGCTGGAAACCCTCTGGGAAGAGTGGACCTCTGTCAGGATTCAGACGATCGCTTTCTGATCTGCTGGATGGAAGAAGTGGATGGCAAGGCCCAGGTTTCAGTCAGACCCTGGAAGTTGGGATCCCTGACCGAAAACCGTTGGGTGGTGGCGGAAACTTCAGCAGGCAGAAAAAGCGGTTTTCCGCAGATCGTGCAGATCCCCGGCAGTCAGCAGGCACTGGTTGCCTACACCATCTTTGACGAAGGAAACCTCAGCAGGGTGGAAACGTCATGGCTCAATTGGGGGGGGGATCAGCCCTGATGTGTTCAGGGAACTGTCTCTCATTGCCTTTCGTCCTTGTCACTGCGCAAGGCAGGGATAGGCTGGAAGTGCCAATAAAGCAGAGGGGTACTCATGGATCACCTGAATAAGCCGGAACAGGAAATCTCCGAATCCAATTATCTGAATCGCCGCGATATTCTTCGTGGTCTCGGATACGGAGCAGCCGGATTGACCGCTCTCTCGGTCCCCGGTTTTCTTCGTGGAATGAGCGGATCACTTCTGCTGGATGATGAAGCGGTCAAGGAAGCATTCAAGCCGGCAATAGGAGATCTGCACTCAGACCTGTTCCCTGCCAAAAAATCGGAAGCCTACTCGATTGTACCGAGGACCCTGACAGAAGAGAAAGTGGCTTCCACCTACAACAACTTCTATGAGTTTACGACGGTCAAGAATCGTGTCTGGCAAATGGCCAAGGGATTCAAGGCGACGCCCTGGAAGATAGACGTGGGAGGCGCAGTCGAGAAAGAGTTCACTCTCGATCTGGAAGATCTTCTCAAGTTGGCTCCCCTCGAAGAACGCACATATCGTTTTCGATGTGTCGAAACGTGGGCAATGCAGGTTCCGTGGACCGGTTACCCCTTGAGCAAGCTGATCGATCGGTGCAAGCCACTGGGCAAGGCCAAGTACATCAAGTTTATTTCGATCCTTGATAAAGATCGGCTTCCCGGACAATCAGACCCACAGTGGCCATGGCCTTACTTCGAAGCCCTCCGTCTCGATGAGGCACGTCATGACCTGGCGATGGTCTGCGTGGGAATCTTTGGTCACGCCCTGCCGATGCAGTTCGGAGCGCCCTGGCGTGTGATCGTTCCGTGGAAGTATGGTTACAAATCACCGAAATCCATCGTGCGGATCGAGTTCACTGAGGAGAAGCCGAGTACTTTTTGGAACTCTGCGATTCCGAATGAATACGGGTTCTATTCGAATGTTGACCCTTCAAAGCCACACCCGCGCTGGAGTCAGGCGATGGAGAGAGATATCGGAACCGGCAAGCGTCGACCGACCCTGCTCTACAATGGATACGCCGAACAAGTGGCCAGCCTCTACAAGGGGGACGAGCACTGAGCCAGTTTTCTGGGCCTGTTTCAGGTCAGGAAAAAGAATCTGCGGGCCAAAGTTCGTCGACCAGGTCGCCGATGGTCCCGGTTTCATTGCTGCCAATGATCCTGTCTGCCACATTTTTCAGTTCGTCCATGGCATTGCCCATGGCCACTCCGAGCCCTGCTTCCGTCACCATGGGCAGATCATTGGTGGCATCTCCGATGGCCACCACCTCTTCCGGAGAAATCCCTTCCTCCTCTTGAAGATAGATCAGTGCTTCTTTCTTGCCTTCGCAGGGGGGTTGGATGTCGACGACCTTGAGTGGGCTGTCCCGGAGTTCGGGCAACAGGCTCAGGGGAAACCATGTCATGTAGGCATCGGCGTCATGAATCTCTCTGATTTCTTCTGCAAACTCTGCGGCATTTTCGTGGCGTTCAGAGAAAACGGAGAGACGGATCGGTTTTTCAAGCCGCAACTCTTCTTCGCTGACGAGGTCGATGTGGGTCATGTCATGCAGTGGGAATTCAAGGACCTGGGGTCTTGCGGTGAATGCCCGTTTTGTCTTTGCACACATCACGACAGGCATGAGATCTTCCCGGTGGGCGAAATCCAGAATGACGTCGAGTTGTTCCGCATCGATCAGGCGTTCGCGGATCAACCTGCGATCCTTGGGGCACCAGAGTGCAGCCCCGTTGTAGATGATGGTTGGCAGGTGAATGCCGAGATCGTCGATGGTCGGTGCTGCGGATTTTTCGGATCTGCCAGTGGCGACCATGACCCGGATTCCCTGGTCGTGAATTCTGTGCAGAGCTGCACGGGTGTGGGGGTGGATGATTCCGTCATCGGAAACCAATGTGCCGTCCAGATCGAGGATAATGGCCCTGTGACGTTGCATGCTTCTCTCCTGCTCCACGATCGGGATGTTGCGGTCTGAGTCACCTTTGGGCAAGGCTTCGGAATGACTTCAATGGCGGGGCTGACCTGTTTAGGATGGTGACAGGACATGCTGGAGACCGGCTGTGAGGATTGGAAACCCACAGACGGAGCCACGGAATCGGCAACGGGAGGAGCCCCACGATGACCAGTCATGCAGAAAAGGGTTTGAAAGTGATCGCCGTCTCTCTCGGCAAGGGAAAAGTCGCCTGGAAGGTCGACTTTCCACCGGTGGGCCGCAAGGATTCGCGCCTGAAGGGCCAATGGGAATCTCTCGAGGAAGCTTTGACGGTCCTCAAAAATTCCTGCAATAAATCGGAAGTAGACCCGGAAACGGCCTCAATGGCCGATGATCACTGTCCAGATACTCCCTGGGCGAGCTGACCAAAACTGGGCGGATTCACTCGCAAGAGCGGTCATCCTTAGGGAAAATATAGGGATATTGGAGAGCCGCTCTTGCCGGAATTGCCCCGCTCAAACGGGGAAACAGGTATTCTGCGGTTGAGTTGAAGTCGCCCCCGCGCGGGCCTGTTGAGCCTGTAACGGGAGCATTGCCAGAGGATCCCTTCAAAGAGGTCGATCCCTGCCAAGAGGAAGGTAAAGGAGAGGCATGTCCACCTTGAACGAATTCAAAATCGAACCCAAGGTCACAATCTTCAGACCAACTGCAGAAGAGTTGCGGGCGATGACGGCGGAAATGCCGAATGCCTTTCATACTTCCTTCGACAACTACAACGTTCACGCAAAGGTCGACTCGCGCTCGAAAAAGTCGACTTACGTGATCGACGATGATCCCACTCGCCACAGTGACCAGTGCGTCACCCGCGAGGAAGCGGATCGTCTGGCTGCCATGCAGGATGAGTTCATTCGTGGCGCAGAGATGATCTGTGTGGATGGATACATCGGCAACCACCCCCAATACCGTACCTCCGCCCGTCTGTGGATTGAAAAAGCCCACGCCAACATTGCAGGTATGCAGAACCTCCTTTACTACCCCCTGGACGGTGACGAGGGAGAAGACTGGAATCCGACCCTGACTGTGGTTTACACCCCCAGCGTCAAGGCAGATGGTTACCCGGATGATCGTGTTATCACCGTTGACCTCGAGGCTGGTGTGACCCGCGTCATGAACTCCGATTACTTCGGTGAGTCGAAAAAAGGTGGCCTGCGCATGTGGAATGCCATGGTCTACAACCAGGGCGGCTTGCCCCTTCATGCCGGCTGCAAGGTGATCCCCGTGGAAGACACGGCAAAGTGCGCCCTGATCGTCGGACTCAGCGGCACAGGAAAGACCACCACGACTTTCACCCGCCAGAACGGTTCGGGACCGGTTCAGGATGACTTTGTGGCATGGATGCCGGATGGAGTGATCCAGTCCACAGAGAATGGTTGTTTTGCAAAGACTTTCGCGCTCTCAGAAGAAGATGAGCCGACGATTCACGCTGCTGTTTGTCGTCATGAGTCTTACCTTGAGAACGTGGCGCAAAAAGACGATGGAAGTGTCGATTTCTTCGACGAGTCCTACACGCAAAATGGCCGTGCGGTAATCCGCATGCAGGATGTGGACGGTGCGATCGACGCACGGGAAGTTCCGAAGGCGGATTTCCTGCTCATCCTCAACTGTAACGAAAACATCATTCCTGGGGTTTGCAAACTCGACAACAAGCAGGCAGCAGCCTACTTCATGCTCGGTGAAACTCAGGGAACCAGTGCTGGCGGAAAAGATGAAGCAGGCAAGTTCCTGCGAGTCCCGGGAACGAATCCTTTCTTCCCGCTTCTCCATGCCCAGCAAGGAAATCGCTTCCTCGAGTTGCTCAAGAAGCAGCCGTTGGAAGTTTACCTGATGAACACCGGGCGAGTGGGTGGACCCTCCACCGACGATCGCTCGAAAAAGGTTCGTATTCCTCACTCCAGTGCCATCGTCAAAGGCATTGCTGAGAACACCATTACCTGGGAGACCGACCCTGATTTCGGATACCAGGTAGCCAGTGCAGTTCCGGGAATTCCTGCTGAGGACATTGGAATCCTTCAGCCCAGGGTTCTCTACGCTGAGCAAGGCAGGGGTGACGAATACGGCGACCATGTCAGCAGGATCCAGAAGGAGCGTGTCGAATACATGAATTCCTTCCCTGGACTCGACGAGGAGATCATTTCCGCTCTCACCAGTTGAAATGGTGTCCCGTCCGATAGGAACGACGGTTGACTCCTGATTCATTCGGTGCCTTGACCAATATCATCGTGATTCTGCTGACCGTGTTTTACGGTTCGCTGATCACGAGTGAGCTGTTGCATGCCAAAAAAGCTGTATCTACAGCGGATCAGACGAAACCTCGCCTTCTCTGGCTCAACCTCGTCTTGTTGCTTCATTTTTCTGTGGTGCTTGCCCGTGGATTTGAAGTGGGTTCCTGCCCGGTTGGGTCTCGCTGGGAAGCTCTCTCGTTATTGGCTTTTCTCATCGCGTTTTTGCAGTGGTTTCTGGTGGTGATCAGTAGAGATCGGTCGACGCTCCTTTACGGATTGTCTCTCGCATTTTTGCTGCAGTTGGGCTCGACTACTTTCAGTCTGACTTTTGAGGGCCAATCTGTACCGGTACTCGATTCCATCCGCTCACTGCATGCCTTCTCTGCTCTTTTCGGAGTTGCGGGTGTGGCCATCGCCGGGGTCCATGGAATCCTTTGGGAACTGCTCAGGCGCTCGATAAAAAAAGGGCAGTTTGGCGTTCTGTTCAACCAGCTGTCGAGTCTCGAGTCACTTTCAAGATTGGTCAAACTCGCAACGGTCATTTCTGCGGTCACTTTGACGATCACTGTCGCGAGCGCATTCTTGCTTGTGGATGAATCCAATCGCGATCGTTCATTGGGATATGAAAGCCTGGCGACACTTCTGACCTGGTTGATCTTTTCCATACTGGCTATCTTTCCCAGAGCGACCCATAGCGTCACTGTTTGGCGGACATGGTTCTCCATCGCAGGCTTTGCGGTCGTCATCTTTGTGATCGTTTATGGATCCCTGAATGGATTCCACGCGGCATGAAGGTTTACAGTCTCACAGTCTGCCACAAGGTTTTCCCGATTGAGTTGCGGGAGAAAATCGCTTTCACCGATGAAGAAGCCACGACGTTTCTGAAAGATTTGAAAGCCAAACACTCCATCGAAGAAGCACTGCTTGTTTCAACCTGCAATCGAACCGAATTGTTCATCGGTACTGCGGATGTTCACAGGGGACTGACTTCTCTTGATGAGGTTTTGCAGATCTGGGAGAGGGAAAGAAACTTCACGTTGCCACTTTGCCCTCCGCCCAACATCGTCGATCACCACCATTCGGTGGAGAGATTGCTGAGGGTGACCGCAGGTTTGGAAAGCCAGATTGTCGGCGAGTCAGAAATTCAGGGTCAGGTTCGTAATGCCATGAATCTTTCCGCAGACGCAGGAGTCAATGGACCTGTGATTCTGAAGTTGTGGGAGAAGGCGTTGCGTTGCGGAAAACGTGTACGCTCGGAAACCTCTCTGGGGGATGGTGCGCTCTCTGTGGCATACGGAGCACTGGAAGTCGCAAGAAAGATTTTCGGTGAGTTATCTAAATTGAATGTGACGATCATTGGTGCAGGAGAGGTCGCTGAGCTGGTATTGCAAAACCTTCAGGGGCAACAGACGAAAAGTCTCAAGATCCTCAATCGCAGCCGTGAACGGGCGGAGCATCTGGCCCGGGAATACGATGCCCAGTTGGGGGGGCTCGATGAGTTGCCACAGGTATTGGCATCTTCTGATTTGGTGGTGGTCTCCACCGGAGCGAGCGAACCGATCATTACGAATGAAATGGTTCGTCAGGCGCAATCGGAAAGAAAAGGGGGAGCTCTGCTCCTCGTTGATCTGGGGCTTCCACGGGATGTGGAACAGGAAGCCGGTTCACTGGCAGATGTCTTCCTCTTCAACCTCGATGATTTGGCTCGCCTCGTGGAAGGCAATCTGCAGAAGCGCAGAGAGGCGATTCCCGAAGCAGAGCAGATCGTTCAGCATGAGGCGCGGCAGTTTGCAAACTGGCTGGAATCCAGAAGATTGGATCCGGCAATCCGCTCATTGAGGAATGCTCTTGAGTCCGCAGGTCTCAAAGAACTGCAACAGATGAAGGAAGAGCTGAACCCTGAAGAGTTTGAGCGCATGGAAAAAGTGGTTCGCAAGGTGATCAATCGCCTCCTTCACAAATCCACTCAGGAACTGAAAGAGTCTTCTGGACAGTTGGAAAAAGGGTTTCTCTCCCAATTGGAGTCCTTCTTTCATATTGATCCGAAGAGTGAGGAAGAGACTCCATGAAAATTCGATTGGGAACCCGTGCCAGTTTGCTCGCCAGAACCCAGTCAGGCTGGGTCGCTGATCAACTGCGAGCTTTCGAGCCGGGACTGGAGATCGAGGAAGTTCTGATCGAAACGGGGGGTGACCAGGATCAGGAAACTCCCCTTCATGAAGCGGGAGCACCGGGGGTGTTCACTGCGGAGGTAGAGAGAGCGTTGCTCGATGGTCGCGTGGATCTTGCGGTTCACTCACTCAAGGATCTGCCGATCCAGCAACCGGAAGGTCTGATTCTTGCGGCGATTCCGGAGAGGGAAGACCCCAGGGATGCGTGGATTTCAGCGGACCACGCCTCTCTTGTGGATTTACCAGAGGGCTCGGTGGTCGCGACGGGATCACTTCGCAGACGGAGCCAGATTCTGCATCGCCATCCACATTTGAAGGTGGAGGGGATCCGGGGAAATATCGACACCCGCCTAGCGAAGTATCGTGAACAAGGTGCTGCAGGGTTGATTCTGGCTGCCTCAGGAATGAACCGGGTTTCAAGGCAGGGCGATTATCGTGCCCTGATTTCTGTGACTGAGATGACCCCTGCTCCGGGTCAGGGAGCCCTTGCAGTGGAAGTTCGTCAAGCGGATGAAGATCTGGTCCGCATCGTTTCAAAGTTGGATCACCGGGAAACCCGCGAGTGTGTGACTGCGGAGCGCGCTCTGTTGTCTGGCCTCGGAGGAGGCTGCCACTTGCCAGTGGGAGCGATCGCCGGAGTTTCCGGAGATCATCTGAGCCTGTGTGGAGTTCTTGGATCTCTCGACGGTGAGAAACTGGTGAGGTTGTCAGCGGAGGGGCCGAGGACCGATTCCATCGGGATCGGCACCGAACTGTCAGCGTTGATCCGAAAAACCGGAGGTGAGGAAATCCTCGCCGAACTGGACGCGGGATTGAATACGTGATGGCGTCTTCATCGCTTCAGGGAAGTTCGTGGATTCTCACCCGGCCGGCGGAGCGATCCGCACCCTGGGCAAACTTTCTGGAGAATCAGGGAGCGCAGGTCCATTGTGATCCGGTTCTCCACTTGAGCCCGGTCATGGGAGAAATCGACTGGAAGTCGGTCGAATCCGCTTCCATGTGGGTCTTTTCCAGTGCGACCACCGTTCGGCACTTCTTTTCGCTACTGCCCGACTCCGTGTCCTCCTCCTTGAATACAGAAGAGAAGCCGCTGTTTGCTGCTGTTGGCGAAGCTACCGCTGAAGCGATCCGGGCCGCAGGCCAATCGGTCTCCTGTCAGGGGCCCGGGACAGGGGCAGATGATCTGGTTCGAGTCATTCTCTCGGGACCGAAGGTGGACTCAGCGGTCCACGTGACCAGCGATGCCGGCTTGCCGGTGATTCAACAGGGCCTGACTGACGGAGGCCTCCCGTGTGAGCGGGTGGAGGTCAGTGAATCGACTCGGGTTCCCGATCTGGACATTTCCCGCTGGAAAAGCCTCCGCGAAAATTGGAGTGGGATTATCTACAGCAGTCCTGCCACCGTGGAGGGGGTTTTGGCCCAATCCGGGCCTTTGGCCGACTGGGTTCGGGCGATTCCCGGGATTGCGGTCGGGGCAAGAACGGCTGAGGCAATGGAGTCTGCCGGGATCCTGCAGCGACATGTCGCCACCTCGGCGGACCTCGAAGGGCTCTATGAGGCATGCGTTTCAGCGATTTCTGCTGGTAACATGGGGCCCAACCTGAAAGATTGATGGGGCAGACCTCCCGCCGGGGGTCTGGGGAAAGGGATAGACTCTTGGATCTCGAAAACTCACTTTTGATTCGCAAGCTTCGCCGACAGCCTACCGAGAGAACTCCGGTCTGGTTCATGCGTCAGGCAGGAAGATACCTGCCGGGATACCAGCGGATTCGCAAGGGCATGAATTTCCTCGATCTGTGCAAGGATCCTGATCTTGCCGCGGAAGTCACCGTCGAACCCCTGGAAGTTCTGAATGTGGATGCCGTGATCATCTTCAGCGACATCCTCGTGCCCCTGGAGGCAATGGGACTGGGCGTGGAATTTGGTGATCGTGGACCCTGCATGTCGGATCCCCTGAGCAGCCGCGCAGACATCGATGCTCTGCGAGTCCCGGATCCGGTAGCAGAAACCGGATTTGTGATGGACGTGATCCGAACCGTTCACCGCCATGTCAATGGGCGGGTACCGGTCCTCGGCTTTGCGGGAGCTCCCTGGACTCTGACCTGTTATGCCCTTGAGGGGTCCCCCAGCAGAACTTTCGCCGCTGCTCAAAGGATGCTCTATGAATCTCCGGCGGATGTGCATGTCCTGATGGAAAAGATTGCCGATACGGTCACCGAATACCTCAAGGCTCAGATCGCCGCGGGTGCCAATGCCGTACAGCTTTTCGATTCCTGGGGAGGAATGCTCTCCCACCAGGCCTTCGATGAGTTCTCCCTCCATTACTGCCGCAGAATCCTTGAAGGACTCGACGGTTGTGGCGTTCCGCGAATTCTCTTTATTCGTGGTGCGGGCAGCCATTTGGAAAAGATCGCCCGCATGGTCGATGAGGTCGGAGTCGAGGCGGTTGGACTGGATGAAATGATTCCGCCGGAGCAGGCGATTCGGGTCTTTGGAGATCGCTGTGCCCTGCAGGGCAATCTCCCTCCGCAGGCCCTGTTTGCTCCCCAAGAGGATCTGCTGCAGAGAGTCCGCAACCTGCAAGAGGCGTTCAAGGATCATCCGGGGCACGTCTTCAATCTGGGGCATGGCATCTTGCCTCCGACACCTGTCCCTAACGTGCAGGCGGTGGTTCGGGAGATCCGTGGGGAGTGATCCCCGCCGACGGATTGCTGTTATTGGGGGGGGGATCGCAGGTCTCTCCGCTGCCTGGCGACTTCGGCAAGCCGGTGTTGAAGTGGTGCTCTTCGAGTCCTCTTCCAGACCAGGGGGCTGGATTCGCACCACTGAGCGGGAGGGTTTTTTGCTCGAATGGGGGCCCCATTCGGTGCTTCCCTCCAGTCCCAGGCTGATTCAACTCGCTGAAGAAGCGGGAATCTCCGATTCATGGACGAGCGCCGCTGGAGCAGCCCGACGCAGATATGTCTATCGTGCCGGGAAAGCCCGGGCCCTTCCCGGTTCGCCTTTCGGGATTCCTTTTTCGACGGCTCTCAGTCCCTTCGGCTGGCTGAGGGTTCTCACCGAACCTTTCCGTTCCAATGGGGGATCGGAAGAGGAATCGGTGAAGGACTTTTTCCAAAGGAGACTGGGGACGGAAGCTGCCCGGATTCTCGCCGATGCCATGGTGGCGGGGATCAGTGGTGGAGTGCCGGAGGATCTGGAGATGGCCTCTTTCGCTCCGGCAGTCGCAGAGATGGAACGCAAACATGGGAGCCTGTTCAAGGGTTTGATTTCGAGATCGAGGCCGAAAGGGGTTCCCTTCCGGGGCACCGGAACCCTGAAAACCGGAATGCAGTCCCTTCCCGAAGCGCTCGCCCGAGGGCTCGGGGAGGCCTATCAGGGAAGCAATACCGTCACCGAAATGTACCGGGAAAATCACCAATGGAATTTGTCGGTGGAAGGGGCGTACAGCGGGGATACGGATGGGTTTGACGGCGTAGTTCTGGCGACCCCCTCAGCGGTCTCTGCAAAATTGGCCCGTCCGCATAATTTACGCCTCAGTGGCCTGCTGGAATCAATTTCATACGCTTCCATGGTGCTCGTACAAATCGCATACGATGCCTCAAAGTGCCGTTTCAAGCCGGACGGCTTCGGTTTCCTCGTCCCCCGTCAGCAATCCCTGCAGATTCTCGGAGCGATCTGGTCTTCCTCCGTTTTCCCCTGGAGGGCTCCCTCCGGAAGGGATTTGGCGACCGTCTTCATGGGTGGAACCCGGGATCCTCTTCTGGGTGAGAGGTCCGATGAAGAGATCCTCGAAAGAGCGATTCCTGACATGCAAAGGGCCCACGGAAGCGGGTTCGAGGCGGATTGGTGTGAGGTTGGACGGGCCCCCGTGGCGATTCCGCAAGCTCGCAGAGGCCATGGTCGAAAAGTGTACGCCCTCCGCAACGAGTGCTCCCTCCTGGATGGCCTCGAGCTCGCAGGAGGCTATCTCGATGGCATCTCGCTGGAGAACTGTGCTCGATCGGGTCAGTGGGCTGCAGAGAGATTGCTTCAGGAAACCAGTTCCTGAGGATCACTGGGGACCTTCTTTCCCACATTCCGCCACAATAGAATTGAACAGAACCGCCGGTATCAAAGGGGTTTGAAATCTCTGGTTTGAGTAGGGTCAGTCTAGTCTCGTATGACAGGTGATGTTCCTCACGCAGTGAAAATCCGGGAACGATTTCCGAATCCTGCCCCCCCCAAATAGCGTGCCCAAAAAAACTTTCAATAATCAGCCTTCAATGGATAACCACCCTAGGCAGATTACCGCTCAGGGATAAATTAGAGCCTCTCTTCCAGAAACAATTCGGCCGGGAATCCCATCCCACAGGGCATGCAAACCATCCCTGGCTGTGGCACCTGCAACAGCCCCCTGTCACCTCGGTGACTTTGCGTTTCCTGTTTCCTTGGACCTTCGGCCGTCCCAGACAAGTCAAACCCTGTTGTTTACCGGACCGGGAATTCCCTGGTCCTGAATACACCCTTTGCGACCTGCAGTGTGCAGGTTTATTGGAGGTCAACCCATGAAGACGTCTCCCCTCGCCTTCCTGGTGTTTGTGATTCACCTTGTTGCGGTCACCACTTTTGTGGGTGCCCAGTGCGACCCTGTTGTCGACTGCAACGGGAATGGAGTCTTGGACAGTTGCGATATCGCTGATCACAACAGCGACGATTGCGACGGTGATGGCATTCCTGATGAGTGCCAGATCAGCTCTGACCCGAGCCTGGACTGTAACCAGGATCTGATCCTCGATGCCTGCGAGAGCAGCCTCGAGCAGATTCTGAATGGTTCCGGATCGGATTATGGCAAGGGCCTGGACATGACGTCCAACTGGCTCGCCATTGGAGCACCGGATCATTCGACCGGAGGTAACTCCGTCGGCGCTGTCCATCTATACCGCAATATCGGTAGTAGCTGGGTTTCTGCAGGAATGCTGCAGGCTCCCTCTCTTTCTTCTGGAGCAGAGTTCGGCTACAGCGTTGCGATCACTGATGACCTTCTCGTGGTCGGAGCGCCGGGGACCGACAGTAACGGCAACTCCGACGAGGGTGCCGCCTACATCTACCGCAGAAGTGGCCTGAACTGGATTCTTGAACAGGTTCTTGAGCCTGCAGGAAGCAACAGTGACGCCGAGTTTGGTATCTCCGTTGATGTCGACGGCGAGCGTGTGGCTGTGGGTGCATGGTACGCATTGACCACCAGTGATTCCGGCAGTGTCTACCTCTACAGCAATGACGGAAACGGTTGGAACCTCGACCAGTTGATCGAATCCCCCGATTCCAGCGGAGACAAGCACTTCGGATCCTCCATTGAGCTTTCTGGCGATTTTGTTGCCGTTTCCGATCCGCGTGCGGATGCCGGGCCGGTGGATGACGCCGGTGCTGTCTACATCTACAGAGCATTTAATGCGAGCCTCTGGGCGTTTTCACAGAAGATCACCTCTTCTTCGCCTGTCGACGGCGGCAAGTTTGGTTACTCCATCGATTTGCAGGATGGCCAGCTTTTTGTGGGTGCTCCCAACAGTGGATCTGATGCCCGGGGAGAGGCGCATCTGTTCACTCTTGGCGGCAGCATCTTCAGTTTCGAGATTGCTTTCACCGGTCTTTCCTCCAACTCAAACCTTGGACAGGACGTGGCAGTTGCCGATGGTGGCCTTGCTGCTGGTGCCTGGAAAGCCAATGGAAATCTGGGACAAGTCCTCGTTTTCCAGAAAGACGCCAACGGAACTTACCAGTTTGAGTCTTTTGTTCCCCAGGGAGCACTGAGCGGAGACCGCTTTGGTGAGAGTGTTGCCGCGGGTGGACGTTGGGTTGCCGGAGCCAGTTTGGTCGATTCCTACGTGGCTCTCGATCGACTGATCGATCTGCCCGATTGTGATGAAAATGGTGTCGATGATCCCTGTGACATTTTCCTCGGGAATTCCCAGGACTGTAATCAGGACGGTAAACCTGACTCCTGCCAGATTGCAGATGGAGAAGTCTCCGATTGCAACCTGGACGGGATTCCGGATTCCTGCCAGTTGGAGGACGGTTCTGAGCCGGACTGCAACCTCAACGGTGTGATCGACTCCTGCGACATCGATTTTGGAACCTCTGACGACTGTAATAACAACCAGATTCCCGACGATTGTGAATCTGACTGTAACCAGAACGACATTGAAGACAGTTGTGAAATCGCAGCAGGAACCGCTGCGGACTGCAACTCCAATGGACTTCTCGACGAGTGTGATTTGACTGCAGGGACCGATACGGACTGCAACAACAACTCGATTCTCGACGGTTGCGAAATTGCCGACGGTAATGCCACGGACTGTGATGAAAACGGGATTCTGGACGTTTGCGATATCCTGTTTGACTTCAACAACGACTGTAACTCCAACCAGATCCTCGACTCCTGCGAGATCGCCAACGGCACGGCCTTTGACTGTAATAACAACAGTAAGCCGGATATCTGCGACGTTGCTTTCGGTATTTCACCGGATTGTGACAATGACCTGATTCCCGACGAGTGCGAGTTGCAGGATGGCAGCGAGCCGGACTGTAACGGCAACAACATCCCCGATTCCTGCGATATTCTTGCGGGAATCGAGCAGGACTGTGAAGGAAACGGCATTCCGGACACCTGTGACGTTGCCAATGGTGCTCTGGACTGTAATGAAAACAATGTCCCCGACGTTTGCGAAGTGGATGTTGATACCCAGTTGCCGACCTTCGACGGCCTGAGTGGTGACCTTACCATCAGTGCTCTCGAGGGAAGTTGCGAAGCACCGGCAACCTGGTCTGAGCCGACCGTCACGGATGATTGTGGCGTCGATTCCGTCGTCAGCAGCCACACCGCCGGAGATTCCTTCCCGGTGGGTGACACCCTGGTGACCTACACAGCCACCGATGTGAGCGGCAATGTGAATACGGCTTCCTTCACGGTGACGATCACCGATGATCAGGTACCTTCCATTGCCAACGGCCCCACGGACATCTCTGTCTCCAACGATGCCGGCACTTGCCAGGCTGTGGTGAGCTGGGATGAGCCGAGTGCCGCAGACAACTGTGGAATCGCTGATCTTTCCAGCAACCATTCCGCCACCGATTCTTTCCCGGTGGGAACGACCACGGTGACTTACACCGCAACCGATGTGAATGGCAATCAGACAACCCATTCCTTCAACGTCACTGTTTCTGATGACGATCTTCCGGCGATCCACGGACTGCCCGGACCCGTCTTCGTGAACAGCAATCCCGGGTTCTGTACCGCAGCAGTCAGCTGGCCGGCACCGACCTTCTCTGACAACTGTGACGATGTCACCGTCGAGGTGAATTACCAGTCAGGTTCCGCATTCACGGTGGGTGTCACCCTGGTGACCTACACCGTCACCGACGCGGCCGGAAACATTGCGGAGGCCTCCTTCGAGTTGACCGTTCTGGATAACGAACTGCCGACGATCACCAATGTTCCGGCAGACGTGGTCCTCAACAATGATGAGGATCTCTGTGGTGCTGCCTACGTCTGGGAAGAGCCTGCTCTTTCCGATAACTGTGGTGCACCGGCGCTGACCTCCAGCCTCCAGTCGGGACACGTCTTCCCCGTTGGAACGACCTTCGTCAACCTGACCGTGGATGACGGAAACTCCAATCTCGTGGAGACCGGATTCACCGTCACCGTCGTCGACAACACCTCGCCTCTGATTTCCAGAATGCCCACCGATATCGTCATCGACGCTGATCAGGGTGGCTGTGACACTCTCGTCGAGTGGGAAGAGCCAGAGGCTGCTGACAACTGCGGAGTTTCCACTCTCGTCGCTAACAATGTCCCGGGAATATACGCCGTCGGAACCACGGAAGTGGTCTACACGGCTCAGGATATTCACGGCAACATCACCCTTGAGTCCTTCACTGTGACCGTGGTCGACAATCAGTCTCCGGAGCTTTCCGGTCTGCCCGTTGATCTTTCCACTGATAACCTGTTGGGTCTTTGTGGCGCCAACCTTGCCTGGCCTGAGCCGAGTGCCGCAGACAACTGTGGTGTGGAAAGCATCGAATCCACCCATTCCCCGGGTGACGAGTTCCCTGTGGGAACCACGACCGTCATTTACACGGTGACCGATATCAACGGTAACGTAACCAATGAGTCGTTCCAGGTGACCATTCACGATGTGGATGCCCCGGAGATCGACAACATGCCGGCCGACATCACCACAACCAATGACGCAGGTGACTGTGGCGCACTGGTCAGCTGGACTGAGCCGGTGGCATGGGACAACTGCGAAGTGATCGAGCTCGTCTCGAGCCATGAGAATGGTGGATTCTTCCCGGTGGGCACCACTGAGGTGACCTACACCGCAAAAGATGACTCCGATCTGGAGTACAGCGAGTCCTTCCTGATCACCGTTTCCGACGACGAAGCTCCGATTCTGATCGGACTGGCCGAGCAAGTGACCTACAGCAATGTTGAGGGTCTTTGCAGTGGTTTGGCCACCTGGGATCTTCCCAGTGCCAGTGACAACTGTGAAGTCAGTGAGATCACTTCAACCCACGAGCCGGGTTGGTCCTTCAATGTTGGAAGTACCCTGGTGACCTACACCGTGACCGATATCCACGGCAACTCTTCCCAGGAAGTACTGATCGTGGTCATCGAAGACACCGAAGCACCGACCTTCCTCAGTGTTCCGGATGACATTCAGGCCACCACTGAGCCTGGCATCTGCACGACGATCGTCAACTGGGATATCCCGGTTGTTGACGACAACTGTGAGATCTTCAGCCTTTCGACCAGCAACCTTCGAGGAACCGAGTTCGGTGTCGGTGTGACCACCGTCACCTACACGGCCACCGACATTCACGGAAACTCCACCGATCACAGCTTCGTGATTACCGTTTCCGACGACGAAATGCCGGTGATCGATCCTGTTCCGGAGATTGTCGAGGTCAACACTGATCCTGGGCAGTGCAACGCCATCGTTCACTGGGAAGATGCGTTCGCCACCGACAACTGTGGAATCCTCAGCTACGAGGCCAGCCACGAGTCCGGCGACCTCTTCGATCTGGGAACGACGACCGTGACCCTGACCACCATGGACATCCACTTCAACGTCACCACTGAGACCTTCGACGTAGTTGTGACCGATGCCGAGGCGGCCGAGTTCACTTCCTTCCCCGAAGACATTCAGCTGATCGCCGAGCCGGGACTGTGCTCTGCCATGGCCGATTGGGATGCTGCCACTGCTTCCGACAACTGTGGTGTGGCGAGCATCGTCTCTGATCGTCAGCCCGGAGAACACTTCGATGTGGGTACCACTGAAGTGACCTTCACCCTGACCGACGTCAACGGCAACGTGACCGAGGATTCGATTCTGATCACCGTGGAAGACCTCGAGCTTCCTGTGATCACCAATCTTCCTGATCGCATCACCGTGGGAACCGAGCCTGGAATCTGTCTTGGAACTACTTCCTGGACGACTCCGGATGTCTCTGACAACTGTGCTGTCGATACCCTCGTTGCCAGTGTGGAGAGCGGAACGATGTTGCCGATCGGTGAAACCGCGGTGACCTACACCGTGACCGATATCCACGGAAACTCCAGCAGTCAGAGCTTCATCGTGACTGTTCAAGACCAGGAGCTTCCGCAGATCATCAACATTCCTGCCGACATTACCCAGACGAACGATACCGGTGCCTGCGGTGCGGTCATCATGTGGGATGCTGCTGACGCCCTCGACAACTGTGAGGTTGCCGACCTTCAGAGCAGCCACAACAGCGGAGATTTCTTCCCCGTTGGAACCACGACGGTGACTCTGACAGCGACCGATACCACCGGAAACAGCCATTCTGAGACCTTCGAGGTCACCGTCACCGACGATGAGAATCCGATTCTCTCCGGTGTTTCCGGCGACCTTGTCAGCGACAGCGACGCCGGTGAGTGTGGAGCGATCGTGTCCTGGACCGATCCGACTGCCACCGACAACTGCGGTGATCTGACCCTGACCTCCAACCACAACCCGGGAGATTTCTTCCCGGTGGGTACTACAGTCGTGACCTACGTGGCAGTGGACCAGTACGGCAACGCTACGACCGAGCATTACTCGGTGACAGTGAACGACGTCGAGGACCCGCAGATCAGCGGCATGCCTGCGGATATCCAGCAGAACACCGATCCGGGTATTTGCGGAGCTGTGGTTGAGTGGACTCTTCCGCAGTCCTCCGACAACTGTGACGTGCTTTCCCTGACTTCGGATTACCAGTCCGGTGAGACCTTCCCTGAGGGAACCACTACGGTGACCTACACAGTGGAGGATATCCACGGCAACAGCAGCAATGCCAGTTTCCAGATCACCATCAGCGATGCCGAGGCTCCGGAGTTCACCTCCGTGCCCGCACCGATCTCCGTCAACAATGACCTTGGAGATTGTGGAGCGATCGTCGAGTGGAGTGCACCGCAGGCACAGGACAACTGTGACGTTGCGGGAATCACCCTGAGCCACCAGTCCGGAGATCAGTTCCCGGTCGGTGAAACGACGGTGAGCCTGACCGTGACCGATATTCACGGCAACAGCACTGACGACAGCTTTACTGTGACCGTCACCGACAACGAGAGCCCCGTGATCACCGACATTCCGGACAGCATCACCCTGACCAATGATCCGGGTGAGTGCGGTGCGGTGGTGACTTGGGCCGAGCCGAATGCTGCTGACAACTGTGAGGTCAGTACCTTCGAGCCGAGCCTGCCCAGTGGCAGCTTCTTCGAAGTCGGTGTGAATGTGGTGACCTACACGGCCATCGACATTTACGGCAACTTCAGCACCGAGAAGTTCTTTGTGACCGTGACTGACAACGAGAACCCTGCGTTCGAGAACATGTCAGCCGATATCACCCTGAACTCCGAGCCGGGGCTTTGCTCCGCAGTCGTCACCTGGGTGGATCCCCAGCCTGTCGACAACTGCGAAATCCTCGACAGCTCCTCTTCGCACCTTCCGGGAGACACTTTCCTGGTCGGCACGACCGAGGTCAGCTACTCGACTACCGATATCCACGGCAACTCCTTCAACACCAGCTTCAATGTGACGGTGCTGGACGAAGAAGCCCCAATGATCATGGACATGCCTGCCAGCCGTCAGCTGCAGACTGATCCGGGTCAGTGCGGTGCTGTGGCTCTGTGGACCGAGCCCTCCTCGACCGACAACTGCCAGGTGGACACTTTCGTCTCCAGTCACAACTCCGGAGATTTCTTCCCGGTGGGTGACACGACGGTGACCTACACTTCCACCGACATTCACGGCAACCAGTCGAGCGAGACTTTTGTGATCACCGTCGACGACAACGAGAACCCGCAGATCAGTGGTCTTTCCCTCGATCTGACCCTCAACAACGACGCCGGTGAGTGCGCAGCTGTGGCTACATGGACTGATCCTTCTGCCTCAGACAACTGTGACATCCAATCCTTCACCAGTTCCCACGCCAGCGGTGACTCGTTCCCCGTGGGATCCACGACCGTTTCCTACACGGCTCTGGATATCCATGGCAACGAAACCACCGAGTCCTTCAGCGTGACGGTCCTCGACACCGAGAACCCGGTGATTCTGGGACTCAGCGGTGATCTGGCCTCGACCAATGACCCTGGTGCCTGTGGTGCCCTGATCACCTGGACGGAGCCGACTGCCGAGGACAACTGTTCCATCCAGTCCTTGACCAGTACCCACAGCAGTGGCGACTTCTTCGAGGTCGGAACCACGACGGTGACCTACACCGCTCTGGATATCCACGGCAATGAGTTGAGTGGCTCCTTCAACGTCACCATCAGTGACGATGAGAACCCGGAGATCCTTGGCCTCAGTGGCGACATTGCTTCAACCAATGACG
>JAPOLY010000156.1 GCA_029976805.1 bacterium
CAGAAAAATGACGATGCCTATGATCTTGTCCTGCATCTCGATCCCCCAATTCTTGTTTCCACCCTGAGGGTGGCAGACCGGTGAATCCGGCCCCAACAGTGGTCACTTTGGGATCCCGCGGCGACTGGACCCTCAGAGCTTCCCCACCACTGCCGTGCCACCAGTTTGGGCGGTCACAAACTCAAGATTCAAGACTCCAGATTCCTCTACCCCTCAGCAGAATCTGTGATTTCGTCACAACAGGTCACGAACCGCTTCCAGATGGAAAATCAGCCTGAATCCAGAGAGCCCCATCTGGAGACACAGCGAATGATTATCGGCTCCCAGTGGGCCTTGCCCGAGGGTGATTTTGCAGGGAATGTGGACCCTTGCGGATTTCCCTCAGCAAGGAGTACGCCATGACCCCGCTGGCTTTCGGCTTCATCATCTATCTGGTCGGTCTCATCGTGATCGCCCTGTTGTGCTCCCGATCGCACCAGAACCTGCCCGACTTTTTGCTCGCGGGAAGGCGTCTTGGCCCCTGGGTCGTCGCCTTTTCTGAGAGGGCATCTGGAGAAAGTGGCTGGTTGCTCCTCGGCCTCACTGGCCTCGCCTACGCCAGTGGCCTCGGGGACCCTTCGGGTCTGAAGCTCGAGCCTGCATTCTGGACGATGGTGGGTGGAATCAGTGGCCTGTCCCTGAGCTGGTATGTCATCGCCCGCCCCCTGAGATCCCAATCGGAAAAGTATGGTGCGCTGACGATGCCCCGCTTCTTCGAGGCACACCTCGGAGAAAAATCGGGACGCAAGAGTGATCCCACCCTCAGGCTTCTGGCCACGGGCATCATCGCCTTCTGCTTCACCTTCTACATCGCCGCCCAATTTGTGGCGGTCGGTAAAGCCCTCGAGAGCACCTTTGGCTGGAATCAGCAGATCGGGGTTCTGATCGGTTCCGCCGTCATCGTGTTCTACACCCTGATGGGGGGATTCCTCGCGGTCGCATGGACCGATTTCCTGCAAGGCTGGCTGATGCTCATCGCTCTCGTGGTCCTGCCCATCGTTGCCATGAGTCAACTGGGGGGCTGGGGGGCCGTTTCAGACAAGGTGACGGCCATCGATCCGAATCTCCTGTCGATCACGGGAGGACGATCACCGATCCTCCTCTTCTCCGGCATCATCAGTGGCTTTGCGATCGGCCTTGGATACATGGGCCAGCCTCACCTTGCCGTCCGATACATGAGCATGAGCTCTGCCAGCGATACGCCACAAGCCCGAAGAATTGCTATCGTCTTTGGCTGCTTGACTTACGGAGGCGCCATATTGATGGGCATCGTCGCCATCGCCTGGTTCGGGACCGGGGCCTTTGCCGATACGGAAAAGATGATGCCCACACTGGCGCAGGCCGTCTTCCCCGGCTGGCTCGCAGGACTGGTCATCTGTGGTGCGCTCGCTGCAATGATGTCCACCGCCGATTCCCAGTTGCTCGTCACATCCTCGGCCTTCACCGAAGACGTCTACCATCAGGAAATCGACCGCGAAGCCAGCGATGAAAAACTGGTCAAGATGGGCCGCTGGGTCACACTCATCGTTGGACTGCTCGCGTTTGGCCTGTCGACCCAATCCGGGTCGAGTATCTTCAAGAAGGTGCTCTTCGCCTGGTCCGGACTCGGTTCCGCATTTGGTCCGCCGTTGTTGCTGTGCCTGCACTGGTCGCGCACCACCCGCAATGGTGTCATCGCCGGTATGATTTCCGGACTGGTGACCGTTCTTTGTTGGGACAACCTGAATGCCAACGAGATTCTCTCCGGGTGGATCCCCGGACTTCGCCTCTACAGTCTGGTTCCGGGATTCCTGGTCAGCCTGTTGGTCACCTTCTTCGTCAGCACCCTCAGTCCAAATTCTGCGGAAAAAGACGCGGATTGACCTCATTTCAGGACAACCTGACCCCTGAACCGGGGTTAGCCTTAAATCGGTTCACCGAGTA
>JAPOLY010000164.1 GCA_029976805.1 bacterium
AGCTTTGACCTCGATGACTACACACGGTTTTCTCAGGGGGGTCAGAGAGTCTCTCATGAGCGCTTCCTTCAAATGCTCTTCCGTATAGTCCCTGCGATAAAACCGTGAGAAGACTTTGCGAGAGCGGAAGACCCCAAAGTTGCCGACACGCTCTGATTCCCGGGAGAGGGACTTCAGGCTGCGCTCCACCTCCTCTTGATCCGCTTGGGCGAGAATCAGGTAACAGGTGTTGTCGGGAAGTTCACGCAGGGAGTCAGAGTCACCCGCGATCTTGGGAATCGGCCGTTGTGCCTGCACATCCAGCAGCGGTACATGTTGCTCCCCCACCTGGTAGAGGGAACCGTTGAGAATTTCGGGGGAGAGACGCGGGCCTTCGCCGATTCCTACAGTCGGAATCAGAATACCGAGACAGAAGCTCCAGGTCAGGGCGACCGACAGTGCTGTGTTGACGGTGTCGGATTGCAGTGCCATTCGGAAGAGGATGAACAGGATTCCGAGGGTCAGCAGTGACAAAGTCGGGGCAGTAAAGAAGTAGGTGAACAGCATCACAAAAAGTGCTGGCAGAGCGACGATGAATGCGGCCCCCAAAAGGTGCCGGCGTAACGGGATCGGCTTGAGGCTGTCCAGATAGGTGGAGATGAGTATGGCGAACGCCGGAAGAAGCGGGATCAGGTAACGTTCAAAAGTTTTCATGAACAGGAATGGGATCGAGACGATCACCAGCCATACCGCGAGCCAACGTTCCGGAGGAGAAGACCCCTCTTCCGGTCGTCGCAAAAATCGCAGGACCGCAAAGATCAAAGCAAAGGACCAGGGGGCGACCAAACCGAGCCAGCCCCCGATCAGCGGAGGAATCGAGTCCCATCTCAAAAGGGAAAGCTCTCGGTTCTGCACCTGTTCCTCAATACGTGACTGGAGCAGGTCGGGATAGATCGAATACACGTATAACCACCAGGGAAGGAAGAGCAGGCAGAATGCCGCCAGCATCAGGGGGAGTCCCGAGAGACGCTTGGCTGTCAGTACCAGTCCCTTTTCCCGGGGTTGTAGCCACGCCATTACCGGGATGGCTGCTGCAAAGAAATAGATGGCGGTGGGTTTGATCATCGCCGCAATGCCCAGGAATACCCCGGCGAACACGGCGTCTCTCCCCCGGGCCTCTTTCATGCAGTTTCCCCAACGTTCCAGTGCGAGCACCAGGAAGAGGGCCATGGGTATGTCGAGCATGGCCCGTCTGGATTCCGTAGCCAGGCCAAGGCAGGAGATGAGGATCACAAAGGTCAGCACCGGGTCAGCAGAAAAGAGGCGTTGGCCCCAGCGTGCGGTGAAGATGGCGAGCAGGGCTCCACAAAGGACGCCCCAGATTCTGAAATTGAACAGGGAGGGGCCGAGGAATTCGGCGGTCGCGGTCAGAACCCAGTAGAAAAGGGGAGGCTTGCGCAGCCGGGGTTCACCCTCGTAAGTTGGAATCAGCCATTGATCCGCATCCCGGGTTTCCAGAGCGGTGCGAAAAGAGATGCGATGTTCGTCTCCTCCAGTGATGCTGGTTTC
>JAPOLY010000153.1 GCA_029976805.1 bacterium
AAAGCAGAAGTCTTATGCGCGTTTCCTGCTGGAGCAGCCGGAAGGCCGCACTCCCGAGGAGATCATCGCCGCCCTGCTGAAGATGGCAGAGCCCGCGCCCGCAAATCGCGGCTACGATCTGGAAAAGATCACCGAGAAACCTGGGCGTCACTCCGACCAGAGAAGGTCCCATGACCGTCGATCTCACGATCGTCGCAATCACTTCGAGGATCAGGGACTGCGCAAGCGCGACCTCTCCGGATCCTTCGACGTCTTTGAAATCAATTGGGGTTTCCATAACGGTGGCAACGCCAGCCGCATCCTTTCCCACGTTTGTCGTCGGGGAAAGATCAACCGCGCCGCCATCGGTCAGATCAGTATCGGTACCAACGTCAGTCTCTTCGAGGTTTCCGACACCGTCTCACAGGAGTTTGCCCAGGCGTGCCAGCGTCAGGATTCCCGCGATCCCGATCTGATCGTCCAGCGCAGTCAAAAGACCCTGGCCCCGAGACGCCCCCGCCGCCCCAAATCAGACCGCGGCAACGGCCGTCACTCCTTCGGCAACCGTCCCAAAACCAGAAGTGGTCCGCGCAGATAATCCTCCTGCCCTGAGGGAAACCTTTCCTTCTCTTTGGGGTTATGCTGTAGAGGAGAACCGTCCGGTTCTCTCAAGGGGTTCGCCAATGGACTCCGCTTTCAGCCATCACCTCACGGTCTCATGACCAAGGGATACTCTGCCATGACCCTGATACCCACACTCCTGATCCTGTGCAGTGTTCTCACCGGATCCGATGATGCCGTTGAAAAAAAATCGGTCGATACCCGCCCCAACATCATCCTGATGCTTTCCGATGACCAGAGCTGGAACGGCCTCTCGGTGCCGATGCACCCCACCGCCATCGGGTCAGCCAGCGAAGTGGTCGAAACTCCATCCCTCGAAAAGATGGCTGCAAAGGGTCTGCGCTTCTCCGCCGCCTATGCCCCCGCATCGGTGTGCTCCCCGACTCGCATCAGCCTGCAGACGGGTCGCAGTGTCGCCGCCCTCGGCTGGACCAAGGCTGGCCCTCCCGTCAATGCCGTACAAAACTACCCCATGATCGGTGCCCCTTCCCGTCGCAGCATCACGGCCGGTGAAACCACCATCGGTGAAGTACTTCAGTCGGTCGGCTACACCACTGCCCATCTCGGCAAGTGGCACCTCGAAGGGGGTGGGCCCGGGAAGCACGGCTACGATGTGCACGACGGCAACTGGGGCAATGAAGCGGCGGTCAAATTCAAGGATCCCAACCCCGTCGATCTCTTCGGCATGGCTGAACGCAGCATCGACTTCATGAAAAAACAGCAGAAAGAGAAGAAACCTTTCTTCCTGCAACTCTCATGGCTCGCCCTGCACCAGCCGCAGAACGCCCTCGCAGAGACGGTGGAAAAGTACAAAAAGAAGATGCGCGGTGGCCGTGAGCGTCAGGCCCAGCGGGCCGCGCTGGCGGAAAACATGGATACCGCCGTCGGGCGGATCCTTGACGCCGTCGATGAACTCGGACTTTCGGGAAACACCTACGTGATCTACATGTCCGACAACGGTGGCAACAGTCGCGCCAGTCTTTTGGGGGGCGGTAAGGGTAACTTGCGCGAGGGCGGTATTCGGGTGCCCTTCATTCTGCAGGGCCCAGGCATTCCGGCGAACTCATGGAGTGATACCCAGATCGTCGGCTTCGATCTGTTCCCGACCTTCTGCGAATGGGCCCAAGTGCCGAAAGAAAAGATGCCCAAAGAACTCGAAGGGGGCAGTCTGGTACCGCACCTGAAATCCTTGGCCGAGATCGAAGCGGTACGAAAGAAGAACACTTCCACCGATACCAAGAAAAAGACCACATTGCCTCCGCTGGCACCGGTCGAGCGTCCCCGGGAGGAACTGGTCTTCCACTTCCCCCACTATCAGGCCGGTGATCCACCCCACTCAGTGATCTACCACGACGGCTACAAGCTGTTCCAGTTCCACGACAGCGGCAAGACGGAACTGTATGCCATCACAAAGGATCTGGCGGAAACGAAGAACCTCGCTCCGCAGATGAAAGAGAAAGTGGAAGCCCTGACCCTCAAGCTCGGCACCTACCTGGAAACCATCCAGGCCAAAATGCCGACAAAGAATCCCCAATACGATCCACAAAAACCGAGCACCGAACGCAAACGCAGAGACCGCTCCAACCCCCGCCCCCGGCGGGAGCGG
>JAPOLY010000069.1 GCA_029976805.1 bacterium
AAAAAACTGGCGAACGAGAACTTCGTCAGTCGTGCAGCGCCGGAAGTTGTCGAGCTAGAGCGTGCCCTCGTCGAGGAGTTGGAACGATAACTGGTTTCGATTCGTACCAACTTGGAGGCACTGGAAAACCACTCCTGAGGATCGATCAAACCTCAACGGTTTTGATCAGTCCTCCGGACGCTCTCCCGGGTCTGCCATACGAACGATGCGCGGCATGAAAGTCGCGATCGATTCGACCAGATCGGTCTGGGCAGCCATCACCTCATCGATGTCTTTATAGACCATCGGGGCTTCATCGATTCCTGCCGAAAGCAGTTCAACCCCTGCTTTCTCAACCGCCTGCCTCAGATCGGTATTTCGGTATTTGAGTTTCGCCTTGCGACGGCTCATTCGCCTCCCCGCTCCATGGGAACTGGAGCACAGTGACTCAAAGGATCCCTTGCCCACGACCACGTAGGTCGGAGCGGTCATCGATCCGGGAATCACCCCCAGCTCGCCCTCTCCGGCAGGAGTCGCCCCTTTACGGTGTACCACCAGGTCTTCACCATCATGCTTTTCAATCCACGCAAAATTATGGTGGTTCTCAATACTCGCCAAGGAGTGAGCTCCCAGTGATTTGAGCAGGCCCTTGTGAATGCACTCATGGTTTGCCTCGGCGTATTTGCCCATCAACTGCATGGCATTCCAGTAACGCTGCCCCTCCTCGTGATCGAGATCGATCCAGGCCATGTCTTTAAGGTGTTGGGGCAAATGCGGGTGCATCGTTTTGGCCAATCGTGACCAATGATCCGCCACAAAAGCTCCCGCACCGCGACTGCCACTGTGGGAGAGGAGCCCCAGATAGGAACCCGGCTCAAGGCCACAACGGGAATCCGCCACCTCTACCACTCCGAATTCCACAAAGTGGTTCCCACTGCCTGAACTGCCCAACTGCTTGCGGGCACGATCCCGGACTCTCTGCAAGACCGGATCACCCCAGTCTTCGTCGAGTACCGCATGATCCCTCGGTCGATCAAACCCTGATCCGATTCCGAAACAGGTTTCTTTCTCGAGGCTTTGAATGAATTGGGTTCGATACCTCTTCAGGTGATCGACCTCACGATCAAGAATCGTCAACTTCATACGACAGGCAATATCCACACCCACCGCCTTGGGGATCACTGCATTACGAGTGGCCAAGACGCCACCAATCGGCAAGCCAAAACCCAGATGGGCATCAGGCATCAAGGCTCCCCTGACAGAAACCGGCAGGTCACAGGCATCGATCAGCTGCTTTTGGGCTGCCGGGTCAATGTCATCCCCCCACTGCTTCCATGGTGCAGGGTCGCCCTGAAAAAAATCACCGCTATAGAGAGACTGATGATTCTTGAGCATGAGTGCGAAATCGCCGTAGACAGGATCTTTCAACCAGGCTTCCGTGTTCTCCACCACTGCCCGGATATCCCCGGCAATCAGTTCCTTCGATCGCCCGACTGCCCTGGCACGGGTTACCGCCTGAATCGCAGCCTTGCGAACCGGCCCCTTGGGGACCCCCAGCTTTTCCATGTCACGGCTCTTCATCTCGCCTCGCCTATTTCAGCAGCTTCTTGACCGCATCGGGAAGCTTGGCCGGAGCAACCCTTTCTGAAAGATCAAACTCATAAGCATAGTTGAAAACGATATGTTCGACTCCTTCAGAAAAAGCCGCGTCTCCCTTGGCAGTCACCCCCTGCTGATTGCGACGGCCGACCAATACCCGCAGGGTCATTTCCATCGGCTGCTGCGTTTTCTTGTCAAAGAGGATTTCCAGATCACAACGGGATTGGGTCCTGTCCACACTGGACAGGAATTTACTGATCGTTCAGCCCAGGCCACCGAGGCAGCCGGATTTTTGAACGTCATTGAAATACTCCACCGCAGTTTTTTGGGACAGCCGCATCGTCAGGCGATCATGAAGAAATTCCGGTTTCTTTTCGGCAACTGCAGTACCGCCTTCTTCTATCAAATCATCCGGTTCTGCAAAGTCCGGGTGATCCAGCTCCACCTCTTTGGGTTCGGGAACCGGTACCCATCTTGCGCTTGCCAACCCCTCCCGTTGTGCACGACGCATAAGTTCTGCAGGGAAGTGCAGGATTTTGTCCAATCGCTTTCCCGCTGGAGTGGATATCAATGGCACCCAATTCGCGGATTCCCTCAATGCCCCCTTTTTGGGCGTGCGAAAAACAGGGATCTCCGGAATCGACATTAGATCGCCCAGAACAGTCCCTTTGTGCTCCTCATACACCTGGTGCATCCAGATCTCATGATCCGCACTTCTTGAAAGTCCGCCTTTGACAAAACAGGAAAAGCCCGCCCCTTGAGTTTGTAATTGACGAGCAAACTGCTTTTGGATTTCGACAAAGGCCTTTCGGGCATCCGGGGTTTCATCAGCGTGAGCCGGTGCCACTCCGAGAATCAGCAAGAAATACAGCGGTATCAGGACACTGTTCAGCATGGGCTGCCTCCAACCACTCCCTGAAGTGACTTCATCACAATCCGAAACATGTCGATGTAACGATCACAAACATTTGTGAACGACAGTTGAAGTTTCAGTCTATATCCTCGGGATGTTGTATTCAAAGATCACGGCCATTTGATTACTGCGAGAAGAGTCCAATTGTTTAAATCCATGTTTTTGAGGGCGCCTCTGGTCGTCCTTCTGGGAATCCTTCCATCAATTTCAGGGCTTGCGGGCGGTGGTGTTACTCTCACCCAGTTTGCGACCTATCATTCCGGCTTGTTTGAGGCGAGTGCTTCGGAAATCGTGGCTCATGACCCTCGGAGTGGCCGTATCTTTGTCACTAACGCCAGTACAGGGAATCTGGACGTTCTTCAGTTGTCCGTGACCAACGGATTGACGCTGGTTTCGGTGATCAACACCCCCAATCCCGTCAATCATGTCCGAATCTGGGATGATGGGGTCGAAAGCCATGTCATTACGGCAAGTCCCGGTGCCAACCTGACCTCTCCTGGAACTGTGGGTGTTTACAGTACTACAGGAGTGCCGCAGGCCACCTATACGGTGGGAGCCTTTCCTGACATGCTCTATGTGACCTCCAACGGATTGGTACTGACCGCCAACGAGGGACAACCCGCTGGAGCCAACAATCCAGAGGGTTCGGTATCGATCATTGATCTGAATACCGGGATTGTGCAGACGGTCTCATTTTCAGGTTTCAACGGTCAGGAGGCGGCTCTCCGCAATCAGGGAATTCGCATCTTTCCGGGTATCCCTGCAAGCCTCGATCTCGAACCTGAGTACATCGCGGTTGCCCCTGATAACACCACTGCCTATGCGGTATGTCAGGAACAAAATAGCGTCGTCACCATCGATATTCCGACCGCAACGGCCACTGCCATTCACAGTCTCGGTTACAAGGATCATTCACTTCCGGGAAACGGTCTCGACCCCAGCGATTCGGATGGCGGCCCCAATATCAACACATGGCCAATCCGTGGCCTGCCCATGCCCGACAGCTCCGTGGCATTTGATGTCAATGGTCAAACCTACCTTCTCACTGCAAATGAGGGAGGGGCACGCAATGAAGATGCACGTACACGTACTCTGAACCTGGATCCCACTGCATTTCCCAATGCCGGTTTCCTTCAGGCAAACAGCCGGATTGGCAGAATCCAGGCCTCCACCATCGATGGCGACACCGACGGCGATGGAGATTTCGACCAGATCTACACCTACGGAACCCGCTCTTTTTCCATCTTCAATATGTCCGACAATGCCCAAATGGTCTTTGACAGTGGAGATCAATTCGCAACAGCCATCGCACAGGCATCCGGCAATCAACTCAACTGTAATCACACCTCCAACAACAGTGGAGACGGCAGATCCGACAATAAAGGCTGTGAACCGGAAGCCGCAACCGTTGCTCAAATTGGTGAGCGCTTGATCGCATTCGTAGGCCTTGAACGGCAATCAGGCATTATGGTCTATGACGTCACAGACCCGGCGAACAGTACATTTCTCAGCTACTTCACCAACAGGAATTTCAATGTAGATATCGAATCTGCATCAGCCGGAGATCTCGGCGTTGAATCTATCGTGTATGTCAGGCCTGAAGACAATATCACGGGTCTTCCCCTGCTTCTGACAGGAAACGAAATCAGCGGTACGACTTCTGCTTACATCGTCACCATTCAGTCACCACCTCAGGACTGTAATGGCAATGGTGTTCCCGACAGGGAAGACGTCGCTTCAGGAACTGCAACGGACTGCAATGGCAATGGGATTCCCGATTCCTGTGATCTCGCTTCAGGAAACTCAGCGGACATTCATGGAGATCTGATTCCAGACGAATGTCAGGGAAGCCCCTTTGTCCGGGGTGACTCAAACCGGGATGGCCAACTGGATGTTTCGGATGCGGTTCAGGTCCTTGTTTTTCTGTTTCAGGGATCACCCCATGCCTGTCACCCGGCACTCGATTTCAACGGAAACTCGACAGTCGACCTGTCCGATGTGGTCTCAAGCCTGGACTTCGTATTCACAGGATTCACACCACCGGCGCAGCCCTTTCCCAATTGCGACTGGCCTGCAGGCTTGCTCGGTGACTGCGAAGCTTCATTACTCTGCCCCTGATCGAAAATCAGGGATGAAAAAAAGCCGCCAGCGGAGAACCGCTGGCGGCTTTTTTTTGAATCTGCTGTAACTATCGTAACATCTTCTGTGCAGCACGGGGAATCTCAAACTGATCCACCTTCTGGTGCTGCAAATCATAACTGTAGCGGAAAACGACGTGCTCGGTGCCATCACCGAAAGCGGCATCTCCCTTGGCTGTCTTGCCCTGTTCATTCTTCATGCCGGTCATGATCAAAAGCTCAAGTTTGTTGGCAAGACCGGTTTCGTGGTCCAGTTCCACATCAAGAAAACTGCGGGTTTGGGTTCTGTCCGCACGGGACAGGTATTCAGACACGCATCAGCCACCTGAAAGGCAACCGGAGTTCTGCATATCAATGAAGTACTTGAGTGCCACTTCCGAAGGCAAGGTTGCACGTATTCTGTGATAAACCTTCTCTTCATGGGTGCTGCCACCCACGGCGGTTCTCCCCGAAGCCTTCTCTTTTTTCACAACCTTTGCAGGAACCTTTGACTCCAGCCACTCTACCGACTTGGCCGTTTTGCCCGCTTCCTGCAGCACACGCTCAGGGAATGCAAAAAGACGATCGAGTTTTTTACCTTCCGCAGTGGACTGCAGTACACGCCAGAAGTCGCCGTTGAACTCCGCTCCCTTGGTCGGTGTGCGGAAAATCTGGCGCTCCGGAAGGAACATGACTGGACCCCGGGTTTTTCCCATGTAGCGCTCAGTCACTGCCTGATCGACGATCTTGTGATCCGCCTTGTTGGACATTCCGCCATCAACTGCCAAACGGGTTGTGAAACCCTTCTTGGCAGCATGTTTGATCAAATCACCGGCAGCCTTTCTCAGGGCTTTGCGGGCGTCCGGGGCTGTCTCTACGGAATCCGCTGAGACGATTCCTCCAGAGAGGAAACTCAGGGCGACCGTAAAGATGAGTCCCAGTTTCAAAACAGATCTGGAATTCATGACATTCTCTTTTCTTGACGCGGGCTCAAAATCATCAGCCTTTGATCATACCTTTGTGCAGTCGGGGATTCCAGAGTCCCTGACCTCACATGAAACGCACATGAAGAGCCATATCTGCTTCAAATGGCCTGAAAGTGGAAAATCAGCGAAAAGACCGGGTAAATCCCCTGGGAGTTGCGGCCGGATCGAGGGGTCTGGCCAACAACTCCGCCAACTGAAAGCGGCCCAAGGCCCTGTCTGCCACTGCTTGCTGATAGTCCAACTGCTTTGCCAATAGCACTTCGACCTGTGCCCAACGATTCTCAAACTGGGTGGTGTTCGTCGATTCCACCAGTTGCACCAAGAGTGCTCCGAAGGACTCAGCGAAACCGGTGACCGCTGGCTCACTGCGAAGGTATCCATCGATACGTCTGTCACAGGAACGAACTTGCTCTCTGGAACTCTCGATCCGGTTCTGAATCTGCTTGCGGATTCTCACCAACTCCAGGCGTCTGGATCCGGCAGATTCCACCTGCTGGCGACGGAACCGGTCTTCCTCATCCGCCCCCAGAGGGATCTCCACTCCAACGGTCAGGATCCAATCTCCTGATTTGCTCCCTTGACCCGAACTCGCCACCGGCTGTCCGGGGTCCTGCCGGGTTTGCGCACCGATGACCAATCCATCCCAGGTGCGAGGATCCGAGTAATCGATTTCGGTCCGTGAATAACGACCTCGCTCCGCTGCCAGAATCTCTGAAGGATGCCGCCTGTGACGATCCATATCCTCAATCCCGGCAAAACGCAAATCACCGGGATCGGCCGGCTTGTCCAATCGGGCATTCCCGGGCCTGCTGCCGATCTCGTTGATCGACTTGACGGCACTGTGTTTCAGCCTGGAGGACTCAGCGATCTGTTGATTCCAATCGGAGACCTTTTGCTCCAATCGTCCCAAGAGCCCATTCTCCTCCAGTGTGCTGTCAGCTTCTGCCGCGACCTCCATACGAGTCAGCCAAGTGGAAAGGGATTCCTCCTGTTGCTGATGGAGCCAATAGTCAGACCATAATTCACGCAAATCGAGGAGGAGTTGATTCCGGGTTTCCTCCAACTGCAATGAGAGAATTCTCAGTTGAGAACTTCGCTGGCGTTTCTGACGCTCTTCCCTGGAGAGAGCTCCCGGACTCCAATCGAGAGCGATCTGGCGATCCCCCTGATACCGATCAGACTCCGGCCCCGAATCCGAATCGCTCCAGCGGGCACCCGGGAGCCAGGAAGGATCGATCTGCTGGCGTAAATCCGAGATTTCCTGACGGATCCCAACCAAAGCCGGATGCCTCTCAAAAAGAAGCTTCTCCAGTGATTCCAAATCCAAAGCCTTGAATCGGACCCCGGTCTCACCGAAACGTTCCGCAGATTGAGACGAATCGGTATCACTGCCGGCATCCCGGGAGACGTTTCCGTCAACGGGGGACTCAGGATGATCTTCAGACGTGAAGTATCCAGTAAGCCCACAACCTGCGAGCGGAAGAGATAGAAGCAGAAGGAGAGTGCACCGTGCCAGCGAGGTGCCGCTGTGCACATAATTGCCATGATTCCCCAACGATAAACTCCCCTCAAAAACCGCGGCGGTCTCGTATTCCCCGAGCGAATCATACACCGGGAAAATCTCCAATTCTGCTTCCTGCTTGCCATTTTCCCCGGTGCCATGGTGGAACCCTCGGGGTCCCGGTATTAAGTTGAAGATTGAATGCTGATTGGGAGACCACGGATGACCCGACTTCGTCGCCACAGAACCCTGACCGCAGAACAGAGATCCAGGGAACTTCATCCCCAGGAGCTGATCAGGGTTGGGGGTTGGGAAAAATTGTTCGGCAGAACAGGGGACCTCTGGCTCGAAGTGGGTACAGGCAAGGACACCCACATCATCGAACGCTCCCTGCAAAATCGGGATTCATTCCATGTCGGAATCGAGGTCACCCGAAAAAAGTTTGAGATGATGCTTCGCAAGGCGGATAGCCTCTTCTCCGAAGACCCTGCCCCACCCGACAACCTGCGATTTCTCCATGCAGATGCTTTCCAGGCAGTCGAAGCCTGCTTTGAAGATGATTACCTTCAGGGCGCTTTCATCCTGTTCCCGGATCCGTGGCCGAAAAAACGGCACGCAGCCCGCAGGCTTCTTCAGAAAAGTTTTCTGGAACTGATCGCAAGGAAGTTGCGCCCCGGAGGTGTATTGGAGATTCGCACCGATGATCCGGACTATGCAGTGGAAGCCAGAGAGGCTCTGCAAATGATTCCGGTCCTGCAGTCATTGACGGAGAGTTGTGATTGGGTTCATGAACCTCTCGACCCTCAAAAACATGTGGAGACCCTCTTCGAGAATAAATTCCGCAAGCGGGGATTGAAGATCCACCACTTCTATCTCTCCCGAATCGGATCCTGATCAGTTGAAGGATCTCAGCGCCACCATCGAAGCCCGCCTTGCCACCCTGCCCGTCAAGCCCGGGGTCTACATCTTTCAGGATGACAAGGCAAAGACGATCTACGTCGGCAAGGCCATCAATTTGCGCAGCAGGGTGCGGTCCTACTTCCAGAAGGGCAGCAGTGACACCCGATTACTGTTTTCGAAAATTGTTGAGCATACCGCCGATATCGAAGTGATCGTCTGTTCCAATGAACTGGAGGCTCTGCTCCTCGAGAACAATCTGATCAAAAAACATCGTCCGACCTACAATCTCAGACTTCGGGACGACAAAACCTACTTGTCACTGCGCGTCACGACCGGTGAAAAGTGGCCCAGAGTTCATCCGATTCGCAGTTGGAGAGATGACAAACACACCTACTTTGGTCCCTACTCCTCTTCCCGTTCAGTCTATGAGCTTCTGCGAATGATCAAAAAGTTCATTCCCCTTCGTACCTGTTCCAACGCTTTCTTTGACAGCCGTAAACGTCCCTGTATCGAATACGAAATTGGCCGCTGTACTGCCCCCTGCGTGGGATTGGACAGTGAAGAGTCCTATTCAGAAATGGTTCGGGAAGTCCTCCTGCTCCTCAGGGGCAAGGACAAGAAACTGCTAGCGATCCTCAAGGAGAGGATGGCTAAGGCAAGTGTCGATCAGGAGTATGAAAAAGCAGCTCTTTACCGTGACCAGATCGCTGCGATTGATAAAATCATGGAACAGCAGAATGTCCATGAACACCCCCATGGCGACTGCGATGTTCTCAATTTTCACCAAAAGGGTCCCTTTACCTCGATCCATGTCTTGCTGGTACGCCATGGGCGCGTGATCTCGTCTGCCACCCACACGACCAGAACCCATGACGACTCACCCGAAAAGATTCTCGCTGCATTTCTAGGCCAGTATTACCACGGCGAAAAATATGTTCCCGCAGAGATCATTCTCCCCCACGAACCGGAGGATCAGGAGCTGATCGAGAAGTGGCTTGGATCCCACGCCGGACATCGGGTCGTCATCAAGGTTCCCCAACGGGGCCCGCGAATGAAGCTGCTGGCAATGGCTCGGGAGAATGCCGAGGTTCAGGCGGCAGCCAACACCCATCGCATCGAGAAGCAGGAAACCATTTCGCAAACACTCGCCGAAAAACTGGGCTGCAACGAATCGATCCGGACTATCGAGTGCTACGACATCTCCAACATTCAGGGCACTCTGAATGTTGCCAGCAAAGTCAGTTTTGAAGATGGAGAACCTGATACGGATTTGTACCGTCGCTATCGTATTCGCAGCGTCAAAGGCAGTGATGATTTCGCCAGCATGGAAGAAGTCCTGCGTCGCCGATTCAAAAAAACTGACGACAGGGATCCATGCCCTGACCTGGTGGTGGTCGACGGAGGCAAGGGACAGATTTCCAGTGCCCTGAAAGTTCTGGAAGAACTCGAAGTCCCATCCCTGTTATGCGGCTTGGCCAAAGACAGACTTCGCGGGGGGTCCCACACCACTGAAAGGGTCTATCTCCCAGGTCAATCGGATCCGATCGATCTCGAAGAGGACGAGCCGGCCTCATTGCTGCTCCAGAGAATTCGCGACGAAGCGCACCGGTTCGCCAACTCTTATCATCGGGAGCTGAGACGAAGAAGCCAATTGGTGACAGGCCTTGAGGATGTTCCCGGTATCGGTGCCAAAAGAAGACGTGCACTCCTCCAGGAGTTTGGCTCCGTGAAAGAGGTCGGCAAAGCATCACCGGAGGAGTTGTCACGAGTGCAGGGGATGACCCCCGCACTCGCACAGTCGTTACATCAATTCCTGAACTCTCCGGAAGAACCGGATGTCGAGGAGGAAGCACTCGAGGCCTCGATCGACTCTCAGGAAGCGGATTCTGCGACAGAATCCGGAGAACCGCCTGTCGACTCCTGAGCAATCCGCTTGAGCAGTCGCAGTGCCTCTTCCTCACTCTCTGTCAGACAGACGGTGACCCCTCCTTCAAGGTAGTCCTGTAACTGTCTCACTGGCCCCGCCACCACGAGCAAGCCACCCTGCCGCTGAAGGATCCCGGCCATTTGCTGGACCCGCCGCATGAGAGCGGGGGGATATCCGGGATCAGTCGGCAAATTTGGGAAGACCAGAGCAAGCAGGGTTTCCCCATGTTGCTCAATCTTTTGTGTCAACGCCCCCAGGGCTTTGACCAAATGACGGGGGGGTGCGCCCTCAACAGGGCTGATTCTGGCGATAATCACTGGACCCGAGGCGGCCAACTGAAGGCCGGTATTCCATGACGGGTTCAAACTGGAGCTCCTTCCGCGTCGAGCGGACAGATGAGAATGCCCCATGATCCGGATTCTGTCCAACGGGCCGATTTGGCGAATCCCCGATCCCATCCTAATCTTCAGTGGAAGGAGTTGGTTGCCGATGCGTACCCTTCGTTACAAGGACACCTGTGAGATTCTGGTCTCCGAGGGACTTCTGGTTCCTGCGGACATCAAGGCTGCACAGGAACAATCGGACGAAACCGGTGAACACGTCATCGAGTCCCTTCTCAGAGGGACTCCCCTGACGGAGACGGATCTTGCCCGTTGCCTCAGCACCCAACACCAACTTCCCATGATTCCCCTCAGTCGATACGAACGAGACGAAAGCCTCATCGAGTCATTCGATCACGAGTTTCTCTGGGAGCATGGGATGCTTCCCCTCTCCCGCATCGGAGCAGCAGTACTGATCGCTGTCCGTGATGTTCCCGATACCGAAGCCCTCAAAGTGGTTCGCGAAAAACTTCATGCCGAACCGTTCTTGACCATCGCATCCTATGAAGAACTGCAGGTTGAGATTTCCAAAAGCCTTCAGTTGGATGAAGAAAAGAAAATCGAACTCGATCGCAATGTCAGAACCCGACGTCGAGGTGGTCGCCCTCCGGAAACGGGACAACAGACCGAAGGGATGTCGAGCACATCGTCTCTTCTCGAGTCTCTGAATGACTCATGGGAAAATATCTTCGAGGAAGCGGAAAAGAACATCCGCGACGGGCAATCCTGATCATCGATCCGATCGATTAATCCCCTTCGGGATCCTCACCGGTCTTCTCGCCCGACTCTTCTTCCTGATCCGGCTTCGGCAGTGGTTTGCCGATATCGACCAACAAGTCGGGGCGTGCCGCAGCCAATCGTGCAGCAGCCTCATCCGTCACCTCTGACCGCCATAGATAAACCCTGCGCAGTTGATCCATCTCACGCAAGATATCGAGACCTTCGTCGGTCACCTTGGAACCGAACAGATTGAGCACCGTTAGTTCAGGCAGACTTGCGAGAGTCGCCAGATCATCATCTCCAGTAGCCGTCTCCGAAAGATTCAGGACCCTCAGGCGACGAAACTTCCACAATCCGGAGATTGCGTCCCCACTGATCGCCGTTCCTGCCAGATCGAGACGGGTCAGAACCGGTTCGAGACCTTTCAACAGGGCGACTTCTGTATCTCCGGCTTTGGAGCCCAGAAGACGGAAGACTGCCTCATGGGATGAATCCTGTTGTGAAATCAGGCCCGTCCGGACGCCGGCCCCCTTCAGCGCATCCAGAGCAACACTAACCTGCACAAGCAAAGCGGAATCCTCCACCTTGATCCGCGGAAAGTCCGGCAACTGACCCGGCATAATGGTCACGGGCTTGGGGGGCGCCCCTGCGGGACGGGTGGCTTCCACCTCTGTCGGCAAAGGATCGGTCCAGGGAGCACCGTCCAGAATCCACTTCTCAAAGATCCCTGCCTCCGCCTCGGTCAGTCGGTCGCCCAAGGGTGGCATGCGTTCGTCGTCGTCATCTTCCAGATGGATTCTGAGAATCAGCTCACTCTCTTCGAGGGAACCCTTCACCACCGTCGGAAACTCCCGGTCTGCAAAGACGGACTCGGGAATATCGAGACGCAGTCCCCCTTTCTGTTTCTTCTCGCCATGGCACTCGGTGCAGCGAGATTCGAGAAGGGGTTTCACCTTTTGCAGGAAGTGCTCCTCAGCGGTCAGTTGAGGTTTGTCTTCCTCTTGAACAGGGTCCTCCGGCTCTTCATGGTCATCGGAAGAAGGGCCCTCAAGGCCCAACATCCCTGCTGGCCCCTTGGGCCCTGCCTGAGACGGCAACTCTTTGGACTCGGGCCACTTCGACTCGGGCCACGGTGCTCCCGCCTCGACCCAGGCAGTGATATCAGCGAGTTCCTCCGCAGAAAGACCCGGCTCGTCGGGAGGCGGCATGCGATCATCGTCATCGGCTTCCAGCAACACCAGTTCAAGCAGCAGGCTCTCTTCCGGTTTGTCCGCCACCACGAGTGGGAAATCCCGGGTCAGGTCATGAAGGTCATCCCCGCTATCGAGTCGCAACTTGCCTTTCGCCTTCTCGGGCCCGTGACAGGAAACACAATGCTTCTGCAAAAGGGGCTGGATTCTCTCATGAAAGAGATTCACCGCAGCCAACTCTGTGGGGATGGAGGTCTCTGCAAGAGCCTGCGAAGATTTTGCTCCTGTGGAGCCGGAATCCTCCCCTGTACCTGCAGGGACCTGAACGATCGATTCCGCCTCAGCGAAGAAGACCTTTTCAAATCCCTTCTCGACAAATCCGTCCCCCCACTTCAGCTCACCCCCGATGTGACCCGCCCCCATGAGGGTCGGCACACACAGAAACAGGGACAGTCGGTAGGAGTTGCCCGCGACTCGGGATCCCCTCGATGCTGCGATTCCCACACCACAGGTCACCAGTGCCAGAAGCGTCGTACTGACGCCGAGCCACCGGTGCCAGGCCAGTGCTGTATCCGGATCATTCGGGTCAGCCAACAGCCACCCTGAGAGACTTGCCAAGAGTGCAAATGCCGCACCGGGAACCACAAATCCGAGAGAATCGGGACCATCGTCCGGTACGCCTCTCTTTCGATAGACGCAGATCAACTCGACGACAGCAGCCCAGGCCAGAAGACCGATGGGAAAGTGGAGCAGCAGAGGATGGAATCGTCCGATGAGATCGGGAATGGCCGTGGGGTCAAAGGTCAACGTGGGATCCCTTCAGTCTCCATACCGATTCAGGTTGGGCGGATTCCGGTGTGGAGAAGTGGCCATAGTGTACTCAAACAGGGAATCGCCCTCAACGGCGTGAAGGAGCGATCACCGATCAGATGTTCCCATCAAAAAAGAGGTGTTCGGTGGTAAAGGTGACCGGAATCAACGGCAATCCGATAGCGTTGCTCCAATAACCCCTGAACCCGGTAACGAAGCAACCTGCGCCTCCCTGAATGGCATAGGCCCCTGCCTTGTCCATCGGTTCTCCACTGTGCACGTAATCTGAGATCTCTGAGGACTCCAGGGTTCTGAATTGAACCTCGCACACTTCTACGCCATGGCAGAGCTGACGGCCTTTTCGAACACACCAACCGCCGATGATCTGATGAGATCTGCCCGAGAGACTCTCCAGCATCCGCACGGCTTCCTTCGGTGAAGTCGGCTTGCCGAGGATTTCCCCATCCCGTTGCACAACGGTGTCACCGGCGATGATCACGACTTCTTCCGAGCTCACTGATTTGGCCTTCTCCACGGCGAGTCGCTCGACCAACGCCCGCGCGGTTTCACCCTTGAAGGGACTCTCATCCACCGCCGGAATACGGATCTGCGGACGAAAACCTGCAGCCTGCAGAAGATCTCGCCTGCGGGGAGAAGCAGAAGCCAGAATCAGGGGAATCTCTGAACGGTTCATGTGAACAGATTCCCCTGCCGAAACCCCGGGAACAAGGGACCAGCCCGATTCAATTTGCCCCATCAATTCCCGTCACAAAAAAACCCCGCGAAGACCGAAGTCTTCGCGGGGTCA
>JAPOLY010000167.1 GCA_029976805.1 bacterium
ACCTTCGATGGTCCCCACGATGCTGACGACGGATGCCAATCCGAGAACAAAGGTCAGGACCATCAACAGTGCCCGGACTTTGTGACGAATGATTCGAGAGAGGGCTTCAGAGATCATCGATCAACGCCTCTCACTCAGAAGGGATGCGGGATCCACTCCACTGACCGACCATGCGGGCCCTGCGGAGGCCAATGCAGCGCCGATGGTCACGATCAGGGTTGAATCAAAAATCGTCCCCCAAGGCCAAGACACTTCCAACAGAACTGATGGATCCATCTGTGCCCGAACCACCGCCAGGATCATGGCGACAATGGTTCCCAGTACTGCTCCGGTAAGGCCGATGAGAATTCCCTCCCAAAGAAACTGGAAGAAGATGTCAAAGCGGGTCGCCCCCTCGGCTCTTCTCAAGCCCACTTCTCCCCGTCTTCGCCTTCCGGTCAAAAGAAGCAAATTGGCGAGAACGATGAATCCGGTGACCGCAGAGATCACGAAGAAGACATCGTGAAGAACCAGATAACCATCCAACTCCGGGCTTGCGAGGATGGCCCATGCAGCATTGCTGTATACGAGGGGCGTGCAGCCTCTGGTCAGCAGCGTCTCTTCAGCAAGATCACCGATGCGCTGGACATCTGAGGGGTCGGTCTTGATGACGACCCAATCGATCTCCCCTTCCGCAGCCGCGAAATCGGATCGGTCAACGTGGACCGAGAGACCCGCTTCTAGCCAGGGAGCTGAATCGGGCGCCACTCCGAGCATTTTGAGAACACCCTCCACCATCGACGAAAAGGTATGATCCTTGCCAAACCCGAGGGGATCGATGCCGGCTGTCGGTGCCATCACGCCCACGATCCGGAATACCTGAGCATCATCCCTGTCGCTTGGCCCCAACCCTGATCGCCAACTGCCGAAGGATCCCGGGGCGATCCAGACTTCTTTTCCGAGAAGTGTGCTGACAGGATCCCCCGTGATCCCGTCTCCGTCTTTTTTGTCTCCCGTGGAGAGCCAACGATCCGCAAGGGCGGACTCCACCACCACCTCCGGCACCGTTGCTCCCCCTTGAAACCAGCGACCGGCCTGAAGTTTGAGCGACCGTGCCTCGGGTTGCCGGGAGTCACCGGCAAGCACCCACCCTGAGGTCGATCGGGAAGCAGAATATCGGGCATTGAAAGATGTGATGCCGGTGACCCGTATCTGCGGGTCAGCCTCGCTGAGACGACGATTCAGGGCGGTGAGATCTTCAGTGTCCAACGGCCTGGGAGAACCGTCCTCCGCCTCCAGTTGGATCCGGTCGGTGCCCAGTTCCCCGGAGCGGTCGACCGCTGCCGAGCGGGATCCCTCCAGAATGGCTGCGGGGGCGACCATCAGCGTCATCGCCCACAGGATCCCCTGGCAGATCAGCAGGGTACGGATCGGGTGGCGGATCAACTCCCGCATTGCACCTGACATATCCGGTCTTCCTTACTGCAATTCGGGG
>JAPOLY010000111.1 GCA_029976805.1 bacterium
ACTTCGGATGGCCGTCGCAAGCCGGAGGTTTACACCCCGGGTTGTTCGACCCAGTCCTCTCAGGCAGGAACAGCCTGTGGAACGACCGGTCTGACCGGAACATCCATGGCCTGTCCGGCGGTCGCCGGGGCGACGGCTCTGATTCGTCAGTACTACGTCGACGGGTATTACCCGAGCGGCGCACCGAACCCTGCGGATGCCATCGTTCCCAGTGGAGCCTTGCTCAAGGCGACCATCGTCAACTCCGCCGTCGACATGACCGGCATTACCGGGTACCCATCCAACCTGGAAGGTTGGGGTAGTGCCCGCATCAGTGATCCGCTCTTCTTTACCGGCGACAGCCGTGCATTGGGTGTCCTCGAAGATGTCCGCAATGCTTCCGGTTTCAGCACCGGCCAAAACACCAGCTACAACGTCAATGTGATCGATTCCACGCAGAGTCTGCGGATCACTCTGGCCTTCACCGACGTGGCCGCCACTGCAGGATCGGCGGCGGCAGCGGTCAACAATCTGGATCTGGAAGTGATCGCCCCGAACGGCACCACCTACTTCGGCAACTTCTTCAGTGGAGGATTCAGTGCTTCCGGCGGCAGCCGCGACAGCATCAACAACGTCGAGCAGGTTCATATCAACAATCCCCAGCAGGGGTCGTGGACCGTGCGCGTGGTTGCCACAGCGGTCAACAGTGGAACTCAGGGATACGGCGTCATCGCCACCGGCGGAATCCAGCTGGCTCCCGCTGACTGCAATGGCAATGGAGTCCCCGACGATGCCGATATCTCCGGCGGTACTTCCTCCGACTGCGATGGCAATCTGATTCCGGATGAGTGCCAGGAAGACTGCAACGGCAACAACATTGCTGATGCCTGTGACATCATCATCGGTACTTCTGTGGACTGTGACGGCAACTCGGTTCCCGACGAATGTCAGCCGGACTGCAATGGCAATGGCATTGCAGACGCCTGTGATATTTCTTCCGGACTGGCCACCGACTGTGAGGGCAATGGAGTTCCCGACAGTTGTGATATCGCCGCAGGAGCCATCGACTGCGATGGCAACGGTGCCATCGACAGCTGCGAGATCGCCAGTGGGGGTGGAGACTGCAACCTCAATGGCAGCCTCGACAGCTGTGATATCGCCGGTGGAATCAGTTCTGACTGCAACGGCAACGGCGTCCCCGACGATTGCGATGCGGTCAGCACGCAGACCTACAGTGCGAGTCCCTCTGCACCGGTACCGCCCGATGTCAATGACACCATCGTTGTCGCGGATTCCGGGCTCATTCTGGACGTGAATGCACAGATCAATATCAGTCACACCTTCATCGGTGATCTGATCGTCGATCTCACCAGCCCCGGCGGCACAGTGGTTCGCTTGCACAATGAAACTGGCAATGGCGCCAATGACCTGATCACCACGTACGATGATGACGGTACGGGAACTGCTCCTGCACAGCCGCTCTCCGGCTTTGATGGGCAATCGAAGCAGGGCACCTGGTCCCTGTTTGTGACCGATGTCTTCCCCACTGCCGACGACGGTGTCGTCAACTCATGGGGTGTGGTCATCGAGGCGCAAGGCTCAGGGTTTGTTGACTGCAACAGTAATGGAGTCGATGACACCTGTGATCTCTCCTCCGGAACCGCTTCAGACTGCAACGCCAATGATATTCCGGACAGTTGCGACATCGCTGCGGGCACGAGTACCGACAGCAATGGCAATGGTGTCCCGGATGAATGTGACACTGCCGACTGCAACGGCAATGGCGTCGCTGACGATCAGGATATCGCCGGCGGAACCTCTCAAGACTGCAACGTCAACGGGATCCCCGACGAATGTGATATCACTTCCGGTCTCAGCGACTGCAATGGCAACGGAGTCCCCGACAGCTGTGAACTGGCGAGTGGTTCCGGCGCCGACTGCAATGCCAATGGCACGCTGGACAGTTGTGATCTCAACTCCGGATCTGCCAGCGACTGTAATGGAAACAGTGTTCCTGACAGTTGTGATCTGGCGAGCGGGGCAGAGGATTGCAACACCAACGGCATCCCGGACAGCTGCGATATCGCCAGCGGAACCGAGCAGGATGCCGACACCAACGGAGTGCCGGATGTCTGCGAGCAGGTGTCGTTTGTTCGTGGAGATGGAAACGAGGATGGCACGCTCGACATTTCAGACGTGGTCTTCATGCTCGTGATGCTTTTCAACAATGGAGCACCTCCGTCCTGTGGCGACACCGTCGACTGCAACGACGATGGCAATCAGGACATCTCTGATCCGGTGCAGCTGCTCTCGTACCTTTTCGACAGTGGAGTGACACTTCCGGTCCCGTCACCCGGATGTGGTCTCGATCCCACCGTGGATGGTCTGACATGTGATGCCTATGCTCCCTGCCCCTGAAGAGGGGTGGGCTTGTTGACGGAAACCGGGTCGCTGGCAATCTGCTGGCGGCCCGGTTTACTTTTGACCTCCATGTCTTCTTTATTGCTGAAACTCCTGCGTTGAAGCCAGATATGTTTCTTCGATTCGATTGGAACAGTTCCGAGGTGTGACCACTCAAAATGACACTTGAGTTTGGGGGGCACAGATCTTAACTTTGGATTTTTCATCCTTGCCCCTCGGCCGCGGGGTTGGTTTTTCATCCAATGGAGGAGTCTGCCATGACCCATTTCTGTCGAGCCATCGGCCTTGCCTGCCTGGTTCTCTCCCTTTCCGCCTGTTCTTTCACTACCAACATCAAATTCGGATCTTCAAAGTCCTCACCTGCTGGAGAGATCACTTTCAAAGCGGTGGAGAAGCAGATCGATCGAATTCGCGGCAAGTGGAATGGTCACGATGCCGAAGGCCTCGGTGATGAATTTGTTGCCGATGCATTGTCGATTCGTGGCTCGCTGGATCTGGCTCTTGAGGGACGCGATGCCATCGTCGAAAACTTCGGAGCCAATTTTGCAGAAGGCAGTCCCTTCAAGGGAGCGACGGCCAACATCACCACTGAATATGTCAAGGACCTGGGGAACGGATTTGCGGTTTCCGACGGTACTTTTGAAGTCTTTGGCCCTGATGGAGCCTCAGCGATGACTGGCAAATGGGGAGATGTGATGCAGGCTACCGCCAATGGCCCGCGGATGTTGCAAGAGGCTGTCTTTGCCACTCTGACAGAAGCGGACAACATTACTCCTCCTGCAGGAGATAACGCTCACGCCGGATTGAAGTCGGTGACCAACGACCCTGCCATGATGGAGATCGTCAAATCCTTTGAGGACAGTTGGGCGGATGGCAACAGCGAGGCCCTCGCAAATCTGTTTACCGATGATGCCGTTCGCCTGGTCGACTCCGCACCTGATGCCCTCCGTGGACGTGATGCGATTCGCGAAAGTTTCGCCGCAGGGTTTGCGGATGATTCCCCGTTCAAGGGTTCCCGATTGACCGGGATCGTCCTCGGCATGCGCGACCTCGATGACGATTACCTGATCGCCCACGGAATTTGGCGAGGGGTGGATTCCGCTGGAGCCCCTCTGGGCAGAGGGCAGTGGGCCAACCTCTACCGCAGGGAAGGCGACAAGATCCGCATCGTGATGGAGAACGCCGGAGCGATGGTCTTTCCCGGGGAGTAGTCCTCAAAAACCTTCAATACCGAACTGCAGGGGCGACCGTTTGTGGAAGCCCCTGCAATCTTTTATGGGCCTTGAAGGAACAAACCTGGCTCGGTGGAACACTTCTTGAAACCTCCACCCTCAGGCCCAAGATACACACAGCAACGTCCGATACTGGAACGCACGCTTCCGGTGAAAGACACTTCTACAGACTGTTCAGGAGTCCGCCATGAACAAGACCCTTCAGGTCATCGTTCTTTCCCTTTTGTGTCTCACCCTTTCCGCCTGCGCCAACATGAATGCCAAAGACGACGTCATCGGCATGTGGCAGGGAGAGGGCAAGCTGCTCAACATTTACCCCGGCAATCCCGATTATCAGCAGATCTGGATCGACTACATCGAGGCGCACAATGCCCGCGATCTCGACAAGATCGCATCGATGAATGCTGAAGGCTGGGTGGGCTACACCAACACCGGCGAAATCGTTTCCGGAACCGAGGCGCAGATTCAGTTCCTGGGGGAGTGGTTCCAATCACCTGCGGATCCCCGATGGGAGATTCGTTTCATGGTTGCCAATGACACCGATGAAGAGCAGTGGCTGACCACCGGGAATGATCTCACGTACATCGATGAATCGGGTCAGAGTGTCAGGGAACACCACATGCACGATGTGCAGATCGTCGATGGAAAGATCAAGACCGTCAAAATTTATGCGCGTGCGGTTCCCAACACTCCCGCCAGCCGCCTGGACAGGGCGATCAGGGAGCGCTGGTCCATGGGCAAGCCGGAAGAGATGCTCGCCTGCTACTTCGAGGATGCGGCGGAACTGTTTCCACAGAGCTTCTCCGGCTTCTTTGGTCATGAAAACATTCGTGGTCGCTATCAGATGGCCTTTGCAGAAGGCAGTGCTGCTCTCGGATCACGCATCGACAGCAGTATCGGCGGCTACACCGATCTGGGAGATGGTTACTTTATCTACGACGCTGTTGGCAAGACCGTTTCCAGTGAGGGTGAGACCCTGTGGCAGGGGCTGATGGCCGGGATTGGTCGTGAAGTCGAGGGTACTCCCAAGCTGATTCAGTTCATGGCCCACAACCCGCTGCCGGAAGATGTCAACTTCCTGCCTCCCAATCCGGACGAGGTCAACGCCATGCTCGACTCCCTGCCGAGGGCCACGGATATGGACCCGGCACTGGCCGCGCACCTCGATCGAATGAGTGAAGCGTGGCAGAGCCACGATCTCGATGCCCTGATGGATGAGTTCTGCGATGATGCCCGAATGGTGACGGATGGATCACTCTTTCCGGTGAGAGGTCTCGATGGCATCCGTGCTCACCTGGGCGATTTCATGGCGGCGATCGAGGATGATTCCGAGTTCAAGCGCGGTGGCAAACTCGATTACATCGTCACCGGCTACCACCCCATGAACGATCTCCACGCCCGCGCCTACGGCGCATGGGTTGTTCGCACTGCTGAGGGAGCCCCGGTCTTCATGGGCGGCTTCGGCAATGTATACCGTCGTGTGGGCGATCAGATGAAAGTCGTCATGGACGCCGGCGGCGCAACACCCTTCCCCACCGCCGAAGAGTGGGAAGAGATGCAAGCCGCAGAAGCTGCCGCTCAGGAAGGGTAAAACCCTCCGCGGCTAAAGCCCCTCAAATGCAGCAGTGTGTGCATACCTTTGGGCCGTCTCCTGGGTGATCTCGTCGCTGTCGACGAGACTCGCGAGGTCTTCCAGGATGTCGCGGTCTTCGTTTGTAAATTATTGTTATGTCGAGGCTGGGGGAGGGGTGATTGTAGCTTTAGGTAGCAGCATCCCTTTGTGTCCTAATTTTAGATCCGCATGACATTCATACCTTGTTCCAGAGCGGGTACCGGTTTAGTCTCCATTTGTAACGTTACTCAAAGTTACGTCATGGGGAATATAGGGGATG
>JAPOLY010000073.1 GCA_029976805.1 bacterium
ACCTGTTTCGAAACAAGACTGCGGGCGACGAAAAAGCCGACCAGAAGGGTCACCACCGAGATCAAGGGCCACACAAATTCCACAGAGCCTCCTCCAACACCGGATTCTCCCGGATACCCGGGCGTACGATTCTTCAGACTAAGGTCTATACGGAGCGGGAGCCACTCCCTGACAGATCAACCGGTGATCACTTCGAAAAAAACTGAGACGGCTATTCCGGCTTTTACTGGCCGAGCGTCGAAACTTTCGCCAGCGGATCCAGAGGCGGGGATCTGAACTGGGGGATCTCGCCCCCCACCGGCAGGCCAAATGGAGATTCATGGCCCCAGTCGAGGATTTGCTCAGGAAGGATCCTTCGACTGAACCGTTTTCTTCAAAACATCCTGGAATGCGGTCATCAAAGCACCGGTGGACACACCGATCATGAGCGCACCGTTGACCGCCTGCAGGGGACCCAGAATTTTATGTTTCTCGGACATGACGACGTCACCATATCCCAGGGTGGCAAAGTTGACCGCAGAGTGATAAAAGGCGGCCGCAAAATTTTCAAACTCGCCAAGGGTCATAAAAATCTGTGCCCACACGCCCATTTGAATCAGGTTCCCGACCAGCAACAGAAACATCACCCCCTGAATCACCTTCAGCCCAGCCCAGAAGGTTGGGCTTTCCTGGCTGCTGTATCGGCTTCGATAAAACCTCAAGATCCAGATCAGAATAGCCGTTTGAAGAAACAGGCAAATCATGATCGTTATAAAACCAATCGCCAAATTTCCTAGCATGACACGGACCCCAATTCATCGGACTGCGGCTTCTTTTTTGAAGACATGTATTCAAGAAAAGTGACTGCAAGCCATGCGTATGCTGTCACTACCAGAAACAAACTGATGCGCGTTGCAAATGCCTGGTAAACATCTTTGCCGTTTTCACTATCCATGACAGCGGCTCCCAAAAGAATTACCAGAGTCGTAGCAACGCTCTGCCAGAAGGACGCTGGAAATCGACTTTTCAGAACCCCATAGATCTTTGCAGAAAAGAAGGTGAAAAATGCCAGGGCCCAAAGAAAGAACATCCAAAGGTTGACGGCCAATCCCAGAAGCCACCAAAACAAAATGGCCAGAATCCCTCCGAGGATCGTTGCCCCCAAAAGATCACGGCCGGCATTTCTCATTTCCAACAAAGATCCCTGCTGGCCCAATGCGATTGACTTCAGGACCAGCGGCAAATAGAGCCCTGGATTTGTCAGAACCACCAGATAGGTGGGCATCACGATGGCTGTTGAACGCATCGCAGGCCATAAGCCTGTCAATTGTGGAGAAGCATGCTGGAGTTCTTCGTCTCCGGATTCGGTATCTTCACTGAAAAACGGATACACCACCCATTGGCACAGAACTGCAAACCCAATTCCCAGAACCATGCTTTCGATGACGACAAGAGAGATCAAGGAACTGACTGAGCCCGCCACGGTCATGAGCACCAGGCCGGTTGCCAGAAAGTGGCCCAGGGCTTCGTTCCCCTTTAACAATGAGAGGCAAAAACTCCCAAAAACACACAGCCCTACCACCATGACTGCCGCAAAGGGGTAAAACTCCATCCAGGGAATCAATAGCATTCCAACGCCCAATATCCCTGAAACACCGACCAATAGGGTGATCAATTTAATCGGTGAAGGAGGTGGAGCAGGTTTCGCCGTCAAAAGGATTGCGAACATCGGAACAATGTAGGGAATCTGAAGCTGGAATGCGTATCCGCACACCAATGACAGGGCCACTGTCAAACTCAGCCTGAACGTTCGCCGAGTTGCCAATGCCATATCAGCACACCTCAGTTCTGAGTGGTTGATCAATAGGCATAACTGAGCCAGCTCACGAAGCGGATGTACATTTCACCGAAAAGTTTCAACAGGGAATGGCCTTCGGTGTAAACGATCACATCTGCCTGACCACCGATACGCAACTGTTGATAGATCGAATTGATTTGATCTGAATCAAAACCGATGACAACGGGGAATCGCTGGGTCTGGCGAAGCCAGTCCCTGTTGTTCTGAATGGAGGGAAGACTGCCGGCGGGAGCAGGCTTTGCAGCACTCACTCCCAACCCGATACTGCGAACTTCTCCTCGTAAAATTCTGCCAGGAAGTGAGTCCAGCACGATTTCAACCGGACTTCCCACCGCCAGATTCCCCAGATTGTTTTCCGTGAACTCGGCACTGATCCAGACATCGTGCATGGCAATCAGCGTCATCGCCGGAGACCCCGCTCCGGCAAATTGACCGACATCCGTCTTCAGATCCGTGATCACCCCCCTGGAAGCGGCCCGAACCGTTGTATTGCTGAGATCCTCTTCCGCTTTTTCAACTGCACTGAGGGCTGCTTTCACCTGGGCGTTGTTGGTCTCTTCACCACCACGCTGACCAATGGCTCTCTCAACTTCTGCCTCGGCACCGCTGACCATCGCCCGAGCCTGCTCCAGAGTCGCTCGGGCAACCTCCAGTCGACGAACGGAAATACTCCCTGAGTCCTGCTGATACAAACGTTCCTGACGATTGGCATCCTGCTCAGCCTTCAATTCGTTGGCTTTGGCAACCCGAAGATTGGCTTTTGCAGATTCTATCCCCGCACTTCCCGCACCCATCTGGCTCTCAGCCCGTTGAAGGTCAGACTTCGCTTTATTCATCGCGATTTCATAATTCACCCTGTCGATCTGAAAGAGTGGCTGACCTTTATCCACCTCCACATTGTTTTGGACAAAAACTTCGGTCACCACCCCGGATACCTTGGGGGCCACTCCCACTACAAATCCCTGGACTCTCGCCTGATCGGTATAAGGAGTGAACCGATCTGCCAGAACATTCCAGATCAGGCTCACAATGATGAGGGCAAAGATCCACTTCACCCCCTTGGAGAGTTCTTTTTTCGGGGCCGCTTTATCTTCGGACAGGCTTTCCTGTTTGGCGCCTTCCTCAATCACTACGACCACCTCTTCTTCAGCCCTGGATTCTGAATCGGTAATCTCTGAATGATCTTTTTCATTCTGAGGAGGGCTCTTTTTTTCAGCGCTCTTGTTCTGATTACTCATTTTCAAGATCCTTGTTGTTTTCAACGGGACTGTCTAACAGGGGAGCTTTGAACAAGTCTCCCCAATCCAAATTCTCACTCATTTTTTCACGAGTTTCTTCCGGGATGGACTCTTCGAGACTCATGCTTTTCCAGCCCCCACCGATACTTTTGTAAAAATTCACCACAGCACCCAGGTGAAGACCTCTGTTGAGAATCTGTCTTTCAACCTGAGTGAAATAAGCCCTTTGAGCAGTCAATACCCTTTGAAAGTCTGAATAGCCTTCTCGATACCGGGTGTTGGCAATTTCAAGAGCTCTCCACGCTGCTTCCACCGATTCATCCAGAATCCGCTGCTGCTCATTCGACTTCACAACATTGTAAGTGGCAGTGTCCACCTCATTGGCTGCCTCAAGAACCGTCGCCTGAAACGACTCTATCGCCTGCTGCAATTTTACATTTTCAGCACGAATGCTGTTCAGTATCGCTCCATGATCAAAGATTCTCCAACGCAGGGCAGGACCCACAGACAATGCGCTGGCGGAAGGCACCGCATCGAGACTGCTCCCTGACCAACCCAGTGAACCCAACAGCGAAATCGCAGGGAAATATTCTGCTTCAGCGATTCCAATCTGAGCCGACTGGGCTGCGACCTGCCACGCCGCAACACGTACATCCGGTCGCTGTACCAAAATCTGTGACGGGAACCTTTTGAGTGTAGAAGGTTCAACCGAAGGCAGATCAGGGGAGTTTTCCGTTAACAGCGGTATCGGGCCTGGTGGCTTTCCCAATAGGAGGCAGAGGGCATTTCGGGTGGTTCTCAGAGATTGCTCCAACTGCGGTATCACTGAAAGGGTGGCCAGGTACTGCGTCCGCGCCTGCTGAAAATCGAGTTCCGATTCTTCACCCTCGGCAAACCGCTCCTCGGTAATATCAAAACTGCGCTTCTGAATGTTTGCGTTGTTTCTGGTGATCGCCAGTCGTGACTCTGTCACTCTGTAGGAGAAATAGAGATTTGCGATCTGAGCTGTCACCAGAACCTGAAGGTCTCTCTGCCTGGATACGGATGCGAAGAAAGACGCATCCGCTGTTTCAATGGCTCTCTGGAAGCGGCCCCAAAAATCCAGTTCCCAGCCGACGACACCCTGAGCCTGAGTCACAACCTGATCCTGACTTCCAGTACCACTCTGTTGGGTTGAGACCAGGTCTGTTGCTGCTGAGATTTCCTGCAACTGTGGGTAAAGGCTACTCCCAACGACTCCCTGAACGGCCCTGCTCTCAAGAATCCGGAGCGCAGCAATCCGAAGTGAGAGGTTGTCCGCCCGTGCATTTTCAATGAGCGAAATCAGGACCGGGTCATCAAACTGTTGCCACCAGGAATGAATGGCAGGCTGGTCTTCGGTGGCTTTCCCCAACTCAGTACCGACTTGCCAACTCTTCAGCCATTTGACATCCGGTTCTTCAAAATCCGGACCCAGTGTTCTGCATGAAGAAATCAACAGCACCATGGACAGCAATAACAGTTGTCGCCATTTACTCTGAATCAGTAGACTCAATTTGATTTCACTCACCGGTAGCCTTTGCGACTTCAGAATCTTCGGCCTCAGTGTTTTCGACCCAATCCATGAACAGCTGGTATCCCAAAGCCAAAATCACAGCCCCCAAAAACAGACCGATCATCCCATAGGTAAACATGCCCCCCAGTGCCCCCAGTAGAATGATGGGCATGGGAACTTCTACCCCCCTGCCCAAGAGCAGAGGTTTCAGGAACCCATCCGACAGGCCTGCAATCACCAGATACACCGTGATCAGGACATTCTCCATCGTCGAGGATTCACCGGTGGCCCAGACATAGATGATGACGGGAAGTGTGATAACGAGTGCGGGAAGCTGGGCAATCCCAAACAGCAGTGCCAGTACCGCCAAAATCCCTGCGGCGGGGACGTCCGCCCAGACGAAACCGAGCCCCAGGAAAAGAGACTGAACAAACGCAACGCCGACGACACCCAACGCCACCGATCGGATCGTCAAAGTCGATAACTGATGTAATTCCGGACCCTTTTCAGAAGACGTCAGTCTACAAAGGATTTTCCGAATGGCTGCACTGCCTGATTGACCGTAAGCCATCATGATTCCGGCGATGATCAGTGCTCCCAAAAATTTGAATAGTGAACCCACCGTGTTGCCGATTGAGGAGAGCAGCCCCTTGGAGATCTCGGTCAGCTCCGGTTTGATTTTATCCAAAAACTTTGGGAGATCTTCTGAGGCCATCAACCAAAACTTCGTGACCATTCCGCCAATCACAGGCCATTCAGAAACGGATTCCGGTGGTGGCTGAATGAGAATTGAACCGGAATTCCACTTTTCATATTTTTCCAGGGCAAACTCTGAAAATGACGCACCCAGCATGAATGTAGGAGCACCGATGAGGATCAACCCGACCAAAACCAGCAGGGTTGAAGAGTATCCCTGACTGTTTTTCATTTTCTTTGCCATCACCTGCTGCAAGGGATAAAGAACAACCGCGAGAATCACCCCCCAAAGCATGACTCCCAAAAATGGTGAAAAGATTTTCAGACAAATCAACACCAATAAAATGACAAGACCAAAGTGAATGAAAGTGTCATTCAGATCACTGAACAAACGCTTTCGTTGGGCTCCATCACTAAGATTCATTCTTCCCCCAGTTCATGAATCAGATAATAAACGAACCCGTGTTCGATAGTATCTTCAATCGGTGAAGACTATCGAACCTTGAAGAAACAAATGGCCCAAGAGTGTGATTTAAGCCGTGATCACGTCGAGAAAACCCTGGCCCCACTTTTCCAGTTTTTTCTGGCCGACCCCGGAGATCATCGCCATTTGGCTGAGCGTCTGGGGTTTCAACTGTGACATCTCCACGAGGGTGGAGTCGTGGAAGATGGTGTAGGGCGGCACTTCCAGCTGGCGTGACAGTTCGAGTCGGTGCTGACGCAGACGTTCGAAGAGGCTTGCCTCCATGGCATCGAGGCCCATCTCCTTCTTTTTGCGACGCTTGCGGGTGGCTTTTTTGACCAGGCGATCCTTGCGGAAGGAAAAGGTCTCTTCTCCCCGAAGGACCGCACGGCAACGGGGATCCAGAGAGATGCCGTTGTGCCCCTCAAGATCGATGCGCACCATTCCTCTGGAAGCAAGTTGGCGAAACACCGAGTGCCAACCGGCTTCATCCAACTCGGTGCCGATGCCGTAGACACTCAAATGATCGTGGCCAAATTTGGTGACTTTTTCCGTGGGGTTTCCCAGCAACACATCGATCACATGGGCCTTGCCGAATCTCTGTCCCGTCTTGGAGATCGCTGACATCAATTTCTGGGCGAGTACCGTGCCATCGGTGACTTCTATCGAGCCGGAGCAATTGTCACAGGTCTGGTCCGATTCAGAACAAGAGTGTGCCTCTTCCCCGAAGAAGCGCAGCAGGCTCGCCCGCCGACACTCGGAGGTTTCACAATAAGCCAGCATCGCATCGATCTGATGGCGACGGATCTGCTTCTGGGCCTGATCGATCTCTGCTTCCGCCAGTCGGCGCTGGGCCATCATCACATCCTGCCAGCCATAGCAGAGCCAACACTCGGCAGGCAGTCCGTCACGGCCAGCACGGCCCGACTCCTGACTGTAATGCTGGGGACTTTCGGGCATGTCGAGGTGAGCCACATAGCGGACATTGGGCTTGTCGATGCCCATCCCGAAAGCCACCGTTGCGACAACGACGACGCCTTCCTCTCGCTGGAACAGCTGTTGATTCTGTGAACGCTGTTGATTATCCATGCCCGCATGGTAGGGAACCGCCCGAATCCCCTCCTTGCGCAACCAGACAGCAGTGTCCTCCACCTTTTTGCGTGAACCGCAGTAGATGATACCCGCTTCGCCAGCATGACGATCCTTGATGAAGCGGAGCAACTGTCGTTTGGGCTGGTCCTTCGGCTCCACCAGATAACGCAAATTGGGACGATTCATGGAAATCGAAAAGAGATCCTCGTCCGACATATCCAACACACGGAGGATGTCCTTCAGGGTTTGCGGATCGGCTGTCGCCGTCAGGGCGACCACCGGAATCATCGGGTAGCTTCTTCGAAGAACTCCCAGTTGTTGGTATTCCGCCCTGAAATCGTGTCCCCATTGGCTGATGCAGTGGGCCTCATCGATGGCGAAAAGACATGGGCTGAATTTTTCCAGATCGCTCATGAATCCATCGAGCAACAGTCTCTCTGGTGCCAGATAGAGGATCTTGATCTCTCCCGCATGCAACTTCGCCCACACTCGACGTCGGTCATCCGGATCCATCGAAGAGTTCAGTGCCGCAGCAGCAACCCCCGCCTGGGTCAGGGCGTCCACCTGATCCTGCATCAGCGAGATCGTTGGAGTGACGACGACGGTCAGCCCCTCGCGGATCAATCCCGGAATCTGGTAACAGAGGGATTTGCCTCCCCCGGTGGGCATCAGGACGAGAGCATCTTTTCCGGTGACGACCCGTTCGATCACCTTCTCCTGGGGACCACGGAATGAATCGTAACCAAAGACCTCCTGCAGATAGATGGAAGCGGCCACACGGATGGCGTCGATGGGAAGATCGTCGTCGGAAGAGGAATCCGCTGGAATCTCTGTGACTGTCCCCGACACGCTGGGCCCCTTCCCCTGTGTTGCATAAGAGGTACCGGGATAGCCGAGGTTCTGACCCAGATCAAGGTCGGGGCGGGTTCGGATCCGAATCAGGGGGATGAATCAGGCCCTCCCGATCATCGAAAGGGGCCCGCGAAGTCAGAGCTGCCAACACCCAGCCCCACTCATGTCGTCGACCACTTTCACATTCCACTGCAGCCAACCCCCGGGGGTGCCACTCCCAGATCGCATCCTGCTGCCACTCGATTCCGATCCGAATGGAAGAATCCAGACTGTGGCCGATCCGGGCAATTCCCTCTTCTGCCCAGGATCCATCAGCAGCGGAGCCGGTTCCCTCACAGATCTCTTCTCCAGCAGCCCCCAGTTGCCCAACCAATTGCTGATGCCGCTGAAGGTTCTCTGAGTAGTCCAAAGGTTGGGAACGGGGGTTCCATGCCGTGATGACATGTACCGGTGAATCAAAGGGGAAAGGGCCCTCACAAACGCCGCTATCTGCAGGATGGACTGCCCACGCTTCTCCCGACGGGCTGACGATCCGTAACCATGTCTTTCTCCAGCCATCGACGGGGAATGAATCGTTCATTCTTCTCCTTCATTCAGTTCCACGGGGCATTGTGGTGATCTTATTGCGAAATCTGCAACCCTTTGGAAAGGTCATCTGCTGGAGGGGTTGCCGGGGAACCTCCCGAACCGTTACGATCTGGTTCGCTGATTTGGCTGAGTTCAGACTTTTGTTGGTTCAGCCCTCATACTTTAGAGCATTTGACCCCTGTAATACTGCCGACTGGAGGCCACCCATGTCCGAAAACTCTCACCCCTGGCAACAGTCCATGCCTGAAGACCAGTTCACCCGCATGCGCGATATCCTCGCCGCACCCAGCCCTGTGGGGCTTGAGGCCGCGATGACGGAAGGGGTCCTGGCTCCGATGTGCGAATCTTTCATGCCGGAAGGCTGGAAGCTGCATCGTTTCCGCGGCAACGCCGGTGTCGTCCTCGACACCTGGCCGGACGCTCCTGAAGGAACGTTGACGGTGATGGCCATCGGTCACGCCGACAAGATCCGCATGCAGGTGAGAAGCATCGGCGAAGACGGCAAGATCTGGATCAACAGCGATTCCTTCCTGCCGATGACCCTGATCGGTCACGAGGTCACTCTCTTCAGTGAAGATCCCGACAATCCGGGCAGCTTCCGCAGCCTCACCGGAGGAACCGTCGAAGCCCTCGGAGCAATCCACTTTGCCGAACCCGCCATGCGCGATGGTTCAAGAGGCATCAAGGCCAACCAGCTTTATCTGGAGTTGCAGTTGAGTGGCGACGATCGCAAGAAGCAGGTCGAGTCCCTCGGCATCCGCTCCGGTGATCCCCTTCTACTCGACCGTCCGATTCGCCGCGGATTCGGGCCCGACAGTTTTGTGGGAGCCTATCTCGACAATGGTCTCGGATGTTTTGTCGTCGAAGAAGCCGCACGCCTGATCGCTGCCGGGGATTCGCTGAAAAATGTCCGCTACCTCGCGGCCTTTGCCGCCTACGAAGAGATTGGCCGCTTCGGCAGCCGCGTCTTCGCCGGCGAAATGAAGCCGGACGTCATCATCGGTGTCGACGTCAACCATGATTACGACGCCGCACCGGGAATTGGTGATCGCCGCTACACTCCCCTGAAGATGTCATCTGGAATGACCCTTTCTGTGGGCGCCATCGCCACCGCCAGCCTGAATGCCATGATTCAGGAAGCCTGCAAAGACCAGGAAATTCCTTTCCAGGTGGATGTCTGTGGTCGCGATACCGGAACCGACGCCATGGCGGGTGTCCTCGCCTCCGTCGATGCCGCCGCCACCAGCATCGGCTTCCCGATTCGCAACATGCACACCATTTCGGAGAGTGCTCACACGGGCGATATCCTCGCAGCGATTCACGCACTGGAAGCCACTCTGAGAAGGATGGATGCACAGGGCTACTCTGCGGATGATTTCAGAAGCTCCCACCCGAGACTCGATCAGGTGACCCCGGTTTCCCACGGACAGTAAACCTCTCGACCCGGAACAGGATCTCCATTGACCTCCATCATCCTCATCCTCGCTATGTTCAGTGGAATCAACGAGGATGAGGGTGAGAGGTCTGCTGAGATTCGACCCACAGATCTTCTGCAGAGTCTCGATCACCCCGACCGTTGGCGCTGGATCCCTGAAGACCGCATGCCGGAGGGGAATCTCGTCAAACGCCTGTTGGTGACCTCCTTCGTTTCTCCCATCTTCTTCTTCGACAGCGATGTCGGAGCGGGAGGGGGATTCGGTATTACCGATATCGATTTTGGCAACAAGCGTCGCCGTCAGTTCGCCAATACCTGGATCACCTATACCACCGAGGGACAACAACGCTTTGCCTTCTCATGGAGAAAATGGTTGGCACACCAGGACTACCCGGGGCGGGGCAGTTTGCAGGGGGACCGGGATTTCTTTGGTATCTCCCTGGAGAGATCGAAAACCCTGACCAGCCGTTTTTTCGGGTTTGGTGCCGACACTCTTCTCGATCAGGAGTCCTCTTACAGCCGAGAGACCAATTCACTCGGTCTGGGAATCCAAAAGTCTTTACCCAAGACCGGTGGCAACTGGATCTGGAACTTCAATCTCTTGCTGCAAACCGATGACATCGCCTCAGGAACTGTCAGTGACGCACTGGACATGACCGTGGCCTATCCGGAAGTGGCCGCGGGCTCTGATGATTTCGGAGCGGTTTGGATTCAGGCGGGGATTCGCCATGACACCCGTGATGCCCAGCATCTCCCCTACGAAGGTCACTCAGTAGGTATCTCTTTCTTTGGCTGCCCCATCACTTCCCAGGATCTCGCAGGTGAAGAACTGGATGGCGGAGTAGTGACGACTCTCTCTGGAACCTGGGTCAGCCCTGTCACTCCCCTCTTCCATTCGGGTGGAACTCCCACCGCTGATCATCCATTGATCGACTCGGTAGCCACTTCCCTCAGCATCTCCGGAACTTCCGGTGAAATCCCCTTCTGGGCGTTACCTTCTATCGGTGGCAGTCAAAATCTGCGTGGGAGTATTGGTGGCCGCTGGCGTGATCGACACGCGTGGAATGCGGGGTTGGAGTGGCGGCCATGGATCTTTACGGATGAGATCCCCATCTATGGAAAGATCCGCCTAGAACGTTCTGGTATCGCACTCTTCTTCGATGCGGGATCTGTCGCCAACTCCTTCGATCAACTCTTCTCTGAAAAAGTTCACTACAGCTACGGAGTAGGCTTTCGCTTCACTTTTGAAAGACAAGCTCTGTTCCGTGCAGACCTCGGTCGATCAGATGAAGGCGAATTCAATATGAGTATCCGCTACGGTCTGCCCTTCTGATCAGGACAACCACTTCCATCTCTGAATCATTGCTGTGGGAAGGGGCGACTTTGCCATTCAAGCGGAGGGGACGATCTCGACAGTAGGCTCGAATAGTTTTCATCGCTGATCATCTCTGCACCAAACCGCTCCATATGGGGAGTCTGTTGCTGGCAATCGAGAATGGCATAACCCAGATTTCTCAAGTGCTCGACCAAAGCAACAATGCACAACTTGCTCGCTCCGGATTCTTTATGGAACATGCTCTCGCCAGCGAAGACACCGCCAACTGACAATCCATAAACCCCACCCACAAGGCGACCGCGTTCATCCCAGGCTTCAATCGAATGGGCAAAGCCCAAAGCGTGCAACTGCACATAGAGTTCTTCGATGTCGTGACAAATCCACGTTTCACGGCGTTCCGCACACGCCTCGATCACAGCTCGAAATGCCACGTCTGTCGTCAGACGAAACGGCTTTTTGTTGCGTAATTTTTTGAGCGAGGCGGGGATATGAAACTCTTCCAGATCGATGACCGCACGTTCGTAAGGGCGAATCCAGAAAATCTGGCCATCCCGATGATCCGCCATGGGGAAGCAGCGCTCTCCATAGGCACGAAGAACCCGCGCAGGAC
>JAPOLY010000146.1 GCA_029976805.1 bacterium
CGCAGAGACCTTCGTCCTTCGGTTCGGGCACCGAGATAGAGATACGACTGGCTGATGCCGTCGAGAATCCACGGACGGCAGGCCGCATCCCCAATCAACTCGAGTGAACGGGTCAGAGCCGTGAGCGCCAGCCCGGGTCGATTCGACTGGATGTACAAAGTCCCCAGAAAATGGTGCACCCGAGCGAGCGTCGGTTCTTGCGGATCTGAATCGATCAGTTCTTCCGCTTCCTTGTGCAAGGTGGCAAGGATCTCCGCAGCTCCACGAGCGAGGCGCAGGCGGGTGCGCAGGTCGATGAGGGTTCGCACTGCAGCCCACGGTTGCTCGAGGTCTGCAGTCTTGGTGAGCAAGTCTGCGATGGGATCCAGATCCATACGAACTTCACACACCGCTGCCTGGGCGAGATCGGCCAGCAGGGGGTCCAGCGAAGATGGCAAACCCTGGGGAGAAGATTCTCCCCGGATCACCGACTCTTCGATGCAACGCCACCAGTGTTGAAGTTGTGCGGAATCAGTCATGCAGATTCATTCGCCATTCTGTTCCAGATCGACAACCCAGATGTTTCTGAACTGCATCGGGTTTCCATGATCCTGGATTTTGATGGGGCCCTGTTTTGCCTGATATCCTTTGTAGTCAGTGATACGAAGATGTCGCGTAGGACCCATGAAAGCCTGCTGATTGTGAATCAGCACACCGTTATGCAGAACCGTCACCCGTGCCGGTTCCACGACCTCATCTCCATCATATCGGGGGCGGGTAAAAAAGATGTCATAACTTTGCCACTCGCCGGGCCCGCGGGAGGCGTTGACCCGTGGCGGACACTGTCCGTACAGAGCCCCACACTGTCCATCGGCGTAGCTCGGATTCTGAAAACTGTCGAGGATCTGCACCTCGAAAACCCCCATCAGAAAGACCCCGGAATTGCCTCGACCCTGTGAACTGCTGACCACCTTTTCAGGAGTTCGGAACTCCATGTGCAACTGCATGTCTCCGAATTCTTCCCGACTGAAAATGTCCCCGGTTCCTGGCTGGACCTGAAGGGCATCTCCCTGCCATTTCCAACCGATGTCGCGACCGCCATGGGCCCACGCTCCCAGTTTCCCATCTTCCCCCAGGAGCACCTTGGCTTCAGCGGGTCGAGTCAGGGGAGTATGGTTACCCGGGTCGACCACTTCAGGTCTGGGGCGATCCGCATCATGGACGCGCCACTTCTGTCCGGGAATCACGGGGGTATCGCGATAACCGGGAAGGTCATCCGCAGAGGTTCCCCCGATTGAAAACAGTAACATTACGATGAGCATTTCCATGGCCGTCAATCTCCTGACAACAAACTGATTCAGAGTATTTCCAAAAGGATACGCCCTGACAGCGTTCTGCGATACCGGGACAGTGAGCGGCGATCTTCACCCACGCTCCGGAGCATGTCATAATCATGAATCGTTTGGCGAAAGGCATCATGAACAGATCCCGCTCCAACCAGTCCAATAAAGAAACCGGTCTGCTGAAGAGATTCGCTTCTCTCGGTGGTGGACTTCTGATGATGCTGTTGGCGGGACTTTCAGCGGCTTTTTCCGCAACGCTTCCTGCTACGGAAAAGCTCAAGGACAGCGATTCTTCGGTTCCCACTTTTAATCGCGACATACGCCCGATCCTGTCGAATCACTGCTACGCCTGTCACGGTCCCGATTCGGCGGCGCGCAAGGCTGGCCTTCGCCTGGATCTTTTCGATGATGCGACTCAAGCGGATTCCGGTTTTGCGGCCATCGTTCCTGGAGACTCTCAGGAGAGTGAAGTCTGGCACCGCATCACCAGTGATGATCCCGGGGATCAAATGCCTCCCCCGGAAATCCACAAACCGCTGAGCGATGAACAGAAACAAACCCTGCGACGCTGGATCGATGCGGGAGCCCAGTACGAAGTTCACTGGTCCTTCCAACCCGCCACCGAGCATGCGGTGCCGTCCATGGAAAAAACCGATGCACCCACCGCCGTCGATGCTTTCCTGCGCAAGGCCCTCGCCGATCGCAACCTTCCATGGCGTTCTTCCGCAGACAAGGAAACTCTGATCCGTCGGGCAACCCTCGATCTCACTGGTCTGCCGCCGACCCTTGCGGAGATCGACGCCTTCCTTGCCGATGATCAACCGGGAGCCTGGGAAAGGGTTCTCGATCGCCTGCTCGCATCACCCCGCTTCGGTGAACACTGGGGGCGCACCTGGCTCGACGCCGCTCGCTATGCCGATACTCACGGACTGCACCTCGACAACTACCGAGAAATGTGGCCCTACCGCGACCGCGTCATCGAACTCTTCAACGCCAACATCCCCTATGACGAATTTGTCATCGGCCAGTTGGCCGGCGATCTGCTGCCGGAATCGACACTGCAGGATCAGGTCTCCAGCGGTTTCGTCCGCGCCCACCCGACCACCAGCGAGGGCGGGGCCATCAACGATGAATACCGCATGATCTATTCGGTCGATCGCACCAACACCTTCGGC
>JAPOLY010000113.1 GCA_029976805.1 bacterium
TATTGATCCACAGGCATGCCCGTCTCTCGTCCGACCGACACCCAAATTTTGGTGACAAAGCGATACCCACGGATCATCGCCTGTAAACGGAGGGTTCGGACCAATTCGACGACGGGAAGCAAAGGACACACCTTTTCGGCCCGGTGATTCCCCCATGGAATCGGACGGGCATGAAAGAGTGATCGGCCGTCTCTCAGCCGAAGTTGAGGATTTCCTTCAAATTGCCCTCAGCCCCGGGAATTCATGCCTGATCCGCCCCCAATGCGAGAGCAATCCAGGTTCGAACCCCGATCGACATCGCCGGATCGTCGACCTGAAAGCGGGGATGATGGCAGAAATGCACGATGCCCTTCTCCTCGTCCCGGTTACCCAGAAACATGAAGGCGGCAGAGACCTTTTCGCCGTAATAGGCGAAATCCTCTCCCCCCATGCACGGTGTGCCCTCGTCCGTCATCGGCACCTCTTTGGAAACGGATCTCTCCACTTCCCGGCACGCTTCCGGGTGATTATAGGTCACCGGGTAGCCCTCGATAATTTCCACACTGGCCGTGCACTCGTGGGCCTGGGCCACCGACTCGGCAATCTCTTTCAGGCGTCGACGCGCCATGTTGCCGATCTCTTTTTCAAAGGTCCGGATGGTTCCGGTGAGCTGCACCGTTTCCGGAATCACGTTGTCCGCACTGCCGCCATGAAATTGGGTGAAGCTGACAACGCAGGATTTCATAGGGTCAGTGTTGCGCGAAACAATCTGCTGGGAGGCGGAGATAATCTGACTCGCCGCAACGATGGGGTCACGGCAGGTATCCGGAGCTGCAGCATGACCGCCAACTCCGGTGATCTTCATGGTGAAGGTATCCGGCTGGGCCATCGTCGGCCCCTCGACGACTCCCACCTTGCCGGTGTCGAAGGAAGGCCAGACATGCATGCCAAAGATGCGATCGACCCCCTCGAGACATCCATCGGCGATCATCGCCGGAGCTCCTCCGGGGAGCGCTTCTTCATTCGGCTGGAAAATAAAGCGGACCGAGCAGGGCAGGTGATCGCGAATACTCGCCAGAGCCTTGGCCGCACCCACCAGCATGGCCGTGTGGGCATCGTGACCACACATGTGGGCCGCACCCGGAATCGTGCTCTTGTGCGGAACATCCGCTTCCTCGTCCATCGGCAGGGCATCCATATCTGCACGGAAGGCGATCCGTCTCGTCGCTCCCGGAACATCGATGTCGCCGACGACTCCGGTCTTGCCGATCTGTTCACGGGTCTCGACCCCGGCAGCCCGCAGTTGCTCGGCGACCAGTGCGGCGGTGCGCACCGTATCGAAGCCGATCTCGGGGTGCTGGTGGATATCCCTCTGCAGGGCGATCACCTCTTCGATGACCTGGTCCTTGAGTTTCTCCACATCCATTTCACGAATCGTCGCCATGGGGGGCTCCCTTCTGCGGTGGAACACTGATTCTGAACCAGAATGCCGCTCCGGGGAAGCGGCTCACGTTGCCGATTCGGGTGTCATGGGCTAATCTCACCCTTCAACGTTCCAACGGGAGGACCCCATGGCTGCAAAACTGACGCCCCCATCCGAAGATTACCCGCGCTGGTATCAGGAAGTGATCCAGCGAGCCGAACTCGCCGAGAACGCCCCGGTGCGTGGCTCGATGATCATCAAGCCTTACGGGTATGCCATTTGGGAACAGATGCAGTCGGTCCTCGATGGCATGTTCAAGGACACGGGACACGTGAACGCCTACTTCCCGGTACTGATTCCCGAGAGTTTCCTCAAAAAGGAAGCGGAGCACGTTGAAGGCTTCTCTCCTGAGCTCGCCGTGGTGACCCACGCCGGCGGCAAGAAACTCGAGGAACCCTACGTGGTGCGTCCCACTTCCGAGACCATCATTTGGGACACATACCGCAACTGGATCCAGTCCTATCGTGATCTGCCGTTGTTGATCAACCAGTGGGCCAACGTGATGCGCTGGGAAATGCGCCCGCGTCTGTTCTTGCGCACCACCGAGTTCCTGTGGCAGGAGGGGCATACCGCCCACGCCACCAAAGAGGAATCCCACGAGGAAACCCTGCGCATGCTGGAGGTCTATGCCCGGTTCGCTGAGGACTACATGGCGATGCCAGTGATCCAGGGTGAAAAATCGGAGCGGGAAAAATTCGCCGGTGCAGTCAAGACCTACTCCATCGAAGCGATGATGGGGGACGGCAAGGCCCTTCAGGCCGGCACCAGTCACGACCTCGGCCAGAACTTCGCCAAGGCATTTGACGTCAAATACCAAAGCGCCGAAGGCAAGGAAGAATATGTGTGGGCCACCTCTTGGGGAGTCTCCACCCGACTCGTCGGTGCTCTCGTCATGGCCCACGGAGATGAACAAGGCCTCGTGTTGCCTCCGCGACTGGCGCCGATCCAGACAGTGATCGTTCCGATCTACCGTGGAGAAGAGCAGATGGCGACGGTCCTTGAGGCTTGCTCCAAGATGGAAGCAGAGCTGAAAGCTGCGGGAGCCCGCACCCATCTCGACGACCGCGACCAGTTCCGTCCCGGTTACAAGTTCAATGAGTGGGAACTGAAAGGGGTCCCGGTCCGCATCGAGGTCGGCCCTAGGGATCTGGAGAAGGGCGAGGTGGTTCTCGCTTTCCGCCACAACGGTGAGAAGAAAACCCTGCCTCTGGAGGCGGTGGCCAAAGAGGTGATGAGCGTTCTCGATGAAGCTCAAAAGGGCCTCTTTGAGAAAGCCCTGAAGCTTCGCGAAGAACGCACCCACAGCGTTGACAGTTACGACGAGTTCAAGGAACGCGTCAATGATGGCGGCTTCTTCCTCTGTCACTGGGATGGCACCACTGAAACAGAAGAAAAGATTCAGCAGGAAACCAAGGCCACGATCCGCAACATTCCTTTCGACGCCCCCGACGAGGCGGGCGAATGTATGGTCACCGGAAAACCGAGTGCCCGTCGGGTCATCATTTCGAAAGCGTATTGATCCATGGGAGCCATCGGACTGATTCTGGCAGCGGTTCTGTCGACAAATTCCATTGTCCCTGAGACTGCATTTCAGGATTCACCGGCGGCGACCTATCTCATCGATCTGCAGGATATCTCCCGCCATCGCATCCACGTCGAGATGACCTGCGCCCGTAGCCCAATCGAGGATCTGGAAATCTGGATGCCGGTGTGGACTCCGGGCTCCTACAAGATCCGCGATTACGCGCGCCACATCGAAACCCTCTCTGCGATGGATGCCTCCGGGAACGAAATCCCGGTCACCAAGATTCGCAAGAACACCTGGACCATTTCTGCCGGCCCCGGTGGAACGGTTCGCCTGAGGTATACCCTCTATTGTCGATTGATGACCGTACGCACCAATTTCGTGGAAAAAGACGGTGGGTTCCTCAATGGAGCCGCCACCTTCCTGCTCCCCCGAGGAGCTGACGGTCCATTTGATTTTGCTTTTGTCGACCTGCAACAGGCTGCGGAGTTGGAGAAGATCTGCACCCTCCCCCGTCGTGGCAACAGTTGGCGTGCAGCCGATGTCGATACCCTGTGCGATTCACCGATTCTGATCGGCAAGCCACAGGTCTTGCCCTTTGTGGTCGAGGAAATCCCTCACGATCTGATCCACATGGGGGACACCTCCACCTGGGATATGGAGGGAAGTCGTGAGGCCATCGAATCCCTGACCCGGGAGATGGTTTCCTTCTGGGGAGAGATCCCCTACTCCCGCTACCAGTTCATGAATGTCATCTCCGAGGCGGGAGGAGGCCTCGAGCACAAGGACTGCACGCTGATGCTCACCAGCCGCTGGAGCTGGAAGGATGAAGATCGGCGCCGCGGCTGGTATGGACTGGTCAGCCATGAGCTCTTCCACGCCTGGAACGGCAAGCGCTTGCGCCCCGTCGCCCTCGGCCCCTTCGATTACGAGAAAGAAGTCCTGACCCCTGACCTTTGGATGGTGGAAGGTTTCACCAGTTACTACGACGATCTGATCGTCGCCAGGGCGGGTCTCATGAACAGTGATCAGTACCTCAAACGTCTCTCTGATCAGATCGAAAGTATTCGCAACTCACCCGGACGACAGGTGCGTCCCCTCTCCGAGGCGAGCACCGATGCCTGGATCCGCTATTACCAGCAGGACGAGAATGCGATCAACAGCCAGATTTCGTACTACACCAAAGGAGCTCTCGTCGCCTGGCTCCTCGACGGCACCATTCGTGAAGCCACCCAGCACCAGCGCAGCCTCGACGATGCCATGCGCCTGGCCTTCCAGCGATACTCGGGAGAAACCGGCTACACCCCTCAACAGTTGCGTGAGGTCTTTGAAGAGGTCGCCGGTCAATCCCTCGCCGAATTCTTCGCACGCTACATCGACGGCACGGAAGACCTGGACTACGCGGTCGTTCTGAGAACCTTTGGACTTCGCTTTGACGTCCCGGATGACAAAGAAGATGACGAGGAAGAAGAACCGGAAAAGGGCTGGCTCGGCATCGATGCCCGCGATCGCTCCGGTCGCTGGGTTGTTTCAGAGGTCCGACGCGGAACCCCTGCTTACGAGGCCGGGCTCAACGTGGGTGATGAGATCATCGCTCTCGATGCCTTCCGGGCCTCAGCCGGTTCCTGGTCCAATATCTGTCGGCAGTATTTACCGGGCAGTCTAGCAACCCTGACCATCGCCCGTCGCGGACGTATCGAGACTCTGGGCGTGGAGTTTACCGCCGAGCCAAAGGACCTTTGGAACCTGAAAATCGACAAGGAGGCCCCCGAAGAGGCGGCTCAGCGTCGTGCAGCATGGTGGGGCAAGGCCGAGCCAGAAAAGAAGGAAGAAGAATCCCCCGAGGAGAAGACCGGGGACTGACTCTTTCTTTATCCGGCCATTGGATTTCCCGATTGGCCGAATCTCTCCCACCATCCTAATCTCCTTATGGAGCGGTATGGCAATTCCACGTCCGCCCAGACCCACGCACGCTTTGCGTGCCCACGGAGCCCGCCTGTTCCGAAATCCCAGGAGGTCGCTTTGAACACCATGACCGAAAGCTTTACCACCCGGAAAGAATTCGTGCGTCTTCACGCCGAGTTTCCGGTGCGCTACAAGTTCCTTTCCAAAGAGGTCGAAATCCAGGAAGACGCCATCTTTGAGGGCATCACCGCTCGCATGGGCGGGGATGGACTCCTTCTTCACGGCAAGATCCCCAGCTTCAACTGGATCCCCGCCCTGTTGATGGGAAAGATCCACATCGGCGTCAATCTGCTGATCCCATCCCTCGACACCGCCATCAAATGCCTGTGTCAGGTCGCATGGATCGAGGAGATCACCGAAAACAAGGACCGCTGCAGCCTCGGCCTGCGTTTCATCGAAATCTCGAAGGAAGATCAGGACCA
>JAPOLY010000102.1 GCA_029976805.1 bacterium
GCGAGAGGTTGCTCTCTCCCAGCAACATCTAGAAACCCGAGTTCTCTTGTCCCAAGCACACCCCCACGAATCCGACCTCACCACTCTTCCTCGGAGTGGTGAGGCGATTCTTTTAACAGGCTCATCCGGTGTGGTGGGCAGCGCCCTGGCGCCTCTGTTGCAGGCACATGGATACCGTGTTTTGCGGGCTGTCCGCCGTGCCCCCCAATCTGAAGATGAAGTTCGCTGGCAGCCTCTGGTCCCCGCAGCGCAAATTCCTGCAGAGGAACTCAAGGCCTTTGAAAATCTGCATGCGGTGATTCATCTGGCCGGTGAAAACATCGCCGGCGGCCGCTGGAATGCCGCCCGCAAGAAACGCATCCGCGAAAGTCGAGAGACTGCGACCGCCAACCTGAGTGAATTGCTTCTCAAGCTGGAATCTCCGCCAAAACACTTCATTTCCGCCAGCGCCATCGGCGGCTATGACCAGAAACTGCCTCATCCGCAGACCGAGGAAACCCCCTTCATCGGCGGCTTCCTGGGTGAAGTCTGCAGCGGCTGGGAAAACGCCTCCCAACCTCTGGAGGAGGCGGGAATCCGTCGGGCACTGTTGCGAATCGGACTGGTGCTGACTCCCCGCGGTGGGGTTCTCCAGAAACTGCTCCCCATCTTCAAGGCCTTCCTCGGCGGCCCCATTTCAAGTGGACGCCAATGGATGAGCTGGATCGACCTCGATGATCTTCTGCAGATCATCCTGCGGGTCCTTCGGGACGATCAACTGAGCGGCCCCATCAATTGCACCGCCCCTGGAGCTGTTCGCAATGAAGACTTCACGACCATCCTTGCTTCAAAGCTGGGCAGGCCGGTCGCCCCCCGAGTACCCGCCCTCGCCCTGAATACTCTCTATGGTGAAATGGGTCAGGCACTGGTCGTCGATGGAGCCCGGGTCGTTCCCCAAAAGCTCCTCGAAGCAGGGTTTTCATTCCGACAACCCGATCTGCCTTCCTGCCTGAGAAACCAGCTGGCCTGATCAGAAACGGAGCTCCCGATCTCACAGGAGATCGGGGGCTTTTTTTTTGGCGGGTCTTTTGAGAATCCCGTGAATTCCTGATCCTTGGGGTCGGAATCTGCCTTATTCTTGGATTTGAACTCGAGGCAAATTCGACTGGAGGCCCCAATGCTGCCGATGCGTGGTTCTTTTCTCCTGACCCTGCTTCCACTACCGATACTGCTGTTGACCATCCTCGGTTGTACGGGCGGAGGTGGGAACAAGGTGGATCTCTCTGCCGGCAAGCCCGAACTGCGAGCCCTTCATTTGAAGGGTCACGCCCTGATCAGCCAGCACCGCTTCGAGGATGCCGAAAAAGAACTGACCAACCTGATCAGCCAGGCCCCCAACAGTTTCGTTCCCCTCTTTAACCTCGGTGTGGCTCAGCTCAATCAGGCTGAAAAGGGTGTCGACAAAGCCATCGTCAATTTTGAAAAGGCCCGCAGCCTTCGACCGGATCACCCGGGTGTCCCCTACAATCTCGGCATCATTCACCGCTTCAAGGGCGAAGAAGAGGCGGCACTGGTCGAATTTCGCAAGGCTCTCGAGCTCGCCCCCCGGGATTCGGACTGTCATTACCAGGTCGCCATCGGCCTGCTGAGAACGGGGCAACAGGAACTGGCTCTGCCCCACTTCGAAATGGCAGTGCAACTGGACCCGACGATTCGCGGAGCGTGGAACAACCTGCAGTTGATGTGGCGCCGATCGGGCCGCATTGAAGAAGCCAACAAAGCCCTCGCCACCTTCAAAGCTTTGGAAAAGAGCGGCCAGGGAAGGGCCCACAGCACCAAGTACACGGAACAGGGAAAGATCTCGGAAGCGATCCGGGATTGGGCTGAGCCGGAACTGTCGAGAACCTCTGTCACACCGAAACCCGGCAGTGAGTTCAGGGAAGAGCCGATCGATCAGGTCGACTCGGGAGATCCGAATGCTCCCATGGCCCTCGTCGATTCCGACCTCGATTGCATCCCGAGCCTTTGGATCGCCGGCAAAACCGGCAGAAGCATTGCCCTCAGTGAGACCACCCACACGGTGACTCCCCTGACTGCCCTTGATAACGCTCGCACCTTCTGTGTTGGCGACGTCGACGAGGACGGCCTCATCGATCTGGTGGTCGCACAAAAGGACCGTGTCGTCATCTTCAAGGGAGATGGCTCCGAAACCCCATCCTTCACCAAAGAAATCAGTGAATTCCCCGGGGAGTTCACCTCGGTAATTCTCGCCGACATCGATATGGAATCGGATCTGGACTTGCTGCTGATCGATGCAGAGGGAGGGCTTTCACTGGCCCTGAACGAAGGCAAGAGTTTCCGTCCCATCATCGAATCGCCTGCATTGCCAGCGATCACCGGTGTCCGGGAAATCGTTGCGGTCAGGGATCTGGATGAAGATCGGGATGTCGACCTGCTGCTACTGACCGATCAGGGATTGACCTGGATCGCCGGAGCCCCCGAATGGCAGTTTGAACTGGCTCCGGAAGAGCGGCCCCTCTTCAACTCCGACGATGCGATCTTCACTCAGAACATGCTGAGCCCACATCTCGCTGATCTGGACGGAGACCTGAAAGAGGACCTTCTCTTTGTTCGGCGTGGAACCCTTCCCGCGGATGAGCCCAGGGGAGTGATCGGTTTTCTGAGCAAGCATGGTAATTATCGCTCAGAAGCCGGAGTGCCCCTCTTTACCCGTCCCACCTCATCGGAGGGCAACTTTCAGGGACCGGTCGATTACCTGAATCCCCATCCCATTGATCTGGATCACGACGGCTGGCTCGATCCGGTCGGAACCTATGACACGGGGGGATCCTTCTCTGCCGGTACGAGCCTCGAACGGGATTCAGCCCAGAACATCTTTGTGACACGCATCCCTTCAGAAGTGCCCGGATCGATTCTGGTCAGCGGTGATGTTGATGGAGATGGCGACATCGACCTCGTCACTCTGTCGAAGCAGGGAAGCGTTGGTGCCGATGGCAGGCTCGATCGCAGCCAGCCCCATGAGTTCGGGCTTCGACTTCAGCGAAATCAATTCGCCCAAAATCATCCCGGTCACCACACCTTCCGAGCCCATCTGGGCGGCCGCAGGGATGGCGATGACCGCCGTACCAACCTGTTGGGTTTTGGTACCCGTGTAGAACTTCGCAGTGGAGATCTGGCAACGGTCCGTTATCAGGAAGGGAGTCATGGGCAAAACGCCCGCGGCTTCCAACCGCTGATCATCTCCATCGGAGAACGAACCGCCATCGACAGTGTCACCCTCGATTGGCCAGACGGGGTTCTCCAGTCCGAGCTGGGCGTAGCTATCGATCAATGCCAGGAGATCGAGGAGATTCAGCGGAAGGCTTCTTCCTGCCCCATCCTTTTCACCTTTGCGGATGGACGCTGGAACTTCATCACCGACTTCATGGGAGGCGGTGGTCTCGGCTTCTGGATCGGCCCCGGTGAGTTTGCCCCTTCTGAACCGACGGAAGTGGTGCGGATCGCCCCGGAAAAACTGAAAGCCATCGATGGCGTCGTTCGCCTCAGCATCATGGAGCCGATGCAGGAGATCTGTTACACCGACCGCCTCCTGCTGACCGCCGTCGATCACCCTCCTGCCAGTGACTGCTATCCGGAAGAATACTTTCCGGTTCAGGGGCCCCCTCCCTCCGGCGACCCGGTTGTCGTCGACCAGTCTCTGCGGATCTTCCCCAACAAGGTCTTCGACCTCGATGGGGAACAGGATGCCTCCGCCCTTCGTGAACAGGACCGCACCTACATTGGCCCCCGAGCCCTGGTGCCGGAGTGGGTCGGCTACTGTGCTCCCCAATCGTGGACCTTCGAGTTCGACGAAGCGCACACTGCTGCCGGTCAACGCACCGCCCTCTTCCTCGATGGCTGGGTGGAGTACCCGTATTCCCGGGTCAACTTTGCCGCATGGCAGGGTGAACAGCGTCTGTCTGCACCGACGATCTCATGGCGCAAGGATGAAAATTCGGAGTGGCAACTGATCGGCAGGGAATTCGGATATCCGGCGGGGATGCCGAAAACGATGGTCCTCGATGTCACCGAGGCGGTCGCGCAGGGCGCACGTCACTTCCGCTTCGAATCGAATCTGGAACTTTACTGGGATCAGGTTTTCCTGGCTCCCATCGCAGATCCTGCGGTCACCACCAAGCTGGCCCTGAAGTCGGCGATCCTGCGGGATGGCGGTTACCCCCGCGAGTACAGCGACGATGGCAAGAAGCCGAACACCTATCACTACGAAGAACGGGAACCCACCCTGGACTACCGGGCGATGGAGTACGGCAAGGTCACCCGCCATGGACGAGTGGATGAACTCCTGCTCGAAGCGGATGACCGCTTCGTCATCCTCGGGGGTGGCGATGAACTCCTCGTCGAGTTCGACGCCTCCAAACTTCCAGCACTCAAGCCCGGTTGGAAACGCACGTGGATGCTCGACACCTTCGGCTGGTGCAAGGATCTCGATCCGTTAACCGCTGAAAGAGCCGGAGTGGGACCGTTGCCCTTCATGAACATGAGTGGCTATCCGCCGAAAGCGGATGACCCTGCGCCGGATCGCCTCGATTACGAAAAGACCTGGAACACCCGCTCCGACTAGGGCTGGAACTGACAGGGACTGTTCAGGCACTCGAGGTCAGTGGTCGGATCTGCTCCGCAATCGGGATACGGTGCTGCCGGAGCAGCACCATCGCTGAAGAGATAGGTCAACAGGAGAACCACATCGGATAGTTGGATCAGCCCATCGTCATCGACATCGCCAGCCGCAAGGCACGCCAGCTGGTTGACCCCTCTTGCCACGTACACACCAATCCGTACTGGATCGGAGATGTCGAGAGCGCCATCCCCATTGGCATCGCCACGAACAAAACTCGGCCCCGTTGGAGGAGGCGGCTCCTCAAATACCGTAATCAGTCCGGAGAATGGCACCAGAAATTGATCCTGACCGATGACGCTGGCCACCAGAAGAATCTGTGGATCCCCCAACTGGTCAGAAAAATCGATGGCGATTTCTGCACCGGGTGTGGCGCTGGGCAAACAGTCAAAAGTGATAGCGGTGATCTCCTGCTGAATCCCGGCCGGTATCGTGACGATCGGAAAACTCAGCGACAAAATGCAGGCAACCGTTAATCCGTTACCCGTCACCGGAACCGAGGCGGGCATCAGATCGACAAAGAAAAAGTCGGGACCTGCCGGACCGGTGGCCTCCAGAACAGCAGAACCAACCTCCGCAGAGAGAGGATCGATGTCATTGGAGTCATAGACGAGACCGAATGAATAGGCTTCCACGTCTTCCGGATGATCCAGAGTGATGACGGTTTCTCCTGTGGTTCCCGGCTCGACCACAGTGGAGCTGGCCTCGATGATGTAATCGTCTGCTCCGCCCGCATGAACCGACGAAACCAACAACAGCACCACGGCCGGTAATCCCAAGGCGGCGGCAAACTTGAAGGCAGTTTTGAAAACAGTGCTCATGGCTAGGGCCCCTCGCAATCGATGTTGTCGGGGGTCGGGTCGAGTCCTTCTGCAGGGAAGGGCTCGGGGATCGTCAGGTTGCCCGCGAGTGCCTGCACCAGAAAACTGACGTCACTGACAGTGATGGTTCCACTGTCGTTGACGTCCAGGCGGTCAGCACACTCAGTACTGATCGGTGATCCTGCGAAGTGTCCCGAGAGTAGATTGAGATCGTCTTCATCCACATCGAGATCAAGATCCAGATCTCCACGGACAAAGAGTGCCGGTCCGACTGGATCAGCGTTGGGGTTCCCCGGAGTCGGGGCGGAGAGCACTTCGACAACGCTGTCTCCATCCGGGAATCTGCCCGCACTCTGATCAGAAACGAGGTCACCGGCATTAAAGCTAAAGAAATCACTCGACTGATTCAGCACCCAAAGCTGGCTCCCGGTGAGTTCGGGCATGAAATCGATGTGGAGATCGTCAGGATTTCCGTCTCCCCCAAAGAAGAGCACCAGAAACTCACCCGGCTGCAGGATCGTCTCCTGGAACTGACAGGGGAACACCCACTTCTGATTGTCTCCGATGGTATCGGAGAAGTATGCCCCGCCAAGATCCATCGCTTCCGGACCAGGATTGTAGAATTCGACCCAGGGGAAAAAGTTGCCGTTGGCGTCGGGGAGAGTGGTGACATTGTCGACCATCACCTCGTTGATCCGAATCGACAGTTCTGCCGTTGAAGGTTGTGGGCAAGGATCTCCCGGACCAGGAGGTTTGGGATCGGTATCGCCGGTGACGCTGTTACTGCCGCTGTCACTGCAGCCTGCGAGAACCAAGAGCGCCATGCTCAGTATCAGGGCAAAAATATTTTGGCTGGTAAGATTCATCCGTCATTCCCCCTTGCCCGGAAACACGACTCTCTGAACAGAAAATCGTTCACCGGGATCACTCTTTGGACAGGGGGTAGATTACCGGGCGATACGGTGGCAGGACAACCGACAACCCGGTTTTTGGCTCTTTGGAGGCCAGATTCGCCGATCAGGCGAATCTGCGGTGGGTCCCCCTCGGAACCTCGGGGTCTTCTCCACGCTCGATCCGCTCTGTACGGATCTTCTCGGAGTAGGCCTCGTAGGACCCCTCGAAGAAACGCCCACCCCCTTCGCCGTCAAGGGCGAGGATGTTGGTCGCCAC
>JAPOLY010000142.1 GCA_029976805.1 bacterium
AGGGTCGATTTTACACATTCGGATACCCAACATGACGAGGGCTCAAGCCGAAGCACTGGCAAGCTACAAGGGACTGCTCAATTTGTACGGCAACCCCCAGCTTTCACCTGAAGCAGCTCAAGGACTCTCTCAACTTGAGGCGAACCGGTTGGATCTTATTGACTTGAAACAACTTTCCACAGAAACCGCTCAAGCCCTTTCGCGATGCCGAGTCGGTCATTTGAATATCAAATTTCAGAAAAACTATCAGGATGACAGTCAAACTTTTGTTGATAGTCGAGATAGCATCCCTCGGGAGGCCGCTTTAGCCCTTTCTCAAAGTCGAGCAGGTTCTCTGAGCATCGGTCCTTTCAACTGCTTCTGTGAAGAAACTGCGGTCCCACTGCGCCAATATCCCTCTTCCATCTTGCTACGTGCGTTAATCATCACCGATGAAGCCGCCATGGCGTTGGCCCAGAGCCCAGGATTTCTTTGGATCAGCGGTCTCAAGTACCTTTCAGAAGATGCGGCCCATGCCCTCGCTGGCAAAGAGAAATTGCTGATCAATGGCACATATCGGTATGGTCCCCATGATTTGTCTAAGCTTTATCCAACTGTTGCTGCAATCCTGGAAGTTGCGGAGAACAACAGCAACGGAACCAGCAGGGATGCCCCCAGCGATTAGATTGACCAAAGGAAGGGAACCATTCCTTCAAGGAGGCTGTCCCGTTCTGTGCTGAAACCGGATTCTACTCTTGGCCTGTGAACCGTGGCTTTCAAACTCTGGTTCCAACAGGCCGCGAGGAGTTTCCCCCATGATTAAAAACTCTCCCTCGAATGGCTTCAGTTGGATCTGTTGCTGCCTGTTGTTCTGGACTGTCGGTTGTGTTTCCGTTGAACGGCAAGCGGAGAAATACCAACAGCTGCAGCCCCAGCGGTATGTGATCGTCCACCCTGAGGGACGGGAAGCGACTGCGGAGTATGTCGATTTTGCCCAGTGGAAATCGCAGCAGGGATACGCAGTTGAGTGGGTGTCGTTTGACGCCTCTTTGCCCCCGGAGCAACGGTTTCGCAACGTCTCGCAAAGGCTGAAGCAGTTGCGCCCGGCAAAGGGCGAAAGCGCATACCTGTTGATCGCCGCTTCAGATGAGGAACTCCCCATGGGCCCATGGGAACCGGCAGGAACCGATCTCACCATTCACTCCGATCTGCCACTGCTGGCAGGGAGGGAAGAACTGGGCGGCCTCCTGGAAACCGGTGACTGGAAACCTGCCACCACCTATCCACCCACATGGATCTGCGGACGGATTCCCTTTGAAGATCCGCAGGTGATCGCCACCACCCTCCGTTCCGCACGCGTCTTTCATGAAAAGAAAGGTCCCATCCATGCTCTTCTCGGCTCTGAACGTTTTGCCATCGCCAATGACTCCTCGATGGTGATGGCAGGGGTCCGGGATGACCTCGACAAACTTGAATGGAATACCCAACTCTTCAATGAAGATTGGCCCCGCGATAAAGATCTCGAGGAAATCACCATGGAGTATGTCATCACCAATAAAAAAGGGGCGAATAAAACGATCTCGAAGCATCTTCTCGAGTGGAGCTTCATCGATTCCTGGAATTCCCAATCCCCCGATCTCGTCTATACCATTTCCCACGCTACTCAAGTGATCCACAAGGGGTCCGATTACACCGGCGTTGGAGATAAACTCTTCTATCCATTTGCGTTCATGGTCTGGAACAATCCCAAAATCGATACCGGGTACGAACAAAGGTCACCGGAGACACCGGCCATCTTCTTCTCCACAGGATGCAAGATGGGCAAGCCAGATAATGAGATGCTGAAATTAATGGCCGGCAAAGGCTGGGCCGCCGCCATGGTCACCGGCACCCACAACACGGCCCCGTTGCCTCTGCTGGCCGCCATCCGCGCCGAGAGATCGGCCCCCCTTTACCTTGCAGGCGGTCTGAGCGTCGGAAAATCGCATTACGCGACGATGAATGCCTATCTGAAAGATTCCAACTGGGACCCCGCCAACTGGCTTCTCTACCCCTGGGCAAAGAAAGCGAAGTTGCAGAATATTCTGGGGCTGACGATCTACGGTGACCCTTCCATCTCAATGGAGAATCGATCCAATGCTCACAGCACTTTGGCAACGAGGACGTCTGGAGAGTAAGAGGTCATCCAGAGCCGCTGTGGATGTGAGAACTTCGACGGTTGCTAGAATCACCTCCCACAAAAAAGCAGGTGACTGGGGGCTCCCCCTGGTTACCCGCTTTTTGTAATTTGGTTTCTGTCGTTGACCGTACGCACCCTTTCAGAAACCCGGTGGTTCCATGGCACTGTCTCCCAAAGCTCAGGAAGTGATTGCTCAACTCGAGACAGAATCCCCCAAGATGGGGGATATCAAAAAGCTCGCCAAATCCATCAATAAAGATCCGAGGCTGGCGTGGGAATTGTGGGGCACGGGTGAGTATGTTCCCCGATTGCTGGCGGCACTGATCTTTGATCCCAAACAGCTGACCGAAGATGACTTCCACCAGTTTGCCGAAGAGATGACGGTGCACGATGAAAAGCAGCGTCATCAGATGGGGGACTGGCTGCTGGCGCATCAGTTGATGAAGAGCAAGGATCTAACCGCTGCCAT
>JAPOLY010000028.1 GCA_029976805.1 bacterium
CCGGAGGTGGCACTGGCGGAACCGGTGCCGACGTCATCGTCGGTGAGCTGACCGGCACCCAGAGCTACGGCAACGCCGGCGGTTACTACGCCTACTCAGTCGGTACCACTTCCTGCAACATTGGCACTGAGGAGCTGCTGTGGATCGCCAGCACCAATGAGCACCCGGTCATCGGTCAGAATATGTACAGATTGAAAGATGGCCGTTTCGAGCAGATCGGTCTCAGCTGGTTGAAACATGGCTTCACCGCACTTCAGGGAAATACCTGCGGCTGTGGTTGCACCTCTTCGGGAACCGGCTCGCGCCTCGGCGTCGGTTGCTCCGATCCTTACGGAGCCAGTCTCAATGGTAGTCAGGGAAGCCTGGGAGCCCGATCTGAAGTGACAGATCCGGCTCGAGGTGGGTTCACCTATCCACAAACCATGGATCCACCCAACTCGGACCTGACTTTTCGCCGCCTGCGGGTTCATGGCAACGATTTGACTCCAAGCCTGAACACCAATGCCCGCTATTTCATCGAGGGTCACTACGTGACACCCGATGATGCTGCTGCAGGGAACCACCACAACAACTGCAGTTACCGGGAAGTCACGATCTCCAGCAGTACAACGAACCATGCCATCTCTTTTGTCGGATCGACCCAGCGTCAGCAACCGGCGATCCAGGCATGGCAGGATGTGGACCCCACCGTCACCCTCATCGATATTCCCGACGGAGACGACGGTCTCATGATCCTTGGATACAAGGTCAGTCAGTTGTCCGCAAACCTCTGGGAGTACGAGTACGCCCTCTACAACATGGATTCCACCCGAAGTGCCCGCAGTTTCTCGGTGCCTCTTCTGGGCGTCGTTCCCAGTGCCATCGGGTTCCATGATGTCGAGTACCACAGTACCGAGGTCTACGACGGAACCGATTGGGCTTCGAGCAACAGCAGTGGAGCCATCACCTGGAGTACCGATACCCACGCCACCAATGTCAACGCCAATGCCATCCGTTGGGGTACCACCTACAACTTCCGCTTTACCACCACTTCACCTCCGGTACCCGCAAACCTGACGATAGGACTCTTCACTCCCGGAGCAGTCGACAGCCTGCTGGTTGCAGCCGTCGGCCCCGCGGCAGGAAACCTGGACTGCAATAACAATGGCATTCCTGATGCAGACGAGATCGCCTCTGGCGCGTCCGATTGTGACGGCAACGGCCTCCTCGACGAATGCCAGGACGATTGTGACAACGATGGCATTGCCGATGCCTGCGAGATTCTCGCGGGTGCTGCTGATTGCAATGGCAACTTCCTTCCCGACACCTGTGAGATTGCTGCCGGGGCTGCAGACTGTGATTTTGATGGAGCACTCGACAGTTGCGAACTGCTCCAGGGAACCGCAGACGACTGCAACCTTGATGGCGTCATCGACAATTGTGAAATCGCGGCCAACCCTGCTCTCGATTGCGATACCAACGGCGTTCTCGACGTTTGTGAAGCAGCGGGCATCTTCACCTTTGAAGATGTCGTCACTCCGCCGGCTCCCATCGATGACAGTCTGCCTCCTGTGGTGCGAACCCTGAGTGTTGCGCAAGCAGGCCTGATCGATGATGTGAATGTCCAGGTCGAATTGACTCACACCTTTATCGGTGACCTCGATATCTCCATCTCCTCGCCGGATGGGACTTCAGTCATCCTTCATAATGGATCCGGTGGATCTGCTGACGACATCAATACGACCTACGATGATGAAACCGGAACCAACACCACCAGTCCCGCCTCTCCCCTTTCAGCATTGGACAATGGCAACCCCTTAGGAGACTGGTCCCTGACCATTGCTGACAATGCTGGCGGTGATGAAGGTGTCCTCACCTACTGGGCTCTCGAAGTCGCGGTTGCCGGTGCGGGTATCCCCGATTGCAACAACAATGGAGTCCATGACGGTTGCGAATTGACTGCAGCCAACGACTGCAATGCCAACGGAATCCTCGATAGCTGTGACATCAGTTCCGGAACCAGCGCAGACGCTGATTTGGACGGAATCCCTGACGAGTGTGGAGGAGGGATCGAGTACATCGCCGGCGATGCCAATGCTGATGGCAGTCATGACATCAGTGATGCCGTGCAATCGCTTCAATACCTCTTCGGCGGTACTCCTGTTACCTGTGAAGCGGCGCTCAATACCAACGGAGACACACAGATCGATGTTTCCGATGTGGTCTACATGCTGGTCTTTCTCTTCGACAGTGGTGCCAACCCGGTGGGTCCCTTCCCGAATTGTGGGCCACTCGCACCGGGTGGACCAGGCTGTAACAGTTTCAACGCCTGTCCTTGACCACTTCATGGAGATTTGACCATCGGGCATTTTCAGTGACACAAAAAAAGGTCCCGGATACCTCAGGTATCCGGGACCTTTTCATTGCAGTACGTGAATCGATCAGGCAGTCACTGCTTCGCGTTGATTGACGGCTGCTCCAGAACCATACTTCTGATTGAGTCCATTGAAGATCAAGGCCAAAGGAATCGCCAGGGCCGCAATCCAGCGGAAAGCCATCTTGCCGGCGTAGGCGGTCGCATCGGCTTTTTCCATGCCGGAACTCAGCGCTGCTTCGGTGTAGTACTCGGTCAGTGCACCGATTCCGGGAACCGCGAGGTATCCGACCACCAACATCCCGACACCACCCATGAGACAAAGCCCCATGGCGCCACTCTTGGGTACTCTCTCAGCAACAAACCCAATCATGGTCGGCCACAGGAAGCAGACACCGGCGTAGAAGAGTGTCGCAGTGGCAAGAATCGTGAAGGCACTACTTGCATAGGTCATGGCAAACAGACCCGCTCCACCAACCACCACAGAACCGAGCAGAACTCCGGTGGGGGTAAACCGCTTCATGAAGTTGCCTGCGAAATACCTCAAAACGGCCATGAGCGCCGCTCCGTAAACCAATACGAGAACCCCGCCGTCCGTCACGAGATTCGCCTCAACGAGAGCAGGCCCCATCAGGTTTTCAATCCAGCGACCAGGTGCCAACTCGAGCGTTGCAGTCAGTCCCATGCAGAACAGCATCGTCAAAAAGAGCGGAGACACCAGAGACTCCTTGACCTCTTCATCTGACACATTGGCACTGACACGCTCCGTGGCAGGAATCTCCTGCCCCAGGAACAGGTATCCATAAATCAGGGTTGGAATCATGACAAAGGCCAACTTTGCCTGCAAAACAGAGAGGCCAAACAATGCCCAGGTCTCTCCCGCGGGAACTGCAGCGGCAGATTGCGTCACCCAGAAACCGAAGAGCGCACCCACGATAATTCCCAAAGGCCAGAAGATATGAAACTTGTTCAGGCGAACCGTTTTGTCTTCTGGATAGAGGGTTGCCACAAGGGGATTACAACCCGCTTCCACACAACCATTACCGAGAGCAATGATCGATGCTCCTGCGAGAAGTTGCGAAAATCCTTCCGCAAAGGTCATTAGCAGAATTCCAAAGACATGACAGAGAAATGCCATCTTGATGGAAATCGAGATGCCGATCTTCTCAATGACGGTTCCCAACAGAATGATGGAGATGGCAAAGCCCCCCAAAGAGGCTCCTCCAATCCAACCGGACTGGGATTCCGTGAGCCCGAAGAGGCCCGAGAAGTCTTTCATCGATGAGGTGATTACCCCGAATGCCACCGAGGTGGCGACCAGCGCCATACAGCTCGCCCAAAAAAGACGCTTACGTTGTGCGTCGTGAGTCACTTGAGTCACGTTTTCCCCCATTCCCCGGCTTCAACCGGAAGGTGCGGATTCCCCTCCGCACGTGCGATACAGTGGGACAAAATCGGACCAATATGTCAATCAGGATCGATGGAACAGTGCGGGGGCTATTCAAAGGAAACTATTTGTTAACCCAAAGGTTAACTCCTAGAATGCATTTTCGGTCGGGATTATTTCCATGGAAGAGTTCCTGACTGCAAAGACCTAGTCTTCATCTCTATCTTCCCGCGCACGGTACTCAACCACCGTGCGCTTTTTTAATTCCCTGTACCGGAGATTCCCAACTCCCCAAACAAATCGGACCAGCGCTGCTCTTCTCGCCGCAAATCGTGTTGGTCTGCGAGGTTTTTGGCGGCTCTGGATATCTGCTCTCGAAATTGGGGCTCCAGATTCCATCGCAACAGGAGATCAGCAAGGGCCTGTGGATCTCCAGCATCAAACAGGGCGGGCCAATCCTCACCGAGGATTCCGGTGTTTCCGGCGACACGGCTGGCAACGATGGGCAATCCACTCACCAGGAACTTACCCACCACATTGGCTCCCCCCTCATGAAGGGAAGGCATGATCAGAAGAGGCGCAGAACTCATGACCTGACGAATTCCTGTTTCACTGACCGGACCATTCCACTGCCACCGCACGGGACCACTCGCCAGCTGTACCTGTGCCGATTCCATTTGCGCCTTCAAATTCAAATCCAATATTTTGCCAAAATGCTGAATCGTCAATCGAACATCCTTCAAGGCAGCCTGCTCCTGAATCCTCTTCTCCCTCAAAATCTCAACGGCTCGTACAGGAAGGAGAGGATCCTTGACCGATCGTAGATGGCCGATCACCACAGCTTGCTGGGGATCATACTGCTGGCAGTTCCACTTCACAGGCTCTGCGCCCTGATAAATCACCCGCGTCTTCGCCCCCCACTCTTGCCTTCGCACTTCCGGATAGTACGCATCCAATCCTGCAGCGAGAGTGACGATTCTGCTCGACTCCTCACTGGCCCAGCTGAACTCAGTGGATACTTCCCCTGATTCAAGGATAGGCTCAAACAGGTCTGTTCCACTGACGATCAGGATCAACGGAACCGGTTTCTGGAGATCATGCCAAATTTTGAGAATCGAATGGCAGTACGTCGCGTGCAATGCCACCAGAAGATCGGATCCGGTGATCAGTTTGCGAATCTGCGCTTCGTCCTCTGGCAACTTTCCCCGCACTGAAAGGGAGGAGACATCGTGTCCCAGATTCCGCCAGTGTTCAGTGATGCGAGTCGAAGTACTGCTGTTTCCAGAAGTGGTCTCAGGCAGCGCTGGATCCAGATAGAGAATCTTCATCGGTCAGTCAGGCCGTTCCCCAGACTTCGGCGTCAATTGGGCGGTCACTGCCCCCGCTGCAATTCCACGGCCAGAATCGCTGATGAAGTTCGAAAGCTCCTGAATCTCATGGATCTCACTATGATTCAACAATTGCGCCGCTTCCGGGATGGTTTTGGAACTGCGATAAATCAAACGATGGGCATCCTGGATAGCCCGCCGAGTCTCCGCTGAGAATCCGGCGCGTCGCAAGCCGATGACATTGACCCCCCGAATCAGTGCCCGGTCTCCGGTCGAGAGCATGAAGGGTGGGATATCCTGAACGGCCACAGCCGCTCCTCCCAGCATGACCAACCGGCCGATTCTGCAAAACTGATGGACCAGAGAATTGGCGGAAAGAAAAGCTCCATCTCCAACTGTGACATGCCCTGCAAGGGAACAGTGATTTGCCATGATCACGCCATTGCCCACTTCACAGTCATGGGCAACATGGGAACCCACCATCAACAGGCAATCACTCCCAATCCTCGTCACTCCACCGGGACGAGAAGCCCGGTGCACCGTGACAAACTCCCTCAGTACTGAACCTTCACCAATCTCACAGGAACTGGGCTCTCTGGCCCAGGCCAGATCCTGGGGTTCATGCCCCACGACCGCATGCATATGAATCTCGACTCCCCTGCCAAGGATGCTGCGAGGGCCGATGAATGCATGCGATTGAATCCTGCAGCGATCTCCGATCAACGCGCCCTCTTCGACGACGCTGTAGGGACCGATCTCAACATCGAGACCGATCTGTGCACTTTCATGAATCACGGCTGTCGGGTGAATGCTCAATCTCGTCTCCTCAATCCTGTTCCGAACTCAACCCTGAGCAGCGGGGATAGACTTTTCACGATCCGCAGATCGAATCCTCAGTGTCTCAGGTATCGACTGCATATCCTCCCAAACCCACAACCATGCCGTTCGAACCCTGTGGAGGTAATCCTCCGTGGAATCGGGATCCAAAAAACTGTCACGATCCAGAATGTCTCGGAGCGCCAGATCCGCAGCATGGTAGATCTTGAGATCACCCACCTTCAGGTCCTCAAAACCGGGGTAGGATCCTGGAAGCTGAATCGATCGATCATCCCGCAGGGCATCGAGAAGATAGGGGACAGCCGGGGCTCCTGCTGCTGTCAGCTCTCCCACGATCACATTCCATTTTCGACCATCGAGACTGTCGGTCAGGGCATCCAGCAATCCCTTGATCTGGACATTTCCGAGAGTCGCTCCACCGACAGTCCGGGATCCGATCAGGGTAGCCGCCCTGCGACGGATATCACGCTGGGCCAAAGCCAGATCGGTTCGTCCATTCATCATCGGTTCAGGGAATGACAGATCCTGAATCTCCCTGCCCTGTGCGTCGCGGATGCCCCCCGAAAATCGAGCATGGTACTGATACTCCAAGTGCTGGGAAGATCCCTGAAAATCAAAGGTCAGATCCTGAAAGAAGTCGCAGTTCAATTCTCCACTGAGGAGATACTCGTGCCCCTCATCGACTAACTCGAATCCATGCAGAGCCAGAGTTCTTCGCAGAATCAGGTCTGAGATGTTGATTTCTGTGGCTTTGCCATCCAGGTTCTCGGTGATCTCGACCTTGATCTTTGCCCGACTCAGCACTCTTTCACCTTTGGAATCTCCTTCAGAGGTCTCTGTCGGGGTATCGAAGAAAGCGAAGTAGACAAAAGGGGCGACGATCAGCAATACCCACCAGGGAAAGCGTTGGGATTCTTTCGGGGAATCGGTCATGACGGCACCTCTCGATCAGCGGGTCTGAAGAGACTATCATTCCAAGCCGGGACCGACCCGGATGCAACCATGTCTCCCCCAGAGGAGACGGCGTAATCACCGGTTTGTGGAAAGCGCTCAACAAAAGCGTGAGGGGCATCAGTTTGGCGATCGAAAAAGTCCATTTTTTCAAAGCGCATGGCGCAGGGAACGATTTTGTCGTTCTCGACGAGAAGTTTGGAGTGGTGCCCCGGGATCTTTCCCGGTGGGCTGTCGCATTCTGCTGTCGTCGAACCGGTATCGGCGCAGACGGTGTTCTGGTGATTCGCCGTCATCAAAACCCGGTCGCCATGGAGTGCTGGAACTCGGACGGAAGCCGGGCTGAGGCGTGTGGCAATGGCCTGCGGGTGATCACCCGGATTCTCAGTGAGAACAGTCCTGTCTCCGAAGTCGGTACGGATGCCGGAACGATCGCCGTCGAGTCCCTCCGTGACGCGGATGGTCGCTTTCTGGCGCGGACGATCCTCGGCCCGGTTCGTCACTCTGCAGAGGTCGAAATCACCGTATCTGGAAAAACGGTGCACGGGATCCCGGCAAATGTCGGCAATCCCCATCTGGTTTTTGCGATCTCGGATTTTCCGGGAGATGACCCGGTCAGGCACTTTGGTCCGGGGTTGGAAGTCTGTGTTCCCGACAGGGTCAATGTGGGCTTCCATGAAATCGTCTCGAGAAATCACCTGAAGTTGCGCGTCTGGGAAAGAGGTTGTGGAGAGACCCTTGCATGCGGTACCGGTGCAGCGGCAGCAGTGCGGGTTCTCCAGGCGCGCGGATTGCTCGCTGAAAAAGTCAGGGTGGAAATGCCAGGGGGAGATCTCCAACTGAGATCGCTCACCGAATCGCCAGATCATGTGGAAATCTGTGGCCCCGCTCGAATCAACTATCGTGGCAGCCTTCAATTCGACACGGAACAATACTGCATCGCCGACCTCGAAGAGCAGGTTCAGGAAACGATCTGAACCCGTTCGCCGACATCGCCTGTAACCTCAACCTGCATGCCATCCACCACTTCCCCAATGACCCAGGCGGTTTCACCCAGATCACGGAATTGCTGCAGGATGGTTTCACTCGAGGCACGATCCACGATGACCGTCATTCCGATTCCCTGATTGAAGACCCGGTCCATCTCCTCCGTGGCAACAGGTCCCTTCTCCTCGATCAGTGAAAAGATCGATGGTCGATCCCAGGCGGATCGGTGCAGAATTGCTCCCTGGCCTGCGCCAAGAACACGGGGAATATTTTCCAGCAATCCACCACCCGTGATATGAGCCAATGCATGAACTGAAGAGCGGTGGTTCTCCAAAATAGCCAGCAGCGATTTGACGTAGATGCGGGTCGGTCTCATCAACTCTTCACCCAGAGTGTGTCCCCAGTTTGCGGGATCCTGATCGAGGGGCATTGCGTTTTCCCCATCCATCAACACTCGTCTCACCAAGGAGAAGCCATTGGAATGTACACCGTTGGAAGCGAGTCCAATGATCACATCCCCCGCTGCCACCTTGGCTCCATCGAGGATTTCTTCCTTTTCGACCACTCCCACTGAAAAACCGGCCAGATCCAGTTCGCCGGGTTGATAGAAACCGGGCATCTCTGCGGTCTCTCCACCGAGCAAGGCGCAACCACTTTGGCGACAGCCCTCAGCGATGCCCTCAACGACGACGGCGATCGCTTCCGGAGAAATCTTTCCGGTCGCAACGTAGTCGAGGAAGAAGAGCGGTCGTGCTCCACCGACCACGAGATCATTGACACACATCGCCACCAGATCGATGCCGACCGTATCCAGTTTCTTGCACGCAAAGGCGACCTTGAGTTTTGTACCGACACCATCGGTGGCCCCTACGAGAATCGGATCCTTGAGCGGCTTGCCGAAAAGCTGTCCTGCTCCATCGAGCAGACGGAAGAAACCACCAAACGCTCCATGGGATCCATCCAGCACCCGTTCATCCTGGGTCGACTGAACCGCATCACGAATACGTGAGACCACTTCGTTTCCCGCGTCGATGTCGACACCGGCATCGCGATAGGAGACTTTCCCTGATTGGGATTCGACAGGTGTATCATCGACCACGGGCCAACTCCTCCCTCTGGACCTCCCAGAGCCATTTTTCATCCAGATCATGTTTGCGAAGCAATCTTCGGCTGCGTCGAGCCCGACCTTCGTCGCCCATCTTGCGAGCAATTTGCCAGTCGAGGAAGAGCAGGTCGATGTCTCGACCGTCCATCTTCAGACCGCGATCGAGGGAAACACGCGCCTCTTCCAGACGTCCGCGCAGATAGCAGCGCTGGGCATCATCCAGTGCGGCCTCCACTTCCCTCCGGGTCGTTTCAATCCGGTCTTCAGAGGTCCAGCGGATCGACCAAATGACGGTCACGAGTGTACAGAAAAGTCCTCCCAGAAAACTGGTGGCGAGGAACAGTCCGCGATCTTCGCCGACCCGCAGGTGAGAAGCCAGATGGAGGATCCAGCTGGCAGTGCCAAAGAGGAACAGAAGCAGTCCATAGGCATAACGCCCATAAAACAGCAACGGCAATCCCGGAATGACAGAAGACAGCACCAGCAAGGCTCGCAAGAAAGACCTCCAACCGGTCTTCAGTGTAAGGTCCCGGGAACCCGGAGGGGAGCACAATGGGATGGGTTGATGCTGACCCTTCCAAAGAGGAATCTGTGATCATGAAACCAATCTTCAATGAACACTCATTCGAGGCCGCAGATGCCCCCGGGATTCTCAGAACACTGGACGCCGCCTTCCAGCGTTTGACGGAGGGACTCCGCAGTGTTGAGGATCCCACCCGCTTTCACCTGCAAAATCAGGTCCTCGCCGGTCACTGGCAGGATCTGCGCCGAAAATCCGGCAACCTGCGCCAGCTTCTTGAAACCCGAGTGGGGAGCCTGGCCCCCTACAGGGATTTGGGAGGAGACCCCCTACTGGAGGTTGCCGGCACGGGCAAACATGCCTCCCTCGGGAATCTGCTTCTCGCCAATCTGTCCCGTTGCCGCGAATCGGCCCGCTCCATCGAGGAACTCCTGAGACTGATCGACCCCGACCTGTCGCGGGCAATGCAGGAGATTCGCTACGGAATCTATGCCCAACAGCAGGTCATGGAGGGACTTCTCCACAGGGGAAGGACTCTTCAGGATCGGCGGCTTTACGTTCTTGTCACCGAATCCCTGTGCCGCGGTGACCTGTATGAGACCACGGCGGCGGCCTTGCGGGGTGGTGCCAGCATCGTTCAACTGCGAGAAAAAGATCGCCCCAGCGGAGAACTTCTCGAAATCGCCCGCAAACTCCGGAAGTTGACCCTCGAGCATGACGCCGTCTTCCTGATCAATGACGACGTCACCGTCGCCAGTCTCAGTGGCGCGGATGGAGTTCATTTGGGACAGCAGGATCTTGAGCCCAGGGAGGCCCGCAAGATTCTCGGACCGGATGCGATCATCGGTCTCTCGACCCACTGTCGGGATCAGGCCGCCGCTGCGGCCCCCCTCGGTGCCGACTACATCGGAGTGGGACCGATCCATGAAACACAAACCAAGGAACATCGCGAAGCGGTGGGCCCCGAGTACATCCGTGTTGCCCGGGAGGCGACCCCCCTTCCCGGTTATGCCATTGGCAGGGTTGATCACACCACGATTGACCGTGTGATGGCTGCCGGTGCTGATCGGGTGGCGGTCTGCACGGGGATCATTGCACAAGAGGATCCTGAAGCGGCGACGCGTCACCTCATCGAGCGGATCGAGGCCGGTCTGGACTCCACACCGCCTGTCGCAAAGCCTGAACGTGAATCCCACGCCCATGACTGAATCCCCTGCGAAAGAGGGTTGGCTCAAACGCCTCTACCAGCGGATCCTGGATGAGGCAGATACCCGCAGGGGTCCAGCAGTGTTGGCAGCCGTTTCCTTTGCGGAGTCGAGTTTCTTCCCCATCCCTCCGGATCCCTTGCTGATCGCACTCGGATTGGGGAACCCGAAGAGAGCAATCCCCCTCGCTCTGATGACCACCGTTGCTTCCGTCGCCGGAGGCCTTCTCGGTTATGTCATCGGTGTGTGGGCCTTCGATACCATCGGGCTCGCCATCATCGACTTTTTCAACGCCCGGGAAACATACGACAAGGTCGCTGAGAGTTTCCTCGAAATCGGTTTTTTGGCAGTTCTGGCAGCAGCCCTGACGCCCATCCCCTACAAGGTTTTCACGATTGCCGCTGGAGCAGCGGGGATGCCTTTGGTGATCTTCATCAGCGCCAGTCTTCTGGGCCGTGGAGCCCGCTTTGTCGGCGAGGGCATCCTGATCCGCATCTTTGGGGATCAGGTGAAGGAATTTATCGATCGCTGGTTCGGCTGGTTGACGCTCGGGGCCCTGCTCCTCGGTATCCTCGGATTCTTCGCTCTCAAGTTCCTCGGTTAACCCACGACCCAATCACCGGACCTGCTCACTCGGTCTACTCTCTCCACCACTCCAGGATCATCTCGTGGAGAAGGGTTTCAGGATCCTCGTCTCCCTCGTACAACGTCCAGGCCATCGGCTCGCCGGCCGCAATTCGGGCTGAGACTTCCCGTTTCCATGACGCCTCATGATCCTGCACACCGATGACGTGTACACCAGGACCCGGGTGGGCTTCCGCAGGGGCCTCTGAGAGCCCCTCCATGCCAAACCAGCCAGGGCCTGAGCGGCTCGCGACCAGCACCTTTGGCCAATCCCGATCGCCGGCAGCACTCGTCAGAATCACCTCTACTCCTGCACCGGTTCCCGCAAGCACGCAACGCTGCGGATCGATGTCATAGTGAAGGAAGAGTTGTTCCCGCAACCGGTCGAGGGCGAAGTCGAGAACGGAGAGATCCTCGATCCGATGATCCTTCGCCAACCAATCCCCTCCCTTGCCAGAGGAGTAGGTCTGTTCGACAACGACGATGGTGACATTTTCTCCATGAACTTCTCGAAGGCGTTCCAATTCAGCAGTGGGCTCCGATTCGGCAGAACCGAGCCAGATCAATGCCGGGTTTTTGGAACCGTTACGTGGAGCAGAATCGATCTGGTAACGCAAAGGTCTGGGTGAAAGGATCGCCTGGCTTCCCGCATACAGACCCCGTGCAACCGCCTCAGATCTGACAAGCCAATCAGCGCGGTAACGATCGGTGTTTACCGTGACAGCGGAAAGATCATAAACAGGGACAATATCCACGGTCCCCACCTGCAGACGGGGGTTTCTCAAGTTCAACTGGTGAACAGTGCCATCTTTTTCGAGGCTGTGAAATCCGCCATTGACGTGGACCACTGCCGCTTCCGGGGTCTCTTGAATTGCAAGATCGATCGACTCCGCCATGGTGTTGTCCCATAAGCTCTGGACCTTCTCGACACGATCTTCAGGGGATCCGGATGCGGGAGCATGACCATGTCCACGGACGGTTCGATCGTAGCGTTCCCAATATCGTTCGGTTCCCGGGAGAAGGTCTTTGGCGATGGTTCCTCTCTCTTCCCCGGAAAGAGCTTCCAGGCCCCCACCAAACGCAGCCTTTCTCCAAACCGCAGAGGGTACATTGGCGGCAATCACCGGGACCTTTTGATCCTTGGCCCATTCGATGATGGCCCGGTAACCGGTGTCGTAGTTGCCCCACAGGTTGGAGCTTTCACGAAACTCGGTTTCCGACATCTCACCGGCCAGATAACGATCCAGCACGTTCTGCACGTCTCTACTGAACATCTCCATCGAGAGAATGAAGGGCCGGCCGGCGGCTTCGTGTCGCGAGTGCAACTGACGAATCAGTTCCATTTCCATGCGGTGGGTTTCATGGTCGAGATGTGTTTCACCCAGAAAGACCACATCCTTGTTGGATAGATCTTCGACCATTTCCTGAAGAGATGCTTCTTTTCCGGTCACCCCGTCAAAGAAACGAAGACGATCGGAAGAAGAAGCTCCATCAGGAGTCATCTGACAACCGGAAATCAGAAGCAGTGAAACAAGAAAATAGATTCCGGTACCACTGAGGGTCCGATTCAGGGTGAGGGACTCGTGCTTGACCATGATTCCATCCAATCAACGGCTTCCGATAGGTCGGCCACGTGGGCGTCGATCTGCAGCCCGTCTGGCAGAGGCGATTCCCCCCGGCCTGTTTTGACGCGGACTTTCGTCATTCCCAGTTTATCCGCCGCCTGCATGTCGACGACAGAATCCCCGACCATGACCGAAGAGGTGAGGTCGATTTCGAATTCCTCTGCCGCCTCTTCCAGCATTCCCGTATCCGGTTTACGGCAACGGCAACCATCCTCGGGGTGGTGGGGACAATGCTTGATTGCGAGAACCTGCACCCCCCAGGAGTTCATGTCCTTCAGCAATCGCTGGTGAATCTGTTGAACAATCTCTTCTGTCGTCCACCCACGACCAATCGCAGACTGATTGGTGACGACGACGACCGGAAGACCCAGCCTTCCCAATCGGGCCAGGGCTTCAGCCGTGAAATCGTAGTAACGGAACTGATCGGGATCGCGAATCGCCTCGAGGACAAATTCGTTGATCACCCCATCCCTGTCGAGGAACGCAACCTGTTTTGCACTCACTCCCCGGTACCACCGTCGGAACCTTTGGCCAGATCTTCCCTGACCAGAGTCCTGAAGCCATCGATGATCATATGAGTCATGATCATGTGTGCGTCTTGTGCCGGCTGCATTTCGTGAATCTCCACGTGCAGAGGGTGCTGAACCAGATCTTTCAGGGCTCCTCCTGAGAAACCGGTCATCGCTGAGGTGACGCAGCCCAATTGCCGGGCCCGTTCCATCGCTGCGACCAGATTGGGGGAATTTCCAGAACCACTCATCGTCAGAACCAGATCTCCCGGGCGAGCCCATTGCTGGACCTGCTCAGTAAAGACTGCTTCGAAACCGATGTCGTTACCCAAGGCGGTCAGGGTCGAAGGGCTGTCATTGAGGGAAAGCACCTTCAGGCGTCGTGGCTCTTCGAAGGGAATCGCATAAGTGGCCAGATCCTCTGCCAGGTGAGAAGCGGTGGCAGCACTGCCCCCATTACCAAAAACAAGCAGCTGGCGATCATCCTTCCAGGCCTGGAAGACTTCTGCTGTCCACCGGGCCACGGCAGCGATCTCGATGGCCTCGATGGCCGCCTGACTCCGCTGACGGTATTCGTCCAACGATCGGGCCAGATCTCCTGCAAGAGAATCGGTTTGCGGATGTGCATCCTGAGACATGGGTGTTTCCTCCAGACATGAGTCAGGATACATCTTCACGACTCGGGGGGTAGGATCTTGCCGAAGGAGCCTTCTCCGACGATTCTGGAAACGCCGAGTGCAGGAAAGGAACGTCATGCTGTGTCTCACCACCCGTTGGGTGCCATGGAGTGACGAAAACCCACAGGATCGACTGCGTACGATCCTCGATCTGGATATTCCGGGGATCGTCCTCAGTCCCGAGGACCCCCTCGATCAGTGGTCAATGCTGGCCAGGGAGATTACCGGTTCGCGACATTCCCTTCCTGCGGCCACTGCCCCGGTTCCTGAAAAGCCTTTTCTTCCCCGGCAATCGCGACGTCTCCCCCGTCTGGACGCCCTTGAGGAGAGTGAGGCAAAGGCCGCACGATCGGTCACCCTCTCCGCGCTGGCCCACTGCAGGGATCTGGGAATTCCGGCCCTGATTCTGACGCCGTCTTTGCTGCCACAGGAATCGGACCGTGCATCCCTGTTCATCAGGCAACGCCAATGGCAAAAAGAAAAGTTCCGCTGCGAAAATGCGGTCACTCCCGGTGATGTGGAAAGTGCGGCGGCAGCGGAGATTCAAATCCTGAAGGAGCGATCGGATTATCAGCGATTTCTGAAGGTCTGGCACAAACAGCTGCTGCCCATCCGCTCACGCAGGGACGCTCTCTTCAAAAATCTGGACCCGCTCCTGAATGAGGCGGATCGTTGTCAGGTGACGCTCCTGATTCGCGAATCATCCGACCCCTGGAATCCTCTCGCCCGCGACGAAATGACTGCCGTCTTTCAGACCTTTTCCGGGGCACCGATGCGATTCCTCTTCGATCCTGCCGCGGAATCACGCTCCAGGGATCTTCTGGCAAACGAACTCGATGCGCCCTCACCCCTCCCGGATGAAAACCCGGCGGGCATGGTTCTGGGAGATTTCAATGCGGGTGGAGAAGAAACACTGCCGGGCCATGGATTGTATAATCCGAAATCTCTTTTCTTCAGTGAAGAAGCGGCGTTCTCCTATCCCCTGCACATTCTGGATCCAGCCCCCGGACCCAACCCCGGTGATTTCCCCGAAACCATCGAACTCTGCCGGAATCTGGGCATCGACGGCGCCCCCCCTCCCGAACCGGGAGAACCCTGGATCATCTTTTGAAGGCTTTGGGATTCTGGATATGGGGAGGAAGTGATCCCGAACGTGGCCGCTGTTTTTGAAAGACGCATCGGGCATCGGTGACGACGTGGGGATGAACCGGGTGCCTGAATCAGCAGACCCGCTGTCTCATCACTCGAAAAAAGAAAAAAGAGACCCAACCCAGAAGGGGGAAATTAGGGGAATGTTCCGGGCCGGGTCTTCAGGAACGAATGAAATCGTCGTGTCGGGACAGATTTGTGAATCTCTCTGGCAGGCGATCCGCACCCAAGCGGTGCATGAATCACAGAGGCAGAGGGCAGCCACTCCAGACAACAGTCCATCAAATGAAGACCAAGGGTCATTCAAATGAAGACATTGCGGGGGCCAACTTCACAAACGGGATCCCCAGATCCCGCAGACATGGATCGATCAAATCGAACCCAGCCTGTCGTCCTGACGCAAATCTGACCTGAAAAGTTTGCAACCTGCGGGAACTTTGACCCATCCGCAAAAGCCACAAAATCTCTCCGAGTCTGATTCTCGACTCCCGACGATTGTCTACAGGTTCTCCACGAGTTTCCAGTGCTTTTTTCGACTTTCTGGGTCAGATCAAGGATTCATTGCCCCACCGGCCGGAGGGGCCTATCCTTCACATTCGAGCCTCTTGGGGCCCATTTGGGGACAATTTCCCCTACTACGTGAACCTTTCCGTCTGGAGTTCGATTTTGCTCATCTCGTCCGAGATTCAGGATTCTCTGCAGAAATCCTCATGGATACGCCAAATGTTTGAGGAGGGAAATCGCCTCAAGGCCGAGTTCGGGGAAGAGGCGGTGTTCGACTTCTCCCTGGGCAACCCTCACCTTCCTCCCCCCGACGGTTTTGTCGATCGGCTACGCGAAATCGCCAACGGGCCCCAGGACACGATCCACCGCTACATGCCCAATGCGGGTTGGCCCGAGGTTCGCGAAAAAATCGCTGCGGACCTGAACCGCCGCGACGGCCTCCCCTGGCAAGGCAGTGATGTGATCATGACTGTGGGAGCGGGAGGAGCTCTCAATATCTTCCTCAAGGCGGTACTCAACCCCGGTGACGAGGTCATCGTTCTCAGCCCCTACTTCGTCGAATATGTGTTCTATGTCCGCAATCATGGCGGAGAAGTGGTCGAGTGTCCTACCCCCGAAGACTTCGCCCCCGACCCCGAGGCGCTGTTAAAGTGCGTCACCGAACGCACCCGTGCTGTGATCATCAACAGTCCCAATAACCCTACGGGCAGGGTCTACACCGCGGCGGAAGTGGAAGCATTCACCCGTGCACTGGAAGAGGCATCTGAGCAAAATGGACAGCCCATCTTTCTCGTCACCGATGAGCCCTACAAGAAGGTGACCTACGATGGAGTCTCTTCGCCGGAAATCCAATCGCACTACTCCCACACGGTGGTGATCACTTCACACTCGAAAGATCTCGGACTCGCCGGCGACCGCATCGGTTACATGGCGGTTTCACCGCAGATTCCCCAGCGTCAGGAGTTGGTCGCCGGGGCAACCTTTGCCAACAGGACGCTCGGTTTTGTCAACGCACCCAGCCTGCTTCAACTGGCAGTGGCCGACTGTCAGGATCAGGCGGTCGACACCACAGAGTACGAAGAGAATCGTCGCCTTTTGATGGATCACTTTGACGCCATCGGCCTGGAGTACGTCAGACCGGATGGGGCGTTCTTCCTCTTCCCCAAATCCCTCGGGCTCGACGATGTTGCCTTCGTTCGTGAAGCTCTCAAAGAGAAGATTCTTGTCGTTCCCGGGAGCGGATTTGGTCGCTCGGGACACTTCAGACTCTCCTACGCGGTCCCCAAAAAGCAGGTCGAGAAATCCCTTCCCGCCTGGGAGCGTCTGGTTCAGAGACTCCAATCCACCCAAACAGATGGGGAGGCGACAACCTCATGAGCCTTCTTTGGTCGCCAGAATGTGAAGAGGGTGACGCGGGTTTGCTGGATACCCTGTCCGCTGTTCTTCAGCAGCCTCCCGGGTTCATTTCAGATCTGCCAGAGAGTTCGGACCTCGACCTCATCGAATCGGTCGCTGAAACCATTCCCGCAGATCATGAGATCCTCCTCCTCGGCATCGGGGGATCCTCCCTTGGAACTCTGGCTTTGGTCGACGCCCTGTGCCCTGAAGATGCCAGCCGGCTGACAGTCCTCGACAATATCGACCCCGACACCCTCGCCAAAACATTGACCACTCTGGATCTGGAACTGACCACCGTACTCGTCATATCCAAATCGGGAGGAACCGCTGAAACCACAGCACAGTTGCTCTGGATTCTGGACGCCTTCACGAAAGCCGGGCTTTCCGCCCGGGACCACGTTGTCGCCATCACCGATCCCCAAAATGGATGCCTGCGCGAGGTGGTTCAACAGCAGGGCTGGAGAAGCCTGCCTGTTCCATCCGCAGTGGGAGGGCGATACTCGGTGCTGACAGCGGTAGGCCTGTTGCCCGCAGCCCTCTGCGGCATCGATATCCGTGCTCTCGTCAACGGAGCAAAAAGTGCCCTGGAGAACCTGCGATCGGCGACCTCCGACCATGCACTGGTGCGCTGGCTCACCGGTTGGCGTCAACTCCATGACCGTTGCCCAAACGTGGTGCACTTCGCTTATCGGGATCGCATGGTCACCCTCGGTGACTGGTTCGCCCAACTTTGGGCAGAGAGTCTGGGCAAACGCTTCGACCTCGACGGAAACGAGGTTTTTCGCGGCTCCACCCCCATGGTTGCCCGCGGAGTGACAGATCAACACTCTCTGGTCCAGCTCTTTGTCGAGGGCCCCGCAGACAAGCAGTTTCTGATGCTGGATGCGGATCTCTCCTCAACGCTCGGGACGATTTCAGAAGAATCCGCTCATTTGCATGAGGACTTCAATTATCTCTCGGGAAAATCCATCGAGGAATTGCGGGTTGCCGAATTGGAGGGCACCGTTGCCGCACTCCAGTCTGCGGGAAGACCGGTCTCAGTGGTTCGTTTCGAAGCCCTCGATGAAGCCCATCTGGGAGCCTGGATCTTGCTCATGAAGGTGGCCACCGTGATGGCAGCGGATCATTTGAAAGTCGATCCCTTCGATCAGCCGGGAGTGGAAGGTGGCAAGGCGGTCGCCTTTGCCCGCATGGGTAAAGCGGGGTGGCAATCCAGAGGAGAAGCGATCGAATCAGGAGCCCGCAGTCTCAAGCCTGCCCCTGCGATCAGGGTCGACTGAAACTCCTTCACTCGTCGCTTAGCGGGAAACCCGGGTACGGCGCAATCGTGCCTGCCATTCACCGGGCTGAATCACGCCTTTGTCGATCAGCAACTCCACCAGTGCTTTCTGGGTGCGACGCAATTCTTCCAATTCGTTTTCGCTGGAAGAGGAGTTTCTGGATTCAGGCTTCACTTCGACCCGGCGTGCCCGGGTCGATTTCACCGTGGTTTCCCCGGTGCCTGTTTCTTTTTCACTTTGGGGTTCCGCTGAAAAGAAATCCATGGGCAGACTGAATCGATCGGCAATCCTGCGGACCAGTGCTGAGCTGACCAGCGATTGACCATCGAGCACATCCTGAATCGTTCCGGGAAGGACTCCGATCCCCTTGGCGAGCCCGGGAACCGTTTCATGATGGGTGTCGATCAAAAAACGGATCTTGCGAACCGCTGTCGCCTGATCTACAGATACTTCGCGATCCTCAGTACTTCTTGCCATGTTTCTCCGATCTGAGCAGGGAACTCCCCCATGCATCGATCGGCTCTGAAGACGCTGAACTTCAGTCTTTTTGCAAAAAATCAGCGCGCCAGCAACAACAGGGCATTCAGGAACACTTCAGAAGTCTGACGCCAAAAGGAGCGGAAGAGCGGATCGCCCACAAACAGGACCACCTGCCCCCTGCCACTTCTCTCAGAAGCAAGCCAGACTCCCCCTGCCAGTCTTCTCTGATTCAGATCCGAAATGAATCCACTGACTACGGGAGACTTCCCGGGAAGAACTGCCACATCCTGGCCATCACCCTGAACCTCGAAGACCCGGGTTCCGGAAATATAGCCGTAAATCCGTTCCGGCAATCCATACCCGAGGGGATGCTCGCGATCCATATCCAGAGCAACGATGTTTCCGGGCACCTGGTCCTTGCGCTGTTCTTCACGAATTTCGGTTCGGGTTTTCGGCTGTGGATCCTCTTCCTTGCTCGACTCCTGATTATCGAGGAGATCCCGGGAAACCAGACCATTCTTGCCGGACACACGCAGTGCACTGCTACCCAAGGCAATACAGATACCTCCGCCGCGAACCCAGTTCCTCAAAGATTCACGGGTACTCTCCCCCATCACAGACGAACTGACTCCGGGGGGGATCACCAACACATCGAAATCGTCCAACCCTCGACGCAAGCCGGACTCGGAGATCGCTGTGAAAGGAATCTGCATCTCTTGCTCAAGAAAACTCCAGACCGCTCCGTATCCGTAACTGGAGGCGGCATCCGGTCCCAACACTGCAATACGGGCATGGGCCAGCGTGGGGAATCGATCGGAACCCAAATCAGGACCCACGTCCGTCCAGCCACTGTCCGTTCCACGGAAAAAAGTCCCCGTTGCGGCAGCCACTTCCTGAACCGCTTTCTGTGTTCCTTCATCCTTGACGCGAACCACCAGTGTCCCAGCGGGATAGGAATGGCCCTGAATCTCGATTTCATCGGTCACCAGATCCACAGATTGACCACGATCCTGCAACTGCCTCAGGGCTTTGGCGGAAGGCATTCCGGTCCAGCGGTGAAGGAAAGCCAGAGATCCGCTACCTTCAACGCGCCCTTCCGGTTGGGGGCTGGCGCCGAAAGGAATCAGGATTCCATTGATGGGATCTTTCGCGACCAGGGTTTCGACTCCAAAGGTCAACGGCAGGGACCATGCTGCCACATCGTAGAAGTATGCCTCCCCCACTTTGGCATCGCGTTCGAGAAGGGTCATCGCCAGACGTCCCTGTGCCTGATCCATCGGAACCACAATCGTTCCCGCTGGCAACTTGCGCACTCCCACTGCTTTCCCGAAATGGTCGAGGAGCCCCTCTGTGACCACTTCATCCATCGTGACCACCATCTGGATCCCTTGACGCTTCAGCAGATCCACGAGCGCCTGCCTTCGATGGTCATCCTCTGCGGGCGGTAAAATGAATTGGGAGACCTCACCGGTACGACCGGCAAAGATGGTTTGCTCCCTGAAACTGTAAAAGTCCCTCTGCAGTTTTTCCCGGTGATCGGAAGCGCACTCAACCGTCGCCAGACCGGCCACATGCTGGTGGTGCAACCGGTCGACCAGAGTCAGGATCTCTCCATTCGACTTGCGATAGGTCAAGCCGGCACGCCCACCTCCCGCCTGCTCATAGGTCATGCCAATCGCCCCATTCAGGGTCGGCCACGAATCACCGTAAGCGGGGTAAAAGAGGTCAAACTGTTCACCGGTGTAGTACTTCCAACCAAAGCGATCGAAAGCCACCGCGTTGCTTTTACCGAAGGTCTCGGACCAGGAGATGCGATCCTGGGGAATGTTGGCGTTGAAGGGCTCTTCCGGCGGGAAGAAGAAGTAGGTCGAGTTGGGCGACATCTCGTGAAAATCGACATGGACCAGCGGCTGCCAGCGCAGGTACTCAACGATGCGCTGACGTGTCTCTGGCTGGCTTTGCCAGGCCCAATCCCGGTTGAGATCGAAATAGTAATGGTTGGTGCGGCCAGAAGGAGATGGGGGTGAGTGCTCTCTCGCCAGCGGATCGGGATCTGCAGGGTGAGCACGAACCGAGTTGTACCACTGAAGGTAACGCTCACGACCATCCGGGTTCAGCAACGGGTCGACCACGACCAGAGTGTTTTCACGTATCGACTGCCAGCGTTCCCCGGCTCCATCGACCAACTGGTGCATCGTCGCCAGTGCCGCTTCTGTTGCGGAGGATTCATCGCCGTGCACGTTGTAAGAGAGCCACACCACCGCCGGAAGATTGGGCAAAATGGCTTCGAGGTCACCGTTCTTCTGTCGCTGAAGCTGGACCGGATCTGCCAGAAGCATTTGGGCCTGACGGATCTCTTCCCAGCGGGAAATGTTTTCTTCCGAAGAGATCAGCATCAAAACCAGGTCGCGGCCCTCGGCTGACTCACCGTATTTCTGCAGAACCACTCTCGGCGATTTTTCCGCCAACATGCGGCAGTAATCCATGACATCCCTGTGAGGGGTGAATCGCTCTCCCAGAGGGATTCCATAGAATTCCCCGGCAGTGACCACCTGACCCTCATACGCATCATCTGAACGATACTCAAAAGTCCCCTTTGGAGATTCTTGTGAAAGAGCCATTTCCATGGGGACACCGAGAATCAGGAACGGAATCACAAACAGGCACGGGATCAGGGATTTCATCTCGACAACTCCTTTGAATTGCTGGATCTTCCTCACAGAGTACCACTCTTGCTCGCAACAGAATCTGACCACGGTTTTCTCTCCGGGGAAACCGCCGACCGACAGGAATCGGGGACCCATTCTCTTATCGAATCCCATCACCCGACCCCTGATTCAACTTGCCCTTCCCATCATTCTGACCCAGGTGGGACAGATGCTGATGGGACTGGTCGATGTGTGGATGATCAGTCGGCTCGGTACCATCCCTCTGGCACAAACTGCGTTGGGAGACCTCTGGGCCTTCGGCACCATGATTCTGTTCTTTGGTCTGATTCAGGGTGCTGACCCTCTCTTTACACAAGCCCATGGAGCAAAGGACGCGACCACTCTGGGCAGGACACTGCAAAGGGGCATTCTCTTGTGCCTGATCCTCAGCCCTGTCCTTTACCTGTGCTGGATCTTTGCTGACCCCGCCCTGCAATGGCTCGGACAGGATCCGAATCTGACGGGGAAGGCAGCGGATTATGTCGAGGCACAAATTTTCAGTATTCCTGCGCTGCTCGCATTTGCCCTGATGCGGCAATACCTTCAGGGGCGTGGAGTCCTCAAACCGATCGTCGTCACCATCCTTCTCGCGAATGTCACCAACGTGATTTTCAATGAAGTCCTCATCTTTGGAGCCGGCGGTATTCCGGCGCTGGGCATCGAGGGTGCGGGATATGCCACCGGAGCGAGCAGGGTGGTCATGTTTCTGATCCTCGCCGCATTCATGATTCGCGGTCGACACCTCAAAGGGGGCTGGACTCCGTGGTCCCGCCGATCCTTTTCACCCCGTGGCCTGTTCCGGCTCTTCCGTTTCGGGTTCCCCGTGATGATCCATTTCGGTGTGGAAGTGTGGACCTTTCAGGCAGCAACTCTGATGGCAGGCAAACTGGGTGAGGAAGCCCTCGCTGCCCACGTCGTCGTTCTCAAGATCATCAGTTTCACCTTCATGTTTCCCTGGGGATTAAGTGGAGCCTCCACCACCCGTGTCGGCAATCTTCTTGGTGACCAGCAAATTGAGGAAGCACGACGGACATCCTGGGCGGCTCTGGGACTGACCGCTGTCACCATGCTCCTGATCGGTGGCGGGGTCCTGCTTTTGGGTCCTGCAATTCCCGGCATCTTCTCCAAGGATCAAAAGGTGCTCATGATGGCGACCGCCCTGCTTCCCATCGCAGCCGGTTTCCAACTCTTCGACGGGATTCAGGCGGTATCTGCAGGAATTCTACGTGGTGCCGGACAGACGATTCCGGCAGCGGTGATGGGCCTGATCGGCTTCCCCCTGATCACCCTGCCAGTGGGATACACACTGGCCTTCGAGTTCCGTTGGGGACTCGCAGGAATCTGGTGGGGATTCATGGTTGGACTCATCGTGGCAGCGGTCCTGCTGACCGGTTGGTTCGTCATTTCCTCCCGGAAATGGAAACCCCTGAAAAGGCAACTCGACTAGAGCGAGTCAGAGACGAGAAAACGGAAGCGACCCTCTTTGCAAAGCACGTGCAAAAAGGCGCCCTGTTCTCCAATTTTCAGATCCACTTCAAGGCCGCTTCGGCCCGGCCCGACCTGACCATAGGGTGCCAGAGTTCTTTTGCGTGCTTCGTCATCCAGATTTCTCAAGGCTTCGTCGAGGGCACCCACCATCGTCTGCGCGCGGGAGATCTCCTTGTTGAGTACCTTTCTCTGATCCTCGACACCATTCCCCGACTCCCCCTCCAATTCCTTCAACTGACGACGAAGTCCACGCAAACGGTCGAACCACTGTTGATGACTCGCAGCCCTGCGATCCCGGGAAGGATCGACGAAGACCAGTTGCAGTTTTTTATTGGAAGATTTTTCAAGGAGACAACGCCAACGGCGTGGAGACAAACGGGGATCCTCAAAAATTCCAAGGAACTGACGATCGCCGACCTCTGTGCCCGAAGGAAAGGGATGCGTTTCCAACTTCCAACGACCCTGTTGAATCACCTCGGTTGAAAGAGGTGTTCCCTCACAGGTCAATTGCAAGATCCCCCAGCGAAGATCGAGCTGAAGCAGGGCGTCTTCCGGTTTCTTGCTTTTCCCATCAACCATCGAGGAAAGTGTCCAGCGCAGGGCACTGGCTGGGCGATCAAGGATGGAACGCACTGCAGGGATTCGAACCCCTTTACCCCCTCCGTAGGGGATCACCCTGAGTTGAGGTTCCCGATCCCTGAACGATTCAATCTCTACTCGGTGTAATCCGGGAGGAATCAGCACTCCGTTCCACAACACCGGCAGGACCTGATCGAGGGAAGCAGTCCCGGGGATGGCAACCGTGCGCGGATAGGACAGATCGGGCAGAGCCGGCAATCCCTCCGGGGCGTCGTTGAGCAGTGCCTGGAATTTCAGGGATCCGATTCTGGCTTCGGAGATCTGACCCGTCGACTCCTGGGAATAGACACCACAGGTCATCCATGAAAGAACCAACGGCAAGAGGAAATGGACTTTGAACATCATCCTCAAGCGTCCCTCCCTCTCCCCCTCGATCGAAGACCTTGACTGCCTCACTCAAATCGAAGAGGCCGGACAGTGGTTCCCAGCAGGGAGTCTCTGTCCGGCCCCAAAATTTCAAAAGTTGCGGTCAGTCAATCCCACCTCTTTAGAAACTGTAATCCACTCCGACGTAAGCTCCGAAACCACCGTAGTCGATGTCCTCGGACTTGTCGCCGTCCGTGTTGATATCCATGATCAGCGGATGGCTGGCCACGTCGTACTGGGCCTCGGCAATCAGACCGAGATTCCCATCGAAAAGATCCCAACGAAGGGAAGCGCTCGGGCGGAACAGGAACATCAACTGATCCGTCACTTCAATCACGGATCCTGGTGAACCGGCCTCAACCGCATCCAGGAAGCCCTGGTTCAGGGAAAGGTCGGAGTAAAGACCACCGATGCCGAATCCGTAACGGAGGTAAGGCATCCCCGGGTCTTCAGAGAGAGGAACATCCCAGTCGAAGTTCAGGGTAAAGGATCTGCGATCGGCTCCCGAAAGGGCTGACTCACCGGCACCGCGAATGGTGGTCGGGTTGTTCAATGCCGCGGGGCCATCGTAGGCGGCTCCGTCCACATCTCTGACCACCCCATACTCGAATCCAAAGTGCATGCCGTATTCGTACTCGTAGCTCATGCGAATACCGAGACCCTGACCACTGGAAAAGTGGCTGCTCGAAGGCGAGAAGGAACCGAGTTTGTACTCAGTGTGCATCTTGTCCTCGAAGAGCATCGCTTCGCGGGCGTTGTAACCGGGGGCAAGGCAACCGGAAAGCCCGACGAGGACCACACTGAGGGTCAGGAGCAACAGACGGCTACGGCTGGGCTGACTGGAAAACTTCATTCTTCATCTCTCCTTACAAAGCAGTCCGAATCCAGCAGTCGATCACACATTCAATTGTTCAGGGCGGGGACTCCACCCTTCGCAGAAACCGTTTCCTGTCAGAATCTCTTCTGAAGGAAGGGCTCTCTCAATCTGTCACGACAAACTGGACCGACCTGGCGGATTCAGTAGAAGGCTCTTTGGGCCGCCATCCCGGCAGTCTGCGCTGGTACGCAGGCTGGCCCGGAGACCGGATCGGCAAAAAGGGAAGGTACCCTCTCAGGGTATGGGGATGCAACCACATGAGTACAAAGGAAAGCCCTCTTCCAAGGGCCGGAAACCCTCCTCAGAGACATTTGGGCCTCAGAGCACAGCGTTACAGAGATAATGGACACCGGGTTACCGGGAAACCTGAGGTCCCGGATCAGCCGTTCGGAGTGTCTTTGCGGGGTCTGCGGCGGCGCCTGCGCCGGCGTCGCCCGGTCCCTGCGGATTCACCCGTGGGTGAATCCCCCGTCTGAGATCTGTTTCCAGCGGGCTTCTGTCCTTCACCGACGGGGTGGGAAGATCTTCTCCCGGGGCCTTTCCCCTGCCCCCCTCGGGGTCTTCTTCTTTTGCGGGCCTGTTCCGGAGGATCTTCGAGCTCCATTTTTCGGGAGCGGATCAACCACTCCCTGACCGCAGGCAACTCGGGCTGAAGCAGGTGTAAAACCTGCAGGGAATCTCTCAACCAATGCTTCCCCTGGAGAGCACTCGGAAGTTCATCCCAGCTGTCACAACCGGAGACACGGTGAAGTCCTCCCATCGCCGACCACAGACGATCCTCATCTTTTTTGTACACCTTGAGCTGCCGCAGAACCGGCTGCGTCAATTCCCTGAAAGCCGACTTCCTGTCACGGAAAGCTTTCAACTGCCCGACTTCTTCTTCTTCATAAACTTCACGAACGAAGGGACCGATCAGTGCAGCCAGAGCCTGATGGGGTCGAATCGGTTCACCGGCAGCAATTCCGGCATCGACTCTCTCGAGCAATTCGAGCCACTTCGATTCTTCCCCTTCTTCCTCGAGCCTCTCATGCAGATCAGGAATCAGTAACTCCAGAAAGCCCAACTTCAAAAGTTGTTGGAAATAGGCGGCGGCGCGACCCGAAACCAGATCCTTGAGAAACTCTTCGAGCAATCGGGCCCGATTCGCCTTGAGAATCTCTTCCCTGTTTTCAATCAGGGCCTCGAGAGTCTCTTCGCCGATACGGAAGCCGAGTCGGCTCGAGTGCCGAATCGCTCGCAGAAGACGGACCGGGTCCTCCCTGAATGAGTACTGCGGATCACCAATCATGCGTACGACACCCTGACGCAGGTCGGTCACTCCCCCTACATAATCGAGGATCGAAAAGGTACCGATGTCGTAAAAGAGACCATTGATCGTCAAATCACGTCGACGTGCATCTTCTTCTGGAGTTCCGTAGACATTGTCGCGACGAATCAACTCTCCATCGCGAATCACCTCGTCCGCCCCTCCGGAAGAACGGAAGGTGGCGACTTCCAGAATCTTGTCGCGCCCGTAGTACAAATGCGCCAGTCGAAATCGTCGACCGATGATGCGGCAGTTGCGAAACAGTTTCTTGACCTGCTGGGGAGTGGCACTGGTCGCGATATCAAAATCCTTGGGAGCCTTGCCGATCAAAAGATCGCGAACCGCTCCGCCGACCAAAAAAGCCTTGTATCCATGGTCGTGAAGTCGATAGAGAGCCTTGAGTGCATCCCGGTCAATCTGCTTGCGTGAAAGTTCATGCTCATCACGGGTGTAGGTGCGGGACGGAGCCTGATCAGGATTCAACTCCTGGAACTCTCTGGATTCGGCCCCTTTGCCGTCGACGGTAGAAACGGTGCCAGGATCCTGAAGACTTTCGGCTTCCACCGAAAACTCCTCGCCCGGTTCCTCTTCGGGAGAGGAACCGCCAAAGAGTCCCGAAAGGAACCCCTTGCCAGGCTTTTTACCCTCCTCCGGGGAAGTGTCGTCATCACCGTGTATCGCCAAGGTGCCCCTTCTTCAATCCGCTGTCTCCGGTGAGCGGCCCTGCAGACCGGACGAATCGTCACCCACTCCGGAAACGGACCGTCAAGGATACTCAATCGGTCTCTTCAATCCACGGGATCGCCATAAATGGCTTCTGGTGGACGATCCACTCTCCGAAATGAATGGGAGCCCCAATACAAAGGAAGCCGGGAGAAGCCCTCCCGGATCAACCGGGCATGGGCTCCTCCCGTTCAGGGGTAAGGAGTATGGGTAACGAGTATGGGTAACGAGTATCGGTAAGAAGTGAATGGGGCGAGGTCAAACTCCTGATCAGGAGTCCACTTCACAGGTCACTTCATTCGATCTCTTCATGCCGTCAAGCCTCCTGGCCAGCCGGGATACTTGCGAACGACGCCCACAACGACGCCGCGAACCTCGACATCACGGGCGAAGATCGGCTCCATCTCGGGATTGGACGGTTGCAGGCGAATCACCGCTTCACCGTCCTTCTCTTCGTGATACATCTTTTTCAGGGTCGCTTCTTCCATCTCTGAATCCTGGACGATGGCGACGACCATCTCACCATCGATCGCCTGGGTTCGGTGCTCGACGATCACCAGGTCTCCATCATGGATGCCATCTCCGATCATCGAACTTCCACGAACTCTCAAGGCGTAGTGATCCTTGCCCATCGGCAACAGCTCAGCGAGATCGACCTGCTCAGTCCCCTCCACCGCCTCGATCGGTTGACCCGCAGCGATACGGCCGAGAACCTGAACAGGCAGTTGACCCATCACAGAGGTTTCCGATCTCTCTTCCCGGGGAAGATAATCGGTATCCAGAATTTCAATCGCCCGGGACAGATGCGGTGTACGGCGAATCGCTCCACGCTCTTCCAGTCCCTTGAGGTGGCCATGAACGGTGACCTTCGTCACTCCAAAAGCCTGGGCGACCTCTTCCAGGGTTGGCGAGGTGTTACGCTCCTGGAAAAAGCGCTGGAGAAACTCCATGATTTCCATTTGGCGATCGGTGTAGTACACGCTCAGCCCCCTGATCTTTCTTCGACGGTAGTCTTCTGTTTTTGGTTTTCGACTCTCAGGTACCCATGAAAAACATCACGGCCATGGACATAATCCCCGCAGCCATCCACAACTGATCGACCCACTCCGATTCAGCCTGCTCTTCCGCAATCTCGGAAACCGGGCCGCCGTTTCCCGAATCGGGAATCACGGTCGCCGCTCCCTGGGCTCGGGCACTCTCCACTCTTTTCCATGCTCCGGTTGCACCCGACCAGTGGCGAGGGGCTTTCGGCAACTCCAGTGGCTCCTGTTTGATTCTGTCAGAGGGGATCCGATCCAGATCCGTGGCCGATTCGTTCTGGGAAAAGATCTCCAGTTGAACCCTTTTGGGGGAGCGGGTTCCGGCAGAAGCTCCGCGGCGCTTTGCGGAACGGGCTTCAACGGCGGTGGTTTCAGTCCAAACTGCGGTGGTTTCGGCCTGAAAACAGGCTCCGCTGTTTTGGGTACTGCTGGCGGCCTTCGAGGTCGCGCTTTTCTGGATCAGCTTGGTTGCCATGGATTGGCCTCTTCTCTTCGTCGAAATCTGTCTGTCGAAATCTGTTTCGGGGAGTGACCATGATCTGGTCGGTGTTCCTGTCCCGATGTCAGGGGGATTTTCGCCAAACAAAAGCCAAACATCAAGGGGATGTTAGGGTTCGGCAATTCACACTTAAACTGTTTTGAAATAGTCACTTAACCAACATTATGCCGATAATGTCACCAAAAAATGTTCGGTTTTCTCTGCGGATTGTTCGGTCACCGCAGATCCATCCGCTTTCCCGATTCCCCCATGGATCTTTGGGAAGACCTCAAAATTTGGGTGTAGGGTGCCCGAAACCGTGGAAACTGAAACAAATCAGTTCCGCAGGAAGGTTGGCTGTCATGTCGACATCCCCCCACCACTCTCTCTTCAGCAAATCATTGCCCTCTCGATTCGTGCTGGGCGCACTGATCTGCCTCGGTCTGGCCACCGCTTCCGGTCTGTTGCAGGGGACTTCTGCCACAGCAGCTCCGGTCGAGATCGGGAAAGCCGACGCCATTCAGGACTTCATTCGCTTCCTGAGAATGTCCGGTCCCAACGCTGAATTACAGACCTCCGTGACCACGTACCGAAACCCGCTGACAGACCAATTGGTCAGTCTGGTCGGAGTGGTTCACATCGGTGATCCCGGTTACTTCCGCCGCATACAGCAGGAGCTCGACTCCTACGACCTGGTTCTCTATGAACTGGTCGGCGGACCCGCCCCCGGATCTCCTGAGGACGATGGTTCCCTTCCCACTGAAGAAGAGGGAGGGTCCGATCCCATGCTCGGAATGATCGGAATGCTGCAGTCCGGCATGACCGAGATGCTGGGACTCTCCCATCAGATGAACGGGATCGACTACACCCGCAGAAACTTGCGCCATGCCGATCTCGATTTTGAAGGTTTCAGCAAAGGACTCGCTGAGCGCGGCCTTTTCAATCTTGATCCCCTGTTGATTCTTCAGGGAATGGGATCGAGCACCTTTGACAGCCTCGCGATTCAGGCCGCATTGGCCAGTCGCGATGACCAGACCACCAACCGATTGCGCTGGACGATGGGCAAAACGATGGCCCAGTCCGTGGGAGAAATGGCATTCCTGGGTGTCGAGGACATCGAGAGGCCAGAAGATCTGATTCTGGGATTGCGCAATGATCGCGCATGGGAGATCTTCGAAAATTCCCTGAGCGAAAACTGGCGACGAACCGCCATCTTCTATGGTGCAGCGCACATGCCGGACCTTCGGCGCAGGCTGCTGGAGTCGGGGTGGATCCCCGAGGACATCTACTGGTTGGGTGCCTGGAAAATCCCTGCGCCCGTTGAAGAGCCCTCCACCGAGGGTTCGACCACTGAAACCGAGTCGGCCCCCGCGGTCCGACTTTGATTGGATACTGAAACATGAAACCTGCACGTCGCGTCACTGTTGCCGGAGGAGCCATCACCCCCTTCATTGGAAAGTTTCATCCGGATTTCATCTGGAAGAAGCACCCCGACTTCGGCAAGAAAGAGAACCCGACCCTCGAACAATACATCCATGAGGTCGCTGTCGAGGCTTGCAAGAATGTCGGTATCGATCCGGCTCTCGTCGACCGCGGATATGTCGGCAACTTTGTGGGAGAGCTCTTCTCCAATCAGGGACACCTGGGATCGATGGCCGCCGCTGCAGCAGAGGGCTTGACCTACACGCCCTTCACTCGTGTGGAGGGTGCCTGTGCTTCCGGTGGACTCGGAATTGCCGCGGGTGTGGATGCCATTCAGGCGGGTGCCGACATCGTTCTCGTCATCGGTGCAGAGGTTCAGACCACTCGCAATGCCAAGGAGGGTGCCGATTTCCTGGCCCGTGCTTCCCACTACGAAAAAGAGCGCGGACTGGACCCCTTCACCTTCCCGGCAATGTTCGCTCGCAGAACCAAGGCCTATTGCGAGCGCCACGGTGTAACTCCCGAAGCGTTGGCACCCATCATCGCCAAGGCCTACGCCAATGCGAATCGTAACCCCAATGCCCACATGCGTGAGGTTCAAATGAGTGCCGAGCAGGCCGCACAGGCTTCCGACAAGAATCCGTGCTTCCTCGACAATGAGGAATTGCATTCGTGGTTGCGAGTCGGTGACTGCTCTCAAGTTTCAGACGGTGGCTGTGCCATCATCTTATGCTCTGATGCAGGACTTGAAAAACTGGGAGAAACGGTCGGTGACCCGGTAGAGATTGTTGCCTGCGAAGTCGCTTGTGGTCCTCTGGGCCAGGTGGCGGACCTGACCAAAATGGACGTGACTGCCGCTGCCGCCAGCAAGGCCTACGCCTCCGCCGGCTGGAACGCGACCGACGTCGAAATCGCCGAAGTCCACGACTGCTTCAGCATCACGGAAGCCCTGATCTGTGAAGCTCTCGGCTTCTGCAAGGAAGGCGAAGGAACTCAGATCGCGGCCAATGGAGACACCTCTCTGGAAGGGCGTATTCCCGTCAACACCGGAGGTGGCCTGATGGCTTTTGGTCACCCCGTGGGAGCCACTGGCGTCAAGCAGGCCTTTGAAGTCTTTCGCCAAATGAATGGTCTGTGTGGTGACTACCAGATGCAGAAAAAACCGACCCGCGGAATCTGCGCCAACATGGGAGGCGACGACCGGACTTCTGTCGTGACGCTGATGGAGAAGAAGTCATGAGTCGGCCCTCACTCCCGGTCAATGAAGCCATCGAACTGCGACGATCGACCAAGGATTTCAACGATACTCCCATCGATCCGGAGGTTCTCGATGAGATCCTCCGCCTGACAGTTGCGGCACCCTCTTCCTGGAATCTGCAACCGTGGCGCATCGTCGTCATCGATCAGGCTGAAGACCGGGAGAAACTGCACGCCGCCTGTTTCAACCAGAGACAGGTTCTGGAAGCTCCGGTGACCCTCGTCTTTGCGGTCGATCACCAGGCCTGGAAAGATGACATGGAACGTGTCATCGAGCAGGCCCGCGAGCGTGATGCGTGGCCCGACAGTTACTGCGAGATTGCCCGCCAGGCGATTCCGGGAGGTCAAACGGCGCTGGAGAAAGCAGGACTCCTGCGGGAATATGCGGTCAAGGATGCGATGATTGCTGCGACGCACAGCGTGCTGGCAGCCACTGGCATGGGACTGAAAACCACCTTCATGAATGGTTGGATGGAACCTGCAGTCAAGGAAGTGATCGGAGCCGGAGATCGGGAAGAAATTTCCATCGCGGTTTTGGTCACCCTGGGTCATGCCGATGAGGTTTTGCCCAACCCAGGCAGACTCCCTGCGGACAAGACGGTGTATCGCCACCGGCTCGCCTGAAGCCCCATACAACAGACTCTCTCGAGAGGGATCACCCGTTTTGGGTGCTGTCGGCCCCAAGTTCAGGCAGTGGCAATGCGCACTCCGTGGTCTCGGGAAGTTCCCTGGAGCGCTTTGCAAAGACGAACTGTGCGAGAGCGTCCCTGGCGGTGGCAGAGAGTCCAATGAAACGGATTCCGTAGACAGGATTGTCCGCGTCTTCCCCTGTGGGAATATCGACCACTCTGGCAGTCAGATCGATGTCTTCGAGACCCGGAAAATCACGCAGCACCAGCAGGTCCTGATGACCCAGAGGGGTTTCGGTCACGATTGCCGCTCCACCGGCCCCCACATCCAGAACTCCTCCGACATGAATCCCCTCCGGCTCATCCATGATGGAACCGGACTCTCCCATCGAAAGACGGAGAAAACGGAATCGCCCCTCGAGAGGGGTTCTCAAATACTGTCGTCTTTGCTGAATGCGAATCTGTTGGGGACTCTCAAGAAAGAGAAACCAGTCTCCCAGGTCCCTCAATTCCTGCACCCTTGATTCAAAGGTGAGGCAACCACTCTCAGGTTGAAACCAGGAGACTTCGACAGAGGTGCCGGGGGTCCAATCGGGAGTCCCGGAGGAAAACCCGTGGCTACCCTGAACACGCAAGGCAATGCTCTGTTCATCTTTGTGAATCAAAATACTTCTGAGGCAAGACCCTCCAGGCCCCTCAATGTGCAGTTCATCTTCTTCCATGGGACTCATGCCCCTCTGGGAGACTTCGCCACAGACTTCCCAACCCCTTCGTAAACGAAGACGGTCGAGTGCACGTCGCATTTCGAGATCCTGAAACAGGTCACTGCCCCCCTGAAGAGTTCTCTCAAGGGCAGATTCGAAGGCAATACGGGAATTGAGCAGTCTCTCACCGTCGAGAGACTCGTCCTGGAGGAGCAGGTGCTCCACGAGGCCTATTTCAGCGGCCTCGAGGCCCAACTCGAGCCCCCGGTCGTGCCACTCGCTGGATCGCCTGGGCAGACTATTGGCCACTTGCTCATCTGAAGGAGCTGTTCGAGCCTGATAAAAGCTCCACAACAGCAACCCGAGACCGGTTGCGATCAACAACCACCAGATTTCGAACATCGTCGACTCCATGCCTCAAACCGGATTTACCGGCATTTTCCCAGCCCGGAACATTCCTCTGAGGGATACATCGGCTGAAGAGTCGCCCCACTTGAGTGGGAAATCAGATTTTTCCTACTGGCCGGCGACGATGTATGAGCCGCGATTCTGCTCTGCGAGACTCTGCATGAAGTCGGAAGTAAACCCGAGAGCGATGGTGTGGATCGTGACCTGGCTCTGCTCATTGAGGCGACCGATCTCTTCCAGAATCTTGCCCGGATCGATGAAGGTGCCTGAGCTGGGAGCTCCATCGGAAAGGAAGAAGATCGTGTCCACATCCCCGGCTTTGAGAACCTGCTCCAGAGAGTCGTAGATGTTGGTGGCCCCCCCCGGCTGCAGCCCATCGATAAACTGGCGCGCCTCCTTGACGGAACGGGGAGACAACTTTTTCGGTTTCTCATGAAGAACCCTGTAGGTGTTGTCAAATCGAACCAGATTGAAATGGGTCCCCGGGCGTAACTTTTCGATCGCCGTTTTCAGCTCACTCTTCGCCAGATCGAGGCGATTCATCGTTTCAACGCCGCCTCCCTCTTTCTGTACCGTCACTTGCTGGGCCATACTCCCGGAACAATCGATGACAAAGGCGATACGCTTACTGATGATTTCGACACCGAAGTAGGAAGGGGTTCTCGCCTTGCCCGGGTCAGCTTTGCGAACATAGGTTTTGCCCCCATGCTTCTCACCCGCCTGTTCACGGATAGCGATGGGGTCATAACGGTCACGCTCACGCCCCCAGTATTTGTCCCAGTTTTCAGGGTCGGGGCCGAGGTCCACTCCCGTGGAAGCGATCAGGAGCTCCACCACCTTGGGCAACAGTGATCCCGTTTCACGGCGCATTGCCACGAGCAGGGCATCCACCAGTTTGACGTCTCGAACACTCTTCAGACCTGTCAAGGCGGCGGAACGAACCTGCCAGGCAGGGTCATCGAGCGCTTCCAGGCGACGAACAAGGCTGATTTCACCATCGATGCGGGAGAGAGCGGTAATCACGAGAGTCCGCAAGGCAACATCCTTGTGATTGCCCAGAGCCAGAAGCATATCCAGAGCATCCGTGGGATCGAGACGGCACAGGGCCCGCACCGCTTCCAACTGAAAATCGAGATCCCGGGAAAGCTTTCGCGAGGCACGGACAATATCTGCGACACAACTGTCTTCTTCCAGCAGCGCCAACGCTTTCAGGCAGGAAATTCGCAACGGCGCTTTCGGATGCATCAACAGTCCGGCAAGACTGTCGACCGACTTTTTGTGACCAGCACGGCCCAGAGTTTCCGCAACTCCGACACGGACCAGAAGATCACTCTTTTCACGGTCCAGAACCTTGTCCAATAACCAGTCGAGGGCAGCCTCTTCGCGTACTGAGCGGAGGGCC
>JAPOLY010000001.1 GCA_029976805.1 bacterium
GCCGTCTGGTGCTCTCTGAAGATCTGACCGGTGAGTATGAAATCTTCTACCTCGACCCGAATGGCACACGACATCCTTTGGGAAATCTCACCTTTTAGGACTCCGCTGAAGTCGCCTCGGGTGTAATCATTTCCGAAGAGACCGGCACCCAGCGATTTGTTTTTTCATGGCAGGAAATTTCTGAACTTTCCTCTCCTGCACAGATCCAACTGGCCTGCAATGCCGCTCCCAAAGCCGCCGATTCCGGTTCCTGTGGTAGCGTAATCGGAACCTGCAGGGTGTCGGCGATCATTTGGCGCCAGAGCGGGTTCTTGGATCCGCCGCCGACCAGGCGCAGGGCGTCGACCTCGACTCCGAGGCGTTTCATGCGCGCCACTCCCGAACACAGGTTGGCAGTGATGCCCTCGAGGGCCGCGCGGAAGATCACTCCGGGCTGCAGACCGCCCGGGCGAATGCCGGTGATGGTGCCGGTGGCGTGGGGGAGATCGGGAACCCTTTCCCCATGAATGAAGGGCACGAACTCCACTCCACCACATCCGGGTTCGACCGCAGAGGCGAGGTCCGTCAGCCGTTGAAGGGCATCCGGATCATCGGGGAAGTAAGCCTGTCGGATCTCTTCGGTGACGTTGGTGCAGTTCATGACGCACAGGAGCGGCAGCCAGCCTCCGTCACTGGAACAGAAGGGGGCGATCAGTCCTTCCGGATCGATCACCGGCTGATCGGTGCGGGTGAAGACGGTGCCGCTGGTTCCCAGACTCATGACGACCACTCCGGACCGGGTCGCCCCGGATCCGATGGCACTCATCATGTTGTCGCCACCGCCGGGGGCGACCGGGATGCCGGCGGTCAACCCGAGAGCGGATGCTGCACTCTCACTCACGTGGCCCGCGACTTCACCGGTTTCGAGCAGTCTGGGAACCTTCCCTGCCAGACTTTCATCGACCGCGTTCATGGCGACCTCATCGAACTGGCGTGCCTCGACATCAAACCATCCGGTTCCCGAGGCGTCTCCGGCCTCCATCGTCATCGATCCGGTGAGTCGGTAATTGATGAAATCGTGGGGGAGGAGTACGTGGGCGGTTCGTTGCCAGTTTTCCGCTTCATGACGGGCGAGCCAGGTGACCTTGCTGGCGGTAAACCCGACGGGAACCGATCGACCCAGTTTCTGGGTCAACTGCTGCGCCTCGTCCGCAGTGGAAGTGTCGCACCACAGTTTTGCCGGACGGACGACGGCACCAGAATCATCGAGAAAGACGGAGCCGTGCTGCTGGCCACTGACGCCCACCCCGGCAATCTTGCTCAGGTCCGTCTGTTCGGCCAGCTGTTGGAGGACCTGGGTGACCGCCTGCCACCAGTCATCGGGGTGCTGTTCGGCAGCACCGGCGGGGAACCCCGGAAGCAGATCGAGAGGCTGGCCAGCCCGGGCGATGACTCCATGATCCTGTTCCGGATCAAAGACGAGACCCTTGACGCTCTGGGTCCCCACATCCAGTCCGAGATAGTGCTTTTGGCCCATATGACCTCCCTAAAGCCAGATTAGCCCCAATGAACCTTCTCCTCAATCTACAGAAAACAGATCTGAAGGCTGTCCTGCATGCTGACGGGTTCGGATTCAAGGTGAGTGGGGATTGCTCACGGACGAAGACCCTGATGGGGAAGGAAGCGAAATGAAGTATAGCCAGCAGATACAACGCTCCCCCCGTGTCAGGGTTGCGCCCGATACGACCGTGCAAACGCACCGAATCGGCATGATTGTTCCCAGTTCAAATACCACCATGGAAACCGAAATCCCCGAGCTGTTGGGAAGGGCCGGTCGTGGAACGCATCGCTTCACGTTCCATTCTTCCCGAATGCGAATGAAGAAGGTCAATCTCAGCGAGTTGGGAAAGATGAATGCTCAAGCGGACCGGTGCGCTGAGGAGTTGTCCGATGCTGCGGTGGATGTTGCGGCATACGCATGTCTTGTTGCTGTCATGAGTGAAGGTCCGCAGCGTGCGCATGAGATGGCCCGGTCGCTGTCAGAAGTTCTTCAAGAAGGCAATCCACAGGCCCAAATGATCACGAGCGCAGGTGCATTGATCGAAGGCGTTCGTCGTCTGGGTGTCAGTAAGGTGGCTCTGGTTACCCCCTACATGAAACCATTGACAGCACTGGTGGTCGAATGTCTGGAGTCTGCAGGAATTCAGGTGGTGGATGCCATCTCATTGGAAATCTCCGACAACCTTGCCGTGGGAAGAAGAGATCCGGAAGAACTGGTGTCGATCGCCAGGAAGTTGGATCTGAAAGAAGCGGAAGCGATCATCCTGTCTGCGTGTGTACAAATGCCGTCCCTGGCTGCAATTCCCCAGGTCGAAGCGGAGACAGGTTTGCCGGTTCTTTCTGCAGCCACTGCAACGTTGCGATCTGTTCTGGAGGAATTGGACATTCAACTGGACATTCCGGGTGGTGGAAGCCTTTTGCAGATGAAATCAAAGCCGGAAAAAGAAGTGAGGGCAGCATGAAGAGAATTCATATCGAAGAACCTGGCGCAATTGAAACCATCATTGAGTGGGTTCGGCACGAAGCGGTCATGTTGCAACTCCCCTCCGTTTACTCGCTGGCTGCTGCTCCCACTGCGAGAGGGGTCGAGCAACTCAACTTGCTCAAGAACCGCCTCTCCGGAAAGAATTATGGCACTGTGATGGGAAGAGTGGATCGTTTTCTCGGTCAGGCTCAAACCGATGCAATGCCAAAGTATTTTCGCGAGTTCGATCGACTGGAAGAATTGGATGGGGCTTTCGTACGAACTGCATTTGCTTCTAACGACTTCAACTCGGCGGTGATTCGAAACGGAACGCATCAGAGTTTAATTCTGGACGGAATTCACAGAAAGTTGTTCGTGCAAGCGGAAGAAAACCTGAGCGACATGATGGATCTGGACCTTTGGGGTGGTTGCGAAATGACTTCGTTGATCTGCACGAGTGCAAATCTCAGTGGTGACCCTCTCGGTTCGATCACCGACCGCAAAAGAGCGGAAGCTTTTGCATTGGAGCGGGGTATCGGGCTGTTCGTTACCTGTGAGCAGGATACGAATTCAGCCGGTTCCTATCCCATCTTCGAATTTTCGGGCAATGAAGTGAGCGTTCAACGGGATGGGCCAGGACTGGATCGGTTAATGACACGCATTCCTGCTTCGATTCAAAGAGTGAGTGCTGCTTGAGAAAAGCACCGATCAATCTGTGATCAGTTGTTTTTTGCCGGTTTCATTTTTGGGGCCATCATTCTGAACTTGTTGCTGTCGGTTGGAATGAGTTTGAGGATGTACCAGATAGGTCGAATGCCATGATACTCCGTTTTGGAGTCGGGCATGTCAGCATTACGCCTGGCAGATCTGGATTCTCTGCTTCCATGAATGAAGCTCCCACCTCGGGAGATCACCAGATCCCCTGAGAGATTAGAGGGATTTCTGGGAGGACTCTTCGAGTAAAAATCCCAATCTGCTTTATCGATGCACCACTCCTGCATGTTTCCGTGCATATCGTGTAGTCCGAATCGATTCGGTGAAAAACTGCCCACGGGTGCCGGGTAAACGAATCCGTCCTCATAATCTGGGAGTTGAATGTGCCCCAACCATTTTTCTTCCGAGTCGCGGGCAGCTTTGTCACAGATATTGCCAATGGAGCCATCAATAATTTCAGATCCATTTTCAGCGCTTGACCAGGAGCCTTGTGATCCTGCTCTGGCGCTGTATTCCCACTGTGCTTCCGAAGGAAATCGCATGCTGAATTTTCTGAGCGTGGTTAACCCTTGCATCCAGTCGACCGAATCAACGGGATAGTGCTGTTCGTCTTCAGCCTTGAGGTGCTTTGAAGGGTTAACCCCAGTCATGCGGAACCACTGCCCTTGAGTCAATTCGTGCTTTGAAATCATGAATGGAGACAGTTCGACTTCATGAACAGGTGATTCGTTGCGTTGATCTGCAAAAGTATCAAAATTAGGAAGTGAGGCGTCAGTGTTTTGTGCGCCCATCATGAATTTTCCACCGGGGAGCAGAACGAAAACGAGCCCACTTTCCGGTGTAGGATTCCAGCTACCAGATTCGTCCCGTAAAGGCTTTTCCCCTGAAGCGAAATGCCAAAATTCCCAAAGTCCGGTTTTCTCAGATTTTCCGAGTGGGATTAGACCGGACTGGGGGATCAGGTTGAGATCCGGATACTCTTCATTGATCTGCGGAAGTACCTGATTCCAGAGGAGAGTGAGGTCACCCTTTGGAGAGTACCGTGACTGTACCATTTGCGCATATTGCAGTCTTTTAGGGATGTTCCAGCCATGCTCCGGTGTGTTCATGTTTTCAGGCAGATAGTTTTCATTCAGATTTTCGAGGCTTTGGACTAGCAGGGACAGTTGTCGGTTCCACCATCTGTTTTGTGGGAGTTCCTCGGGGAATTCCCATTTACAGATTAGATCAATCTTCGCCTGTGTTTTTTTAAGTTGTACTTCAATTTCTTTCCGATCAGGACCCTCTTCAGAAGAGTTCAACTGTTTCTTCAGGATTTGCAGGTTGTTGAACAAATCTGATACCTGACTGTCGGTTTGGGTGTAGCTGACCATCTGGGCCGGAATGACCTTGCGTATGGCCGTTTTACGGATCTTTTCCAGGGTTGACAGGTGTGCGGGGAGGCCTTCAACGAGTTTGCCGGCTTTTTCAATCCAGGCTTCGTATCTGGGGATCATATTTGGCAAGGCTGGCCAAAGCAGATCGAGCTCAGCAATGAGATCGTCATGATCTTGAATGGCAGATAATCTCAAGACTTCATCAGTCTTTTGTTGAGCTTCATCCCGAGCGAGGACCGCATTGTATTTCGCTTCTTCAGCATTGTCTCGTTCGACGAGTGCCCAACCAATACCGATTCCCAATGAAACGATGATCATCGAAAGCACTGAAACCAGGAGTTTATGACGTTGATAAAACTTTTTTGAAAGGTAGAGCGCTCCTGGTGGGCAAGCCAAGACGGGTTCGTCCCCTTTTTGATATCGCAGTAAGTCTGCTCGGAACTCCTGAACGGTGGCGTACCTTCTTTCCGGATCAGAATCGATGGATTTAAGAACGATCCAATCGAGTTCTGAACGGTGTTTGAGGTCGGGAAGCCCGGGAATATCGATTTGTGAATCTTTGAGGAGCTTGCTGGGTCTTTTTGGGATTTCATTTTCGAGAACATGGACGATTTCGGATTCCGTATGTTCACCATGGATCTTGAAGGGGAGATCTCCTGAGACTAATTGATAAAGCATGATCCCCATGGAATAGATGTCACTTCGAGTATCAACGTTTGAACCGCGGCTTTTCGCCTGCTCTGGGCTCATGTAATTCCATGTGCCTATGGCATAGCGATCCCCTGTTACCAATGTTTGATCTGTCAGAGGATCATGGAGTGCTTTTGCCAGGCCGAAGTCGATGATTTTTACAGACGCACCATCGTCACAATTTGTGATCATGACATTTCCGGGTTTCAGGTCGCGGTGAATCACACCCCTTTCATGGGCATGGCTGATTCCCTTGCAAAGCTGATCAAAAATGTCGAGACGCGATTCGAAATCGGGATTCTCTTTCTTTAACCATGTGTCGAGGGTCAAGCCCTCGATGAACTCCATTGCAAAATAGGGCTGGTTTCTCTCTGTTATCCCTGAGTCGATGACTCTGCAGATTGAAGAGTGGTTCATTTTTGCAAGGGCGTTCATCTCAGCATCGAAACGAGCGAGAATTTCCCGGGTTCCCATACCCAAACGGATGACTTTGACTGCGACCGTGCGTTTGAGAGCAGACGTCTCCCTGCAACGATACACTTCTCCAAAGCCACCTTTGCCAAGAAGCGATTCAACTTCATATCCAGGTATTTTCAGATCGAAATCGTCGTCATTAACGGGGTTCAAAATGGAAATCTTTCAATCGAATGAAAACTTAAGCCCGAAAGTTTCGTGGGGTAAAACGTCGCTTGGTGAATAGTATCCGAATCAAGGATCGATGCAGGAGCCGTCTTGGAAACTATTCTTCGCAGGCGTTACTTCTGAAAGGACATAAAACTGTTCGTTCAGTATTGCAGCTCTCTTGCAGGACGAAGCCCGATGACTCTGTGGAGAAAGTTTTGATCCCCGGATGGACGGTTTGAAATTCTGGAATTTGGTGCATCCGAGACGAAGCAGCCGCCACGGAAGGATCTTAAATCGGTGGATTGAGAAGTCGTGCTTCCCAATGGGATCTCGTGAAAGTCATCCAGGCACCACTCCCTGACATTGCCGATCATGTCGTAAAACCCGAAGGGATTGGCCGCCCGGATTCCGACCGGTGTATGAAATGGAGCTTTTGCGGGATTCGGATCATTTCCCTGTGGGAAATCGATGTGATAGTACCCCGGGATGAGATCTTCCAGATTTCCGACGGGGAAAGGTGTCTCTGTTCTCCCGCGGGCAGCAATTTCCCACTGAATCTCGGTGGGCAATTTCAGATTCCAGCGAGGTAGCCATTTTTGGCAGTCGTTCCAGGAGATCTGTTCCACAGGGTGAAGGCCGCTCCACTCATATTGGATGCCATTCAAGGGTTTTTCGAGTCGTGTAGGGCCATAGCCACTCGGATTTGAACCGGTGAGTCGCTCCCATTGGGATTGGGTCATTTCATACTTGGAAAGAAAGTAGGCACTTTCTTTGACCAATAGAGGAGGACCTTCCCAACTTTCTGTGTATGGATCAAAGCGGGGAAGATCTCTTGATTCAGACTGGGATCCAATGAGTGAGGTGGATCCGGGGACCAAAACCAGAATGACTCCCGTTTCAGGAGTCAGAATCAATTTCCCGTCAGAATCTCTCGTGGCGAGGCCGCCACTGGGGGAGTGGGAGAACTCCCAGAGTCCTGAATCGGGGTCTTTGCCAATGGGAAGGAGATCCTCTTGGGGGGTAAGTTGGAGATCCTTTGAATACTCCGGGGATAAAGCGATTTGCTCCAGTGCCTCGTCCCACTTTTGTCGCCATGTTTCTTTCCGGGGCTGTTGATTTTTTATGTATTGAAGGCGTCGCTGAACTCCCCAGCCATGATCCGGATGGATTCCCATTCCTGCCAGACCGGTATCCGGATCGGTGAACTTTTCGATTCTGTGAATCAACTCGGACAGTTCCCTGTACCACCAGGCATCTTTCGAATCCTCGAAAACAGGTGATATGGACTCAGAAGAGGTCGAGCGCGATCGAATGCGGTCGAGCGCTTCTTTTTGTTGCTGCAGGGAGGGAGTCCGTCGTTCTTCACCAGCGCTGTCAGTGCGAGAGGTTCCGTTGATCAATCCCTCTGCCCGAAGGAGCCATTGCTGGTATTGCGGAATCTGATTGTCCTTGAGAGGCCATAGTTCATTCGCCTCCAAAATCAGTTGGTCAATATCCTGATCCATGGAAAGCGACATCACTTCCGTCAATCGCTGACTGGCGATGGACTTCTGTTCATAGGCAAACCAGCCCATCGTTGCGATCGTCAAGATGAAGACGGTGCCGATCATTGCCAATGTGGTGATAAAGGGGTGCCGGCGACACCACTTCTGGAAGAGATACATTTGTGAAACTGGGCGAGCTTCGATGGCTTCTGTTCCACCCAGGTGGCGTTGGATGTCATCGGAAAGGGACTGCACGGTGGAATATCTGCGATCCACAGCGGTTTCGAGGGCTTTCAGTGCGATCCAGTCCAGTTCGTTGCGTATCGAACTGTGGTCCTCTTCCGAATGGGATAATGCTTTTCGCTGACTTGGACGCGACGGCACATCTTCACGGAGAATTCTGAGGATCTCGGTTTCATGGTTTTCCCTGAGATTCCCGAAGGGAAGCTCACCGGAGATCAGGCGATAGAGAATCACGCCCAAAGAATAGACGTCACTGCGGATATCGGCATCCGCGCCATGACTCCAGGCTTGTTCTGGACTGATGTAATCCCACGTGCCCAAAACATAGCGATCACCGGTGACCAGAGTCTTGTCCGTCAAAGGGTCAGAAAGTGCCTTCGCGAGACCAAAGTCGATGACTTTGACGTGGGGCTGTCCGTCTTTGTCTGTGATAACAATATTGCCTGGCTTGAGGTCTCTATGAAGGATTCCTCTGGAGTGGGCGTGTTGAACAGCGGAGCAAATTTGTTGAAAAACTTCTAATTTTATCGAGAGGGTTGGAGAGGTGTCTTCGACCCAGTCCAACAGAGTCAGACCCGGGATGAACTCCATGACAAAATATGGGCTGCCATTGTCCATATGGCCACTGCCGATGACGTTTGCAATATGATCGTGGCTCAATCGGGCCAGGGCGTGCATTTCCGCGTCAAAGCGCGCAAGAATCTCGCGAGTCCCCATTCCGAGACGAATCACCTTGATCGCAACGGTTCGTCGAAGGCCAGAGATTTCGCGGCAGCGGTAGACTTCCCCGAAGCCTCCTTCACCGAGGAGGGCTTCCGTCTCATAACCTGCTATTTCCAGAGGTACCGGATCCGGTCTGCCTGAAGTCACACTCGGGTCTTTCGGAAAAGTGAGAATGGCCGTTCTCGTCAATCTCTGGCCACTGTTCGATTCCAGATTCTATCCGAGGTCAAACGGGATTGCGTGTCCGATTCCGGCAGATTTCGACAGCGCTGCACTGGGCTCCCGGAATCGCCTTGGGTTTTTCTGCGCGAATCCGGGCACCGCTTACTCGAGCATCCTCGAAGCACAGTTCCGCAACTTCCTCGACCAGCGTTTCCAGTAGTTGGTATTTTCTCTCAGTGATCAGGGCCTGCGCAGTTTGGGCCAGTTGAAAATAATCGACCGTATGCTTGACGTCTTCAGTGGCTCGGGCCTGCTTGAAACAGGTTTCCAATTCGATCGTCAATCTCAGTGGCTGGGGAGTCACTCGTTCCTCTGGCAGGATCCCGATAATGCAGTCGAACTCGAGCCTGTCGACGATGACCTTTCCCAAGGTCTGTTCGACCCTGTTCAAGGTACGGGTGGTTTCGGGGTGCTCCAGCAAGTCTCTGGTGGGAGAGTTCAAGTCAATATTCAGTGCTTCAGCCATGGATAACCAGCAGTGATCCACAGATTCATAGTTGCGGGTGACTTGTGTGGAATCCGTCACTGCGAGATACCCATGGGAGATGAAATGGGCCGGTTCATGGAAGTCAGCGGGATGGATGATTTCCTGAACAAGAATCTCGCTGGCATGCTTTAACTCAAGGCCCGTTTCTTCCATGACTTCCCGATGGAGGGCTTCGACGAGGCTTTCACCAGATTCAACCTTTCCCGCAGGCAGGGCCCATTTTTCTTGCCACTTGGGGGATTTGAGAAACAGCAGCTGTTGATCCCTGTTTTGAACCAGAGCGGCGACTGTGACCAGTGGCCTGGTTTTCTCATTGCTCAACTGTTTGCCCGCTTTCGTGATTTGAGGAGCTCGGAAACTTTCAGGCCAATCGTTTCTGTGGTGTTGAGAACAGAAACGGGGGCGGGGATATTCTCCAACGGTTCTTCGAAAAAGTGCGCGTGGCCTTCCTGGACCATTCTTTGAAGTGTCTGGCGGTGGTAAATCTCCATCGCTTCCTCGTCGCAGGTGACGAGGAGTGGTTTGCCTTGCATGGATGCTTCACTGCACATCGACAGACTGTCACCGGTACAAAAAATGACTTCCGCTTCTTCGAGGAGATTCTTGTAGCCTTGCGGATCACCCTGTTGCCAATCGAGAAATGATTCCTCCACAGGTGCCAGTAGATTTCGCAAAGCGTGCAAGGCATCTTCGGGAGTTCGCCTGCTATTGGTGATGACAAATCTGCCGTTCCAGAGCTGCGCCTGCTTGAGAAGCCTGTTGGCCAACCGTTGTGCATAATCGACAGTGAAGCCAGAGCAGTAACGTGTGTTTCCACCGAGAAGGAGCGCCAATTTCGGAGCTTTTGAGACAGGTTGAGGGGGCGTCGGGTTTGGCGGAAGACGATTGGGGACACCCAAAATGGGCAACACATGATCCCCCAAAAGTTGCGGGTGCGGTGGTGCAACGACAAGGTCGTATCGCTGAATGTCCGGATCGAGTTCGTCGGGAAGAATTGAAGCGATAAAGACGGTCAGCGGGTTACCAATATTACTGGCAAGGTCGAGGGCCAGCCGGGTGGTATCTTCCCCGGTTCCTGCAATCAGAAGGTCGTGTTCCAGCAGATCAGGTTCGATGCTTCCGCTTGCCACTTTTTCTGCAGTAGCAAGAGAGACGTGGGTGATCTCTCCTTCAAGCCACTCGGCGACACCCATTCTGCTGTTGGTCTCACCCGTGTAGTCGCTGCCCAAAATCAGGGTTCTGGGAGGAAGCGTGCTCGTCATTTGGACCTGCGCAGATCGTATTCGACCGTTTTTGCGACCTGAGCACCTCCGGCGAGGGAGGACACAACAGCGGAAACTTCGTGTCGATTCAAATCGCCACAGCAGTAGATTCCTTGAGCGCACCATCTCCCTTCAGAATCCAGTTGGGGGAAGCCCTGCTGGTCCGTGGGGAGTTTCAAGTTTTTCAGGATCTCTTCCATGCCTTCAAATCTGGGAGTGAATCCCAATCTCAGGTAGACCTTGTCAACTTCCAGAATGAACGAATCCGATGAGCCTGACATTTCTACTTCCAGAGAAGAACCTGTTTGGCGAAATGAAGACGGACTGCCCTGAATGACCCGGAGTTTCCCTGAATCGACATGGGATTTGATCTGAGACTGGATCAATGACTGTGCTTTGGGGAGTGAACGGCAAGCGAGCGTGACGTTTGCACCTGAATTCACGAGGTCATTGGCTGTAAAGAAAGCGTTGTCTGCTCCACCGACGACAAGCGATCGTTCTCCATCATGGCTGGTTCTTCCAGTGAGATGGCCAAGGGGATCAAGTTCGATGTATTCGGATTGAATCTCCTGGTCTTTGGAATCCACGGATTCAAGAGACCGGGGTCTGACTCCGGTTGCAAAGATGATCGCCGCGCAGCCGATCTCTGCTGTGCCGTCGGTGGTGGAGTATGTGACTTTGAAGTTGTGAGATTCAGCACAACAGACAGAAAGAACTTTGACCTCTGTCAGGACTTGCAGATCTGAAACTGTGCATTGTTCCTGGAGTTTTTGTGCAAGGCCGAGGCTAGTGATTTCAGGCATGCCCGCAATCCATCGATTGGGACGGTCTATTTGACCCGGGGTTCCACCTGTTTCAGATCCGGACTCGAGAATGATCGGGTGGTGCCCCAGATTTTTCAGCCACAGGGCACAGGAGATTCCAGCAGGGCCGCCACCAAGAATGACAACGGTCTCAGGAGTGTGATCCAACAGGGCTACTGTCTGCATGGTTCCTTTTGTTTCAGCGGGCGCCGAAGAGGTGCTCCATGAGAATCTGGTCGAGTCGTTCCCAACGCAGCCCTCTGGCACCGATCGTATCGGCATCGATTTCCAGTGCTTTGATGCTGGCTGCATTATCCGCACTGTATGCGCCGAGTAATCCATCGATGGCTGGATTCCTGATATCGGCGATCAGTTCGCGGACTTCGGGATCAGAATCAAAGGCCTGGGCCTTTTCCTTGAGAATCTTGTAGGTCCGCATGCAACCGCGGGCAAAGTCCCAGACCCCCTCCAGATCCTCGGTACGATAGGCGTGGGCATCAAAGTGACGGCTGCCCTGCCAGCGGGGAGTCCCGGAAGTGCCCTCCAGAAGACGCACTAGAAGAAATGCCTGTTTGGGGTCTTCTGCTCCGAAGCGGAAGTCCTGATCGTATCGACCGATTTTCTGGCTGTTGAGATCGATGTGAAAAAGTTTACCCGCTTCCATCGCCTGCCCGACTCCATGAACGAAGGAGAGCCCTGCCATCGTTTCATGAGCGACTTCTGGATTGACGCCGACCATTTCAGAATGCTCGAGCGTCTCAATGAAATGAAGCATATGGCCTGTGGTTGGAAAGTAGATGTCACTGCGGGGTTCATTGGGTTTGGCTTCGAGAGCAAACTTCAGCGAGTAGCCCTGATCCCTGACGTATTCACACAAAAAGTTCATCGATTCGCGAATCCGCTGGATGGCGCTTCGGGGATCCCGGCATGCTTCCACTTCCGTTCCCTCACGTCCGCCCCAGAAGACATACGTCTCTGCACCCAATTCGACCCCGAGATCGATGCCCTGCATCGTTTTCTGAAGGGCAAATGCTCTGACTTCAGGATCGTTGGCAGTGAATGCCCCATCTTTGAAGATGGGATGGGAGAACAGATTGGTGGTAGCCATGGGGACCTTTACGCCACTCTCCTCACAAGCATTTTGAAACGCTGAGACGATCCGGTCTCTCTCAGAGGCACTGGCTCCAAAGGGAACCAAATCATTGTCGTGAAGATTGACGCCGTAAGCTCCGAGCTCGCCCAGTTTGCGAACGATGTCACAAGGATCCTGGACGGGACGAACCGCTTCCCCAAAGGGATCTCTTCCAGGATTACCCACAGTCCAAAGTCCGAAGGTAAACCGGTCTTCAGCGGTGGGGGAGAAAGAGTCTGACATCAGCAATCCTCCGCAGGCAGTGACACCCAACTGTGGTTTTCATTTGATTCCAGAGCGGCGCCGATGAATCGGACTCCGCGAATGCCATCGATGATTCCCGGGAAGGGCAGTTCCATGGTGCTGTTTTCCCCACGGACCGCCGCTGCAAAGTTCTGGTAGATATTGGCGAAGGCCTCCAGGTATCCCTCCGGATGACCCGCTGGGGTGCGACTCAGTGCATTCGCGGATTCACCGACCGCACCGGTCGCAGTCCGCAGATTACGGGTGACACCATCCTCGCCCGTGATTTTCAGGTCATTGGGGTGTTCCTGATCCCATTCCAGTGCACCACGGGTACCAAAAACCCTGATCTTCAAACCGTTCTCACGGCCAAAGCAAACTTGACTGGAGCAAAGGGTTCCCGTTGCTCCCCCTGCCATGCGGACAAGAATCATGTCGTCGTCATCGAGAGCTCTGCCGTCGACAAAGGTGTTGAGCACGGCGAGAAGTGAGTCGACCCGGTCTCCAGTGATGAATTCCAGCAGCTGATGTGCATGGGTTCCAATGTCGCCGAGCGCTCCCACCGGACCCGACCTCGCTGGATCCGTTCGCCAGTCCGCCTGCTTCTGACCACTTTCTTCCAGTTTTTCAGAGAGCCAGCCTTGCAGGTATTCCACATAAACCTTGCGAATCGTTCCCAACTCACCGGCGAGTACCCGCTCACGGGCCTCACGGACCATCGGCGATGCAGAGTAGTTGTGTGTCAGGGCAAAGATTTTGCCTGATTCCTGCGCAGCAGCTTTCATCTCCAGAGCTTCTTCCAGAGAGATGCACAGTGGCTTGTCGCAGATCACATGGAACCCTGCTCGGAGTGCCTTGCAAGTGGGGCCATGGTGGACGTGATTCGGGGTGACGATGCTGATCGCTTCAATTCGATCGGATTCAGGAAGCGCAGTTTCCGAATCGATCATTTCTTCCCATGTTGCGTAGCAACGGGATGGATCGAGCCCCAACTCCTCTCCGGTAAGGCGAGTGTTTTCCGGGTCTCTGCCAAAGCAGCCAGCGACCAGTTCAAACTGATCATCCATGCGCAGGGCAATCCGGTGCACTGCCCCGATAAAGGCACCCTGACCTCCTCCGACCATTCCGATACGGACACGACGAGCCATGGGGCCTCCTAGTTTTCCAGTCCGAGAATTCTTCGGTTCAGAGCCGGGTCACTGCCACCTGCAAAATCATCGAAAGAGGATTCGGTCACCTGCAGAATGTGTTCGGCGACAAAGTTGGCTGCTTTCGCGGCACCTGCGGATTTGTCTTCATAGGGACATTCCCACTCAACCACTGCCCAACCGTCGAAACCATGTTTTGTGAGGGCGGTGAAAATTCCCTGGAAGTCGATGGCGCCATCACCCGGGGTACGGAATCGCCCTGGCCGGTGTTTCCAGTCGAGGTATCCTCCATAGACACCGCTTCTTCCAGAGCGAACCAGTTCTGCGTCCTTGACGTGGAAGGACTTGATGCGTTCGTGGTAGATATCAATGAAGTCGATGTAATCCAGTGCCATCAGCTCGAAGTGACTGGGATCATAGTTGATGCATGCTCGCGGATGATCCTTGACCTGCTCGAGAAACATTTCAAAGGAAGCCCCATCGTGAAGATCTTCACCGGGATGAATTTCAAAGGAACAGTCGACCCCACATTCCTCAGCATGGTCGAGGATCGGCAGCCAACGCTTGCCCAGTTCAGTGAAGGCTTCTTCGATCAGTCCCTCCGGGCGTTGCGGCCATGGATAAACGTATGGCCATGCGAGAGCTCCACTGAAGGTGACCATCGAAGTGAGTCCCAGATTCTTGCTGGCTGTCAGGCAATTCTTGACCTGTTGAATAGCCCACTCGGTTCTTTCCCTGGGCTTTCCCCGGACCGATTCATCGGCGAATCCATCAAACATGGCATCGTATGCAGGGTGGACCGCAACCAGCTGGCCTTGCAGGTGTGTTGAAAGTTCAGTAACCGTCAATCCTCTCGATTCGACTCCGCCACGCCAATCGTCACAGTACTGCTGTGATTCAGCAGCCAATCCGAGGTCGATGCAGCGAGGATCCCAAGTGGGGATTTGCACCCCGAGGTAATCCAGATCACGGCACCAATCGAGAATGGTGTCGAATTGATTAAAGGGTGCGTCGTCGGCCATGTATTGGGCGAGAAATAGGGCTGGGCCCTGAATGGATGCCATCGGTTACCTCCTGCAAATGCCAAACTCCTTGCCGTTGGGTCCCCAAAAGGGAGATCCGGATAAAGAGCGGCTGAATTATGGCGGGGGCTGTCCCCGCACAAGCATTCAAATTCAGGCACGGAGTGGGAGGCGTCAAGGGTGATCAGGAGGGCCGAAAACCGGGTCAGGGGGCAGAATAAGATCGGAAATACCTGTCATTTGGGCAATTTTACAGAAATTTCGGAAAATAGGTCCGATATAGAACAGTAAGGGGATTTTTGAGTGGGTTGGGAGCGTTTGCCCTCCCGATTGGGGAGTGTGTGCCCAAATACCGAGTTGGTACACCTTCCCCATTCTCATTCAGGTCGATAGGGTTGAAATCCTATATTTCATGGAACAGGAATCCCAAAATGAGCATAAACAAGACCGCATTGTTGTTGATCGGTTTTCAAAACGACTACTTTCACAAGGACGGCATTTTGACAGGGGCGTTGGAGGATGTCAGCGGCCGAGACAGAATGCTTGAAAACACCCTTAACCTGGTTGAGAAGGTCAAGGACAGAGATGATTTTCTGGTGATCTCCACTCCTATCCAATTTACTGAAAACTACTCCGAGCTGAATGAGCCCACGGGAATTCTCAAGTTGATCAAGGATACAGGGGCATTCCTGAAAGACAGTTCCGGATCAAAAACGATTGAAGAGTTTTCTCGATTCTCCGATTCAATTCTCGAGATCAAGGGCAAACGTGGTCTGAACGCATTTTCCAATACAAATCTGGAGGATTTTCTCAAGGAGAATGGTGTCGACCGGATTGTCTTGGCAGGCGTGGTGACCTCTGTCTGCATCGATTCAACGGGCAGATCGGCTCACGAAAAAGGGTTTGAAGTGACTATTCTTTCCGATTGCACCGCAGGAAGAACCAAATTTGAGCAGCAGTTCTATTGCGATGAGATTTTCCCGCTCTATGCAACGGTCGAAACAAAGGAAAAACTGATTCGAACGAAACCTGAGGTTTCTGCGTGATCGATGGAGACTTGACCCGCTCTCAAGAACTTCAAATCGAGGCGAATAACAGGCTGATCGAAGAGTTGGCCGGCAAGAATCAGAAACTGGAAGAATCCAGAAAGCGTTTTCAGGACCTGATGGATCAACTTCCCTGTGTAGTGCTTCGATTTGATGAAGATGGGCAGGTGGAATATGCGAATCGCACCTGGTCTTTTTTTATCGGTAGCGACCCTGAAGCCGTAGTTGGGGAAAATCTGGAGTCCCTGATTCATGAAGAGGATCGCGGGAGCCTTGTTCGCAGTATGCGGAAAAACAACACAGTGGAGTTGAGGTTCATCCAGGAGAATGATGAATATCGCTGGGTCCGTTTCAGTTGCCAAAAGGTCTCAGAGAACACCTATCAGGGTCTATTGGTTGATTTGATGGAGACCCGCAAACTTGAAGAGTTGCTGCGCAGATCCCAGAAGATGGAAGCGATCGGCAGGCTTTCCGGAGGTGTTGCCCACAACTTCAATAATTTGCTGACAGTCATTACGGCTGCAGTGGACAGACTCTCGGGAATGATCCCCGCACAGAGCGCAAGGTCGGTGAAAGAGGTCGAGAGAATTCAGCTGGCCGCAGGTGAGGCAGCCAGTGTGACTTCCCAACTTCTCGCTTTCAGTCGTCAACAAGTGTTGGCGCCTGCACTGTGGGATGTCCGGAATATTTTTGAAGAATGCGAAATTCTCGCTGGTGACCTCGTCAAATCCCCGAGTGTGGAATTTGTCGTAAACAAACCGGATCCAGACGAAGTCTTTGTATTTGTAGACAAATCCCAGATCCATCAGGTCTTGCTGAATCTGGTCCTGAATGCACGAGATGCTGTCGGGGAAGCTGGCAGAATCACCGTTGGAGTTGGAAGTGCAACTCTGGGAGTTCAGGAAGCAGCCGAGCACGATATCGACAGTGGTGAATTCGTCCAGATTTGTATCAATGATGATGGAGTGGGAATGTCGCCACAGGTGATGGAGAAAATCTTTGAGCCATTCTTCACAACCAAGGACGTGGACAAGGGAACCGGTTTCGGATTGGCCACGAGTTACGGAATCATGCAACAGAGTGGGGGAGCCATCCGGGTTTCCAGCGAGTATGGCTTCGGAAGTACCTTTGAAGTTCTATTGCCGATTCCCAGTGGAGATGAAGAGAAGTCTCATTGTGATGAGGCCCCTGACGATTCTGCGGGAAAAATCGGCAACATTCTCGTGGTTGATGACGAGGAGATGATTCTGGAGTTGACTTGTGAAGCCCTCCGCGAAGACGGGCATACTGTGACGGGAGTCTCAGGGACTCTGGAAGCCCTGGCGGAGTTAAGTAATCCCCAAAACCGTTTTGACTTACTGATCACTGACGTGGTCATGCCCGACGGAGGCGGTCGAAGATTGGTTGATGAGGCAGAGAAACTCGAATCCAAACCTCAAATTATTATTGTCTCAGGATATGATCGCGATTTCCTCGGCGACGATCAAAACTTCGGTGCATTTATGCAAAAGCCCTATTCTCTGAGTGATTTAATGCAACAAGTTCAAAGAATTCTTGCGAAATAGCATGATCAGCCCCGTCTCAATCATTTTCTGAGCCGGTTCTCCAGTTGCAACCTTCCCCTGACTTTGCCAAACTCCCCAAACCTGTGTGTTACCTGACACAATCCACTGGCAAAGGAGCGAGGCGTTCATGTCTTCCAAATTTCTGACTTCTCCACCTTCAACGGAAGAAGTCCCAAAGGGGATTCCCTACATCATTGGAAATGAAGCGGCAGAGCGATTCAGCTTCTACGGCATGAAAGCCATCCTTGTGGTTTTCATGACCCAGTATTTGCATTTGTTGCCAGGAGCAACCGGTGATGAGGCAATGCGAAATACAGAGGCTCTCGAGAATTATCATCTCTTCACGTCTCTCGTGTATTTCACTCCGATCATGGGTGCATTGCTTGCAGACATCTTTTTTGGCAAGTATTTGACGATTCTGTCTCTGAGCCTTGTTTACTGTGCTGGACATGGGGCTTTGGCATTCATGGGGTTGTCAGAAAACATCGATCCCCAGCTCGCTCTAATTTCAGGACTGGTATTGATCTCGATCGGCTCAGGGGGGATCAAACCCTGTGTCAGTGCCCATGTGGGTGATCAATTTGGCAAGAAGAACGCACACCTCCTGACCAAGGCATTCGGCTGGTTCTATTTCTCCATCAACCTTGGAGCGTTTATCTCCACCCTGCTGACACCGTGGTTGCTGAACTGGTATGGCCCTCACTGGGCATTCGGTATTCCGGGTGTCTTGATGGCAATTGCAACTCTGCTCTTCTGGATGGGGCGAAACGTCTTCGTTCACATTCCGGCCGGTGGAAACGAATGGGTGAAGGAAACTTTCAGCCCTGAAGGTCTCAAGTCCATCGCCAAGGTCTCCGTGGTCTTCCTGTTTATCGCAGTTTTCTGGTCCCTGTTCGACCAGACCGGATCATCGTGGGTGCTTCAGGCAGAAGATATGAACCGGCAATGGCTTGGGGTGACATGGCTTTCCTCACAAATTCAGGCCATCAATCCGATTCTGATCCTGCTCTTTATCCCACTCTTCCAGTTTGTGGTGTATCCGGCCATCAATCTCGTTTGGACACTGAATCCGATTCGCAAGATCACTCTCGGTCTTTTCATTACTGCGGGCTCATTTGCCATCGTTGCGATCACTCAGTCGTGGATCGATCAGGGGCAGCAACCCAGCATCGCTTGGCAACTTTTTGCCTATGCGGTCATCACGTTTGCTGAAGTGATGGTTTCCATCACAGGGTTGGAGTTCGCTTACACTCAGGCACCCAAGAAGATGAAGTCTGTCATCATGGCACTGTTCCTTTTCAGTGTCTCATTGGGCAACGTCGTGACTGCTGTCGTCAATAACACCATTACGATTGAAAGTGGTGTACAGGTGGCCAGGGAAACGATGCTGGATGAAACTTCCACTGCGGCTGTGCAGACCACGAGTTTTGATTCTGGTGACGAGATTGTTTGGGTTAAAAAAGATGCTGAGCCGTGGAAGTTGTCAGCTATCCGATTGAAGGACATGTCGGTTCTGGAACAGGCGGGAGACCGAATCGGGGAGTTCTGGAATCAACAGGATCGCTTGCCCAGCAATGAAGAAGGGCAGCAGCAAATCGCCGGTCTTCAGGATCAATTTGGTACTCCTCTCAGGTATCTGTTGCTCAACAGTAAAAACTTCCACATTTATTCTGCAGGTTTGGACAAGGCCGCTGAAACAAAGGATGACGCCTGGATCAAGGTCACGAGGACCTGCGCTTCGGTGTCGGAACAGAAGCTGGCCAGTGAAAATACGGCAGCGGCTTCCGAGGCTTACACCTGGCTTGAGCGCCGTCAGGCGGAACTGGATTTCAAAAAGGCCCAATCCGCGAATGCAACAGGAGGTGCATCGGAGAGTTGGGAGGATTATCTCCCCAAGAGAGAGCCTGTGGTGGCTGCCGAGATTACCGCACAAAAATTTGCGTCGACAGTGGATCCCAAGATTGGTGGAGACGTGACCCTCAAGGGGGCCGGTTATTTCTGGTTCTTCACCCGTCTCATGCTCGGAACAGCAGTCTTGTTTATCGTGGTGGCTTTCTTCTACAAGCCCAAGACCTACATTCAGGGAGATGACGACGAAGCGGAGAGCGAGAGCTCGGACGAGGATTGATGACGATTTGGACGATCTTTCTGTTTTTCGGTATGGGGTGGGTGTCGTTTGACGACACCCACCCCGTTTCGTCAGTAACGACCGTCGAAGTCGAGGCTGAGGGTTGGGGGGACGCAAGGCCGGAGGATGTGCAAAAAATCCTGCTCTCGGTGGTCGAATGCATGGAGTCCAAGTCAGGGGTGACGATTGGCAAACCGTTGCGCGTACAGCCGACCGGTGGACCAATGGTGCTGTATAAAAGAGAACCGGATGGCGGATATCGGGTATGCCTGCAGGTGTCTGGTCGATATTGGAGTCAGCTGGTTTATCAGTTTTCTCACGAGGTCGGCCATATTCTCGCGCGATACCAGCCGAAGCCGGGACCTCAGGCATGGCTGGAAGAAGCGGTCTGTGAAGCACTGAGTTTTCAGGTATTGAAATCACTTTCCAAAAGCTGGAAGAAAAACCCACCCTTTGAAAGTTTGCGCGACTACTCCCGACACCTCATGGAGTATGCGGAGGCGATGGCTTCTCGCTGCAAGCCTGTGAAGGAGAGCGGACTCAGTGAGTGGTATCAGTCAAATCGGGAACAACTCGAGAAGGGGCATCATGATCGCCCGTTGATTCGTGTTTTCAGCGGTCACTTTTCCATTTGGTTGGAACAGAATCCGGACCTGTGGAAACGAGTCCCTGATTTGGGTAAGGGATTGGCAAATCCCGGTGAAACGATGAAAGAGCGAGTCCAACGATGGACTTCAGGTTGGGAAGAGAGTGATTTGCCCTGGGCCAGAAAAATGCTGGAGATCTTCAAAAACATGGATGGTCAGGCAGACAGTGGTTCCTCAAAAAGCCAGCCATGAGAGTTCAAATCTTCCACTTCAACCTTGAGGTCACCGAGAATGTAGAGGTACTCGGTGTTTTTGACATGGGAGACTTTTCCCACCTTCTCTCCTGAAGGAGCATGAATCCCGATACGAGCTCCGACATAGCGAGGGTGGATTCTCGATAAAACCTGCAGGTTTCCGTGTTTTTCCAGCAGTGATTCCATCTCTGGCCTGGGGAGATAACCTTCGTCACTGAAAGAAATGATTTTGATGGGAGCAGACAGGTTTTCCATCAGTTGCGTCATCGCTTGGTGAATTCCGGGCTTGGAATTGAAATCGCTGCGTTTTTCCCTGCAATCAGTTCTTTTGCAGGCGACTCCGTAAACTTCGGGCTCGTCCCATAAAACCAGAGTTTCCCAGACATGATAGTTGCCGATGTATTTGTGTTGATTGTAGGGCGGGTCGAGATAGGCGACATCTGCCTCCAATTGCAGAGCCGCCTCCTGTGCCTCAAGGCAGTGTGCTTGTGCTTTTCCCAGCGGACTTTTTGGAAGAAGTTGAGGTGTTCTCAACCGCAGAGGTTGCAGGGACCGTTTCGACCAATTTTTGAGGTAGGCCATTTGTACACCGACAGTGGAATCGACCCGATCGGCGGCTTCCATCAACTCCGCAAGAAGCACGCATTTCAATTCCTCATCGGGATCCAGTTTTTCGATCTCTTCCCGAATCGCTTCGATACGCGCCCCATTTTCAGGGGTGAAGTAACGACTATTCCGGCAATAGGTTTCCGTAAACCAGCCATCTTTTCCGGGAAGGGCATTCAGATGATCGATGATGGGTTGAACTTCTCCAAGTCTGTCTGAGTCACACACGACGTGAGCGTTGGCCAGAACCCAGGCATACCGGTTCCAGTCATTGAGAATCACCTGCCAGCCCGAAGATTTCATGGCATGACCGACTCTGGAAGTTCCGCTGAAAAGGTCCAGAAACCGCCCTTTTTCAGGCACCCCGCTGACAACAGCCTGAATTCCGGGGATCAGTAGTCGTTTGGAGCCGAGATACTTGATCAATTCGGTCCCTTTCTTGGGGCTGGCGGCATTGTTTTTTCATGTGCTGTCTCCAGCACGGGGTATCATAAGGGCTATTGTTGGTTTGTTAAAAATCGCGTCAAGGTTGTGCCCCGTATCTCATTCCACGCGATCAGAGTTTTATCCTGAAGAACAGGACGAATCCCGTGAAAACCGGTTTTTCGCTATTGGAGAGCTCAGGAGTGCCGAGACTGCGCTACTTCCTGATTTTCGCCACGTCAATTTTTCTGATTTCGGCCGCGGCCCCTTCCACTGCCCACAGCCAATGCCCTCCGGGCTCCTGGGTATTGACCGGGCAGGTGGTCGATGAGGCCGGGAATGGTGTTTCTGGTCTGGACCTCGATTTGGCCAGCGGCACAACGGGCCTTGCGCTCCTCGTTTCAGGGGACGTGACTCTGGCGGACGGCACATTCAGCATGACGATTTGCCAGGCGACCACTCCGGGTACGTATCTTCTGAGCGTCAATCCTCAGTTGGACGAATTGCTGTTTCCCATCGAAGACCTCCCGGTCGCCCTCAGTGGATCGACTTCTCTGGGAGTTTTGACTCTGGACACGGCGGCGATCATCACTGGAAGAGTGATCGGCGAGAACTTTGAAATCCTCCCTGCTGTCGATCTTGATTTCACCGAGGCGGTAACAGGAGTGGTACAGGTTTTCTCCGGCGATTACACGATTGCGGATGGCACTTTTTCAACAAAGGTGGTGCCGGGCTTCTGGGACGTTCAGTTCACAGCGAGCACCCTGAGCACGCCATTGCAGATGGTTCCCCGAGAATTAAGAGACGTTTTGGCCAGTTCAGTGACTGATCTGGGTGACGTCCGACTTCGTCAGGGACGTTTTTTGACTGGAACCGTTTTGAATCCGTTGGGATCTCCAGTGTTCAATGCTGACGTGGATGCACGTGATCTGATCACCGATGAAAAAATCGTGACTCCGGGTGACAATACCAACTCTTCGGGGGTCTTTGGGATTTGGGTTCCCGAAGGTGACTTGGAAATCGAAATCGATCCACCCAATGGATCGACGCTGGTACCGCTGCTCCAGGAAATCAACGTTCCTGCGACCGGAGTTGATTTGGGAATCTTGACGATGGTTGAGGGAGTCGCAGTTTCGGGAGTGGTCATCGATGGCACCCAATCGGTGGTGCCAGGAGTGGATCTGGACTTCCTGATATCCGCGAGTGGAGTAGAAATCCCCACCGCGGATGACAATGCCAACTCTTCGGGTCAATTTTCGGTGCAGGTGGTTCCAGATACCTACGATATTGCATTCAGGCCTTCCTTTATCACGGGTCTGGCCCCGTTGGTGCTCTCCACCGTTTCTGTCTCCAGTAATACTGATCTGGGAACGGTATTGCTGCCGGAGGGAGCGGCTTTGACGGGGACAATTCTCGCTGGCGGAGCCCCGGTGGCTGGTGCAGAGATCGAGCTGCTGAATCCGGGGACCGGTTCCTTCACCTATCTCTTTGGTAATGACACCGATGGATTGGGTGCATTCGCAATCCGACAAGTACCGGGAACCTATGACATCAGGGTGATCCCACCCATCGGGAGTGGATATCCGGTCTATGAAGAGTCCGGTATCGATCTCACAGCGGACCTCGATCTTTCAATTGATCTTCTTGGCGGACCTCCGCCGACCCCTCCCAATCCTGTGGCAGCCTTCGATTGTTGTTGTCCGGGAGACGTGGTGTTGCAGTGGACCAATGGAGATACCGATTATGATCTGATTCAGATTATAAGGCAGGGTGCGTTTTTGACGAATCTGCCAGGAAGCTCCACAGGATTTGTGGATGTCTCTGCTCCTCCGGCTTTCCTCGAGTATCAGGTGATTCCGATTCGAAACAGTCTTACAGGAGCGCCGACAGGCTGCACTGTTGACAACTCTCCGATACAGACAACGCCTCCCGTTGAGAACCTCGTTTGTGAGCAATCCGGGAATGGGGTCTCTCTTTCATGGGCAAATGCATCCGTCACCTATGAAGAAATTCAGCTTTATCAGGACGGCGTTTTTCTCAGCACTCTTTCCGGTGCTGAGACGTCCATCTTTATCGACGGACTCTCTACCGGAATCTATCAATGGGAAATCTTCGCAGTAGAGGGAGGGCAGGTATCCATCGGGGAATCCTGCACTGTTGATGTGATCATCGTACCCGATCCAGTTTTCATACGCGGGAACGCCAATGGTGATGCTTCGGTCAATGTTGCAGATGCCATCACCATTCTGGAATACCTCTTCAGTGGTGGAGCCACTCCCGACTGCCTGAGTGCTTTGGACGTAAATGACTCGTCGACGGTCAATATTGCGGACTCCATACATTTGCTGGGATTTCTCTTCTCGGGAGGGGTTCCTCCGGAGTTGCCTTATCCCAATCCCGGAGTCGACCCCACACCGGATACCCTGCCGTGTAATTGAATCGCCAATGACACGCGAATTGGATTCTTGAATCCTTCTCTGGAAGCGGGAAAATAAGACTGGCTATTCAACGAGGAGGAATCTTGATTCATCCAGCAACAAGAATTCGGTTCACTGTTTTCTCAGGATCCGGGATTCTTTTCGTGATCCTGTCTCTCGCACTGTTCACCGGAAAAGCACAGGCCCAGAGTCAAACCTGGTACGTGGATGCGTCTAACTCAGGAGTCAGTGGTACTTCGTGGAGCGATGCTTTCTCCAATCTGCAAGAAGCGTTGTTGGTGGCCTTGCCAGGAGATGAAATCCGTGTTGCCGGTGGCTCCTACAGACCCGATTCCGGTGCGGGCCTGATCCCGGGAGACCCTTCGACTCGATTTGTATTGCCCTCAGGCATTTCCATGCTGGGTGGATTTGCAGGCAGTCTCGCGATCGATCCTGATCAACGAAGCCCAGAAGTGTATCGAACCGTTCTCGATGGACGTCTCCGGGGCATCCATGTTTCAGCGGCGGAGGGACTTGATTCCCCATTCTGCGGTTTGAATGAAGACCTTCCTTGTGCCACTTTGCAAAAGGGAATCGACCGAGCTCTCGAGACGGGTTTGAGAATCGTCAGGGTCCAGAACGGGATTTATACGGAGACGGTCACCCTGGCAGACGACCTCATCATTCAGGGGGGATACGACCAGCAATGGAATTGGGCGTCTGCTGAGACTCCCGGACACGATGTGGTTCTCACCGGTGGTATTAATGGGGACGGTCAAGCGGTCACCGTTGAAGCCCGGAACCTTGTCATCGGAACCACACTGGCTCACCTGAAGATTGAAGGCCCTCAGGCTTCCGGTTCCGTTTCAGGAGTGGCGAGAAGCTCCTATGCCGTCCATGCGGTGGACTCGAATCTGCAACTGGTTGCGGTGGTGATCGAGGCGGGATCCGGCGCAAACGGTCTCGCAGGAGAGTCGGGGACAAACCTTGGCGGCAATCCTGCTGCTGACGGACAAGCCGGAGGAAATGCGGATTCCTATTTCTCTTTCTGCGACGCAACAGCGTTCGGTGCTGGGGGGCTCGCCGGTGGAGGCGGCCCCACGGGTGGTGGCAATGGCGGCGGCGGCGGAACGATGGATTCCAATTGTTGTGGGACGATTCCCAATCCCTTCTGCGATAGTTATGACGCCACCGGTGGATCTGCTGGAGCCGACGGTGCGGGCTTGCCTGGCTGGGGGCAGGGAGGTGGAGGCGGCTCGACCTGCAATGGTGGAGGCGATGGTGCTCCGGGTTCCCAGGGTTCTTCCGGTCAGGGAGGTGCGGGCGCCAGTGGCGGCGGTGGTCTGAATGGAATCTATTGGGCAGGAAATTCCGGATCATCGGGCTTGCTGGGAACCGCGGGAGGCGGTGGCGGCGGCGGCGGTGGATCCGGGGGGTGTGACAACGGAAGCTTCGGGACTGACAGTTATGGAGCCGGAGGAGGGGGTGGTGCCAGCGGCGGGATTCCGTCTCCCCAATCGGGAGCGGGTGGCAGTGCAGGGGGCAGCACTTTTGGAATCTTTGTTCTCGGCACCAGCAATGTGGAATTGACCCAATCGACGATTGTCAGAGGTGAAGCGGGCGCCGGCGGAATTGGCGGGACGCCCGGAGAAGGACAGCCTGGAGGCGTCGGAGGTGCAGGTGGTAATGGTGCACCGGGAACACCGAATGCAGGTCGTGGAGGTGATGGCGGAGATGGCGGTGCGAGTGGTGGCGGTGGCGGAGGTAGTGGTGGCGACAGCCATGCTGCATGGAGTGATGGAGCAACCATCTTTGCCTACGACACCTCAGTGCTGGGCGGACTGGCAGGACCGGGTGCCGCCGGTGGAGTGAATCCCGCTCTCGATGCCGTGACACAGGGATCTGCGGGTGCAGGCGGTCAGGTTTTTGAAGGATTGACGCATGTCACTACGACCGATCTTCCTGCAAAACCCCTCGATCGTTCCAGGCAAATCCTCGAGCTCACCGGTGAGAACAGCGTTGTCGATGGATTTGTGATTCAGGGCAGTTCCAATCAATCGAATGAAATCCCTGTGGTGATCGGATCCTCTGGGCACGTTTTGAGTCGTTGTCACTTCCTGAATCTCTCATCCGGTGCGCTCACGACAATTCAGGTAAACGGTTTCACGATTTTCGAAAATTGTCGTATAGAGAATTGCCAATCCGCGATCACCGGGGCAGTGGAGCTTCTGCCGAATACGGTGTGTCGTATGGAAAACTGCATCATTTCCGGCAATCGATCGATTCAGGGGGCAGCCGTTCTGGAGGGTGCTGAAGACAGTGTGTTGTTGATGATCAACAACACGCTGACAGAAAATGAAAACTCGGTTTCTGGCGGAATGATCATGTTGGATTCGACCGCTCAGGCCGTGCTGCAAAACAATATTCTCTTCGGAAACTCCACTGTGGACGCAGGTCTGCAATTGCCTGCGACCGCAGTTCTGATCAGGAACATCGTCGAGGGGGGTTGGCCCGGAGACAATTTTGATGTCGACCCCGAACTGACAGGAATCGGCGAGTTCCCGTTTACACCGGGACCGGGCTCACCCTGCATCGATCAGGCATTGTCCGTAGCTTCCAGTACGACCGAGGATTGTCTGGGACAACCGAGAAATGTCTGTCAGGGAGTAGATATCGGGGCTGTCGAGCGTCAGACCTGTGGGGACGGAGATTCCCTGGATTTCATCCGTGGTGATTGCGACGGCAATGGGTCGATCGATTTGGCGGACGCGGTTGCCTTGCTCAACTACCTCTTCACGGGTGGATCGCTGACCTGTCTGGCTACGGCAGATGTCAATGACGATTCAGATCTGAATCTCGCTGACCCGGGATCATTGCTCGCCTATCTCTACATTGGTGGATCGGCTCCGCCTGAGCCGTTCACCAGTTGCGGCCAGGACACAGACGGATCACTGATCGCTTGTGAAGTCTACGGCGGTTGCCCATAGACCGGGAATCGATTTCAAACTCCTGAACTCAGGGGCAGGCACCCTGCAGGCAACCCAGATTTCCTGGAGTGGGGTCTGGTAGACACTCGCCTCCAGCGGGTGCGGGCAATGGAGATCCACCGCCGAAGAGAGTATCCAGCACCTGAATGGCATCAGCGACATTCAACTGGTCATCGTCGTTGGCATCCGCAGCATTTTGGCATGTGGGTTCTGCTGCACCTGAAAAAAGGAAATCCAGAATGAAAATGGCATCCGCCAGGTCGACAAGAGCATCGCTGTTGGCGTCCGCTCGCTGAAAAGCGTTTACCGGGACACCCTGAACATCAATCTGCCCATCGGTTCTGGCAGGTGAGTATCCGGCTCCGTTGTTTTGCACGATCACTGCTGAGACAGGCGGGAGTCCAGCGGTAGCAGGCAGGGACAGTGTGATATTGCTTCCCGAGGCGACGGTTGGCAGAACCGACCCCAGCAATCTGCAAAGTGTGCGATCTGTTCCAGACGGGATGTGATCCACGTCTTCTGAATCAAAAATCAGAAACACGTTGGTCAGGCCTGCGATGGCATCTGTTTCAACCAGGAAAAATTCAGCTCCAACTGCATCTGTGCCCTGGAGGTCTGCGCTCTCGAGGACGAAGAGGGCGGGGTCATAACTGATCGGAATCGAGAACCCTTCCGTGGGCAATTCGAGGGAAGCGGAGATCGGCATTTGAAGTGATTCTCCGGGGAATGCCTGCAGGCTTGGAAGAGAGACCAGATTGACAGGGATGGAGACTTCACTGGAGCAGGCCGCCGGTGCAGAGGGGAGTCCCAGGAGAATACCGCGAACCTCATATTCATTGAGTCCGGGTTCAGGACTGGTGTCGACAAATCCTGTCGCGTCACCCACTACCGTCGCAAGGCTGGAGCCGTTCCGGGAGATTTCAAGACTGGCGTAATCACCGCTGTTTTGCCATGAAAGCTGGACCGACTCTCCTGCCACTGCACAGTTCAGAGAGTTGACCGGTTGAGGTGGAGCAATCCCACCGGAGAGAGAAAAAGTCTCCTCAGCGATGACCTGAAGTCCGGAAGAGGATGTCAGGGTTGTTTGCACCTGCAAGTCTCCACCGAAGGGGGAGTGAGTCAGGATGGCAGGGGTGTTCCAGACCAATGGAACATTGAAGCCCAATGCACCGCTGAGCGGAAGACTGCCCGCATCCGAAACGTCCATGACAGCACCGGAATCTCCGGGCAAGTCGGTGTAAGTGATGTTGAACGCGGTTGCTCCCGTGGGATCGGGGATCCCCAGAAAAGCCAGACCTGGAAGCACGTTGCCGGTGACCTCTGTGACGACAGCATTTGCGTTCAGAGAGTTGGGGCCTACCGAGATGACCTGCACCTCAGCAATGATCAGTCCTTCGACAGTGAGAATCGGGCTGGGCACAAAAAGGTCTACGACCAGTCCACCGATGGTTTGCCCAGGGGAATAACCGGCGAAAGAAAACGATCCCCGGTCAAAATTGACGACGAGGCTTGCTGGACCTTCTTCACCCTCTGCAAAAAAGGCGGATTGGGAAAATCCGCTGGGGAGTCCTGCTTCCAAATTGTCGAATGAAGTTGAAAGAGTGGGTGCGAATTGTGCACTTACCCATACCGGCGAAAACCAGAAGGAAAGTGTCAGGATCAGAATCCAAAAAACGACATTTCTCCGATTGCGAAAGAAGTCGGTCAAAGAACGAGCAGGTTCGGCGACATCTTTGGAGCACACGGAATCGTTACGGTGCTGAAACTCTGGAAAAATAGTGTTCACAGAACCTCCTCATATCCCATCAAGGATAACCACCGAATACGCTGGATACGAGCCGGATCAGGCGATCGCTTCCCAGATAGGCTGAGCCCCCTCCACACCGACAAGCTTTTCGTCGAGTCCTGCGTGGAAGTAACTGAGCCTGTTGGGATCGAGCCCCATCAATTGCAAAACTGTGGCATGCAGGTTTTTGACATGAAGAGGCCGGTCGACTGCTTCTGCGCCCAATTCATCGGTCTGTCCGATACTGACTCCACCCTTGGTTCCTCCTCCGGCCATCCACATGGTGAATCCGTAGGAGTTGTGATCTCTTCCAGTGGTATGCGCGTACTCTGCGGTCGGTTGGCGTCCAAATTCTCCACCCCAGATCACCAGAGTTTCATCGAGCATGCCCCGACGCTTGAGATCTTTGAGCAGGCCAGCGATGGGCTGATCGGTGGCCCCGGCATGCTTGTCGTGGTTGTACTTGAGATCACCGTGGGCATCCCAGTTGTTGTCGTCATGGTTTCCACCCGAGTAGATCTGAATGAATCTCACTCCTCTTTCGACCAGCCTGCGAGCCATCAGGCACTTGCGACCGAAGTCAGCGGTTTTTTCACGGTCGAGCCCATAGAGTTCGCGGGTCTCTTCATCTTCTTTGGAGAGGTCGACTGCTTCAGGTGCACTGCTTTGCATTTGGAATGCCAACTCGTAACTGGCGATGCGTGCGGCGAGATCCGGATTGCCGACTCTGGCTGCGGCGTGCAGTTCATTTTCTGCCCGGAGATGATCCAGAACAGATCGTTGGACTCCGCCACCCAACATGTTTCCCGGTTCCAGATCGAGGATCGGTGGGCCTTCTGATCGAAGCACTGTGCCCTGGTACTGTGCTGGCATGTATCCGCTCGACCAATTTTTCGCACCTGAGATGGGTCCCCCGGTTTTGTCGAGCATGACCACGAAACCCGGCAGGTTTTCATTCAGCGAGCCGAGACCGTAGTTGACCCAGGATCCCAGGCACGGAGCTCCACTGAGTACCTTCCCTGAATTCATCATCAGCATTGCGGAACCATGAAGTGGCGAATCAGCAGTCATCGAATGAACGAAGGTCAGGTCGTCTGCCATCGATCCAACATTGGGAAAGAGGTCACTGACGTATTTCCCGCATTCTCCGTAAGGTTTGAAATCCCATTTGGGCCCAACAATTCTTCCAGTGTTCTTGTGACCACCACGGCCAAAGGTTTTGACCTCCACAGTCTTGTTGTCGAGCGGGTAGAGTGCGGGTTTGTAATCAAAGGTGTCCATGTGACTGGGACCACCATACATAAACAGAAAGATGACGGACTTCGCTTTTGCGGGAATCATCGCCGACTTGGGAGCGAGCGGGCTCGAATAGGAAGTGATTCCGTCAGCAGCCAGACTCTGGTTTGCGAGGAAACCCTGTCCCAGCATTCCTCCGAGCGCCAGCGAAGTGAACCCCGCTCCTGCTTCCCAGAGAAACTCTCTACGGGTCCTTCCACAAAAGTGACCCGGTCTGTCATTGTTATTTTTTGCGGACATGCTGGTGTCCCTTTCGCAGTCAGTCGAGATGGACGAATTCGTTGAGATTCAAGGTTGCGAGGCAGAAGACTGCCAACGCTTCCGTCTCTTCAAGTTGGTGGTCTGATTGCAGTTTATTCAGAAAATCAAAATGTCGATCGACCATCGATTCTGAAACCTGCTTCTGGGTGACCAGTTCCAGTGCACGTCGCACTTTTGATCGAGGATCTTTCGATTCACGATTCAATCTATCGGCAAACATCTTTGCCTGTCTGTCACTGAACTCACTGTTAAGAAGAGTCAACGCTTGTGTTGGCTGAACGGTATTGAAGCGAACGGGGCACGAGGTGTCTGTGTCAGCCAGATCAAATGAGATCAGCAGTGGATGAGGCAATGAGCGTTTGACAAAGACGTAGACGCTTCGACGCATGGAGTTGGGATCTTCCAGTCCTGCCCCAGGCACAGCATCACCCACCGGCCATGCGGATCCTGGTCTCGAAGATGTGGACAAAACTTCTGAGGGAAGTTTTGGGAAGACACTGGTTCCGCCGATAGCCAGATTCAAGTTGCCACTCACGGCAAGAACCGAGTCTCTAATTTCTTCAGCAGACAAACGACGCCCCGGGAATCGCCAGTAGAGCTTGTTTGTCGGATCCAGTTCGGAAGCCAGGTGGTCGTGTTCCCCCGAGATGCGAAAGGCGGTACTGGTAACCAGTTGGCGGATCATGTGCTTCATGCTCCACCCGTTCTGGATCAGTTCACGGGCCATGGCATTCAACAGTTCCGGGTGACTGGGGGGCAAACCGAAGACTCCAAAATCATTGGGAGTCCCCACGATGGGGGTTCCAAAAACATGTTGCCAAAGACGATTGGCCAGCACTCTTGCCGTTCGAGGGTTATCGGGGCTCGTGATCCAACGGGCGAGGGCCAATCTGCGCCCACTCGATTCCCCATCGCTCGGGGGGCTGATCGTGGCTTTTTCACCTCCCAGGAACTCGGGGAATCCTGGTAGCAACTCTTCTGATTCGTCTGGACTGCTCGCGTTTCCTCTAATTCGCACAAAACTCTTTTTGACTCTGGACAGATCAATTTCCTGTGCGGAGAGTACCCACTCCGTATCGGTCGACGGTTTATCCATGGCGAGTATCCGGGACTCGGCAGCTCTCAAACGCTCTGCTTCAGGAACTCCCAATCGCTCTTCCACGACCTTCGAGTATTGCGGCAGGAATCCGCCCTCCTGGAAAAGGTGAAGGATTTCTGTGGGGGAAAGAACCCGATTCCAGAACCCCAATTCATCCAGAGAACCTCTGAACCGACTTCCTCCTTTGGGTGATCGTCCAATGGAGAGGTGACTGGAAGCTGTGAGCGGTTGGGTGCTTCCCTTGGAGAATCGTTCGTCGTAGGGAAGGTGTTCGATACCATCGATCCATAGTCGAATATGACCCGTGGATTGCTGACGTGTGAAACAGATGTGATGCCAGCGATCGTCAGTAATTCCTTTTGGGCCGGCAACAAAGGTTTCCGGGTTTCCGGTTCCTGCTGCGATCCGCGATCCAATAAGGGAGATTCCAAAATCGTTGTGAACGCCATTGATTTCGCCATCCACCAATCCGGTTCCCATGAACCAGCGGGGATCTTTTTCAGCGCCAGATCCCCGGGCTGAGGATTTAAACCAGAAAGAGATGGTGAAGTCATTGGCTACCGGACTCTCAATGGAAAGATGACCCTTTCCTTTGAGGTGAAGAGCCTGACTGCCTTCGCGACCTTCGGCGAATTCAATCGTGTCGTGAATTTCCGCTCCCGGCACGTCGCCAGTGTTGAAATCCAAATGAAGGACACGACCTTCCTTCAATGAGTCTGCTGCTCCTGCAAATGCTTCCGTACCCCAACGGGCTTTGACCTCATCGATCAAATGGCGTGCTTCCAGAAGGCTCTCTGTACGGCTTCTCTTCCATGATTCGAGTTCTGCCTCGAAGTCCCGAAGTCCTAAGTCGGAAGGAAGTTCACGTGTGAAGTTTTCAGTGTTGAGGGCATTGCCAATATTCTGGTCGTAAGGTTTGAGTCGCTCAAAAAAGGAGAGCATTCGGTAGTAGTCTCGAGTCGGAATGGGGTCGCCTTTGTGATCATGGCAGCGGGCACAGCCCATGCTGATCCCCAGCATCGATCGACAGGTGGTGTCGAGCATGCTGTCAAAGTCGGTGTAGACAGCCTGCAGAGTATCGGCCGATTCATCGTTGCGAATCCCGAGGTGAAGGAAGCCGGTGGCGACATGGGTCGAAACCCGCTCGTCCTCGAGCTCATCTCCCGCCAACTGTTCTGTCAGAAATCGATCGTAGGGCATGTCCGAATTGAAAGCGTCAATCACCCAATTCCGATACTTCCAGGCGTGGGGCTTGGTTCGATCTCTCTCGTACCCATCGGTTTCCGCCCAACGTACGAGATCGAGCCAATGTCGAGCCCAGTGCACTCCGAACTGCTCTGACGACAGGAGTTTGTCGACCTGTTTTTCATACCGAAGCGGATCGTCACTCTTGAGGAATGTCTCGACCTCTTCTGGAGAAGGTGGCAAACCAGTGAGGACGTAATGCAGTCTGCGCAACAAAATATCCGCGCTCGCCGGGGGCGCAGGAGTGAGTCCTGCTTCCTCCAGAGGAGCAAGCCAATAATGGTCGAGCGGATGGGTTACAATCCCTGATAAGGATTTCAGTAGCGGGAGATCATCTTCTACCAGGGGCTGATCACACCAGGGTTGATCCATCAGATCAGCCGGCTTCACCTCAGCAGGTTTCAAATCCTCCTCATGGGTACTCAGGGCAATCGTTGGGAAAACCCCTGCAAGCAAGGCCCCCGTGATCAGCAAAAGTATTGTGACCTTCAGGTATTGGAAGAATCTCATACTCATGACCTCAGCAATTGCCATAAACCCGACCCTGCTTCCAAGATTAACACCTGTTTGCTGCGCAGGTTTGCCTGCCAGTGCCCTGTTGAGATTTTACCCTCGTGTATCAGTGAGCCAAGACTGTAAACGGCAGGAAGATTTGGATGGGGAGCGGTTCAGACGATCACTTCAGCTTCATGGGGACGCAACGCTTCGATAATAAAACGGATGTGATCGTCAAGTTCTACCCCAAGAAGCTCTACCCCGGTGTGAACTTCACTTCGATCGACTCCCGCAGCAAAGTTTTTGTCCTTGAGTTTCTTTTTTACCGACTTCGGAGTGAGGTCCTGTAGTTTGTTGGGGCGCAACCTTGCCACAGCGATGATCAGCCCGGTCAGTTCGTCGCTGGCGAGCAGAGCCTTGTCGAGAAGGGTTTCACAGGTATAGCCCCATTGGGTGTAATGGCAGTGAATGGCGTGGGCTTTTTCCGATTCGCCCCGTTCCTCGAGCAACTGGGTGATGATCTTGGGGTGTTCTTCAGGATGCTTCTCGTAATCGGCATCATGAAGTAATCCGGTGATCGCCCAATGATCAGCATCTTCGCCATACTTTTCTGCATACGCCTCCATGACGATTTCCACAGAGCGGACGTGAGCCAGCAATGCGGAGGACTCCATCATTCCATGGAGGATTTCTCGGGCTTCTTCACGAGTCATCATGGCAACCTCCTCAAAGGGCCCTGTTAGCCATCGCGGCTTCAATATCCTCGATGGTTTTAGGGATGTTCCCGGTCAGATTGACGGGGCCATCGGCAGTAACGAGGATGTCATCCTCGATTCGGATTCCCATTTTTTCCTCGGGGAGGTAGATGCCAGGTTCAATGGTGATGATGGCGCCCTCAGGGACGACAGTCTCGGGTTGGACATCATGAACTTCGAGTCCAATCGGGTGTCCAATTCCATGGGGGTAATAATCACCGAAGCCTGCGTCCGTAATTATCTTCCGCGAGATGGAATCCAATTCCGAGTAGGCGATTCCAGGTTTCACTGCAGCGATAGTGGTCTCCATGGAGTCGAGAACGATGGAGTAAACTTCTTTCTGGCGATCACTGAACCGTCCATTGGCAGGGTAGGTTCTTGTGACGTCGGAGCCGTAGCCACAGGGGCCTTTTCCATAACGCGCTCCGCTGTCGATGACGACCAGATCTCCGTCCTCAACCCGGGCATTGTTGGATCGGTAATGCAGTATCGTCGCATTGAATCCGCTGCCGACAATGGTGCCGTAAAAGGGACCGCGGGAGCCATTTGAGCGATAAGCGTGCTCTGCGGCCTCCTGAATATCAAACTCATTCACACCCGGTTCGAGGACATCGAGAATTGCTGCAAAACCCTTCGAGGTGATTTCAGCGGAGCGCTCGATCATCGCTCTTTCAGCAGCAGATTTGACCGCACGCTGAAGAGGAACCAATCGACTTCCGTCCTTGATGGAAAAACCGGGGAGGCGTTGTTGCAATTTCTGGAAGGCTTCGAGGTCAGGCCCCAACGGTTGTTCATGATTGGCGATGGGGTGCAGGCACATGCCCTGAAGTGAGACCTTGCAGGCATTGAGCAACATCTGCGGAAATGCAGAGGTCCGCATGAGAGCCTTGAATCCCATCTTCTTTCGTAACTCGGCATCGATGGGCCCCCTCCAGCCATCCCACCTTTCCAACTCGGGGAGGTGAGGTTCCAGAAACAACATTTCTCTGCGGGCAGGATTGGGGTCTTCAGGATTGAGAAGCAGGATCGCTCCGGGTTCATCAATGAGGCCGGTCAAGTACTGGAAATTGAGGTCGGGGTGAAAATCGTCATGCAAACCTCCCCCTTTTCCGGCAAAGACCACCGCAGTGGCTCCGTTCAGGCTTTGAGAGAGCTGCTCCCGTCTCGCGGCAAACTCCTCCTGAGGGATTTCCAGTAATTCATGCTGATCCATGTTGCTTCCTTTACTAACTGGGAGATCCCCACTTTGGACAATCGGGATCGTATACCGGGGGGCATTATCGATGATCTGGATGGGCATGGAAGAGGGGGGATGTTCTGGAATGATTCAGACCTGATCTTGATAAAATCTGGCGAGAACACGAAAATCAGGGTGTTGGAGGAACTGATGAAATCACCCCAAATGTTGAGAAGCGTCGCCGGGCTTCTGGCCCTGATCGCAATGTGGCTCTGCTATTCCCTGCTGTCCATCCATGCCGCCAAGTCACCGGATCTGGGTCTGCTCGCAGGGGTTTGTGGTGATTCGGGAGAGAGTTGCTCTTCTGTGGTCAATGGGCGTTGGGGTGTTTTCCCGCCAGGTGAGGAAGGGTCAGAGGGCCCCTATGAGGGGATTCCGGTCGCTGGATTGGGATTCGTTTACTTCTCACTGTTGGCAGGCTGGTACCTGTTGGTCAGCCCTGCTGCCGCACGGGTTCCGAAATTGGCAAACGCAATCTTTGGTTTCAATGTGTTGGGCCTTTTGGGTTCGATTGCCTACACCGTGATCATGCTGACGCAGATCGGCACGACCTGCGGGCTGTGTCTGATCAGTCATGGTTGCAATCTCGGTATCCTCGGAATCGGCCTGTTTTTGAGTAAGCAAAGCCAGAATGACGCACAAGTGACCGTCTCACTCTCCCGTCATCTGGTGACAGTCGGGATGGTCGTTCTCTGCTGCGCGACGATGGCGGTTCTGGTTTATTCCGAGGGCCAATTCCGATCGCGTTATGTCGCACTGGAAGAGCAATCGAAGGAACTGATGGATCTCGCCAGGGATGTGGAAAAGGTAGAAACCGCCTATCGCAATTCTCCGCGAATGTTTGAACAGGAGGCCATTCGGAAGGATGACCCGCGACGCGAGACGACCGGTGGATTGCGATACCAGCTGGTGATCTTTTCAGATATTCAGTGCTCCAACTGCGCCAGATTTGAAGAATATCTGAAATCGACGATTATGCCGATCTGGAATGGCCATCTTGAAGTGGTTTGGAAGCATCTTCCCAATACCCGTGAACATGAATATGCCCAGATTTCTGCCCAAGCTCTCGAGGCTGCGAGGATTCAGGGCAAGTTTTGGGAGTTGGTGGATTATCTGTTCGAGAGAAGAAAAGTACTGGGAACGTTGGACTGGTCTGCGGTTTCTGCGGAGCTGGGATTGGAAACCCGGAAATTTTTGCAGGATATGGAATCACCTGAGGTCAAACGCAGGATCGCCGAAGATGCGGCTCTGGGGCGCAAGGCCGGAGTGAAGGGAACCCCGGGAGTATTCCTCAATCGCAGGCCTGTGAGTCGCTTAATGCGCAAAAGTCCCGGTTTCTGGGAGATTCAGGCTGATTCCCTCAGGGAGATTCGGGCCTCCCGTAATTTGGACTGGTAAAGACTTTCCTGCCTGCTCCTGGGTGGGACGTTGTGTATCTCGTTTCAACGAGTAAATTAGTGATACAGGGCTTTTTGCGAGGTGGTGTGTCTTGCCCGGCCGGATTCCTGACCAAACCCTATTCCGGTTTGGTGTGGAACATTTTCGGGCTTTCCATGGACCCAGGGTCGGGTCCTTCCTCACATAAAATTCTGTCGTTGACGCATTACATCCCGAAATTCTTTTCTTACCCGGCGTCAACGGGACAAGTGATTTTAAAAATGTGTGGGTACCGGTGTGCAGTTGCACTGGGTGCTCTTTGATTCGCCTAAAAGGTGATTGATGAGGAATGAAATGTTTTCCAGATTCAACGTAGTCGTAGTTTGGCTGGCACTCGTCGTCGGTTTCAGCAGCAAACTGGTTGCACAGGATCCAACATTTGTTTTCTCCGGAGGAGATCAGTCTGTGGCAGCAGCAGGCGGGCAAGCCAATTTTTCATTGGATGTCAGTCTGGTGCAGTCGACCGGCCTTCTTGAGGAGACTCGTGGATTCTCTTTTTCTGCTGCACATGATCCTGCGGTGTTGACCGTAGTTCAGGGTGGCACCGGAACATACGTACCGGAAACATTGGGTCCGCTGAATACACTCAATGGTGGTGGTGGTCCGGACTTCATTCAGGGAGAGATTTTCCCCAGTGGAGTGACCTGCGGAGTGATCTATGCTTTCACTGCAGTGACCCAGACGATTACCTTTGATGTTCCCCAGCCGGTGATTCGAATCAATTACCAGACGGTCCCCGGTGCATTGACCGGTGTCACAGGTGATCTGGTAACCCAGATCAGTCAGGGCTCAGGCCTGGGTGATCCACCGACAGCCACAGTGGTGGTGATTGGCGCGGGAACCTCTGCTCCTGCGACCTTTGAGACCAGCAATATCACGATCCAGACTTCTCCTCCTCTTTCCTTCACCTGCCGTGCCGATGATTCATCTTCCACGTTCAATGGTGCTTCCGGAGAGGGATCGGCGAGTATAGGTGTGTCCGTCTTTGAAAACCTGCTTCCCGGAGGCAGTGCGAGCCCGACTCAGGGACTCTCGATGGGGCTGTCTTATGACGGCAGCCTTTTGACGGCATCCGGTGTGAATCAGGGAGCAACCCTTTCTGCCCTTGAAGGTGGAAATGGAGCCGAGTTCTTCCAGGTGGACCTTCTGTCTGGCGGGCTGACGGTCGGTGTGATCTACGACTTCCAGGGTCAGTCCCTGATCCCTTACGGTTCACCGGATCAGATTTTGAGCATCGACTTCGATACCGTTGCTGCCAGCCTTGCCGGGACTGCTCCGGGAACGGTGGTCAGCACCACGCTGACTCCTGTTGCGGGATTGGGCCCGACAGGAGTGACTCTGGTGATGGTCGTGGATGGGACCTCTGTTACCATGACCCCGGAAAGTGGCACTCTTTCATTGACTTCCCTCGGTGGATTTGACCGTGGTGATTGCAATGCAGACTCCCTCTTTGACCTCGCGGACGTCATCAAACTTCTCTCAGTCCTTTTCTCTGGAGACCCCCTTTCCTGTGAAGATGCCTGTGACGGAAATGACGACGAGCTTCTCGATATCGCAGACGCCATCAAGTTGCTCAGTGTTCTCTTCTCCGGAGATACTCCGCCACCGGGAGCAGGAACCTGCTCACCGGATCCGGCAGGAACCGCTCTCGATTGCGTGAGCTTCCCGCCCTGCGAGTAAGTAAGATTTAAGATTCCGATGGCCTTTGCGGGAGATCTCCGCGAAGGCCGTCGGAAATTTTGAATAACACCCGACGATCCCCTTGGGTATTGGGGCTTCCGAGGATCAGGGCCTGAAGGCCCTGTCGTCAATTTGAGGGCCCTCCCTGTTTTTGGGAGGGGGAGTGAAAATAGGGGGGCAACCCCCCGAAAATTCCGCCCCCCGGCGGAAGAAAGAGGAGTTGGTAATGTCGCCCAGACCCTTTTTGAAATCTTTTGTGACAGCAGTGTTGTTGATTCTCGTGGTGTCACATGCGTCTCTGATTCAGGGGCAGGTGTTTGAAGTCTCGTCTCCAAACCCCTCCGTTCCCGCGGGTTCCGGGTCTGCCAGTTTCGATCTGGTCTTTTCGATCGACCAGATTTCCGGAGCTCTCGAGCAGACCTGTGGTTTCCAATTCCAGTACTCCCATGATCCTTCAGTTCTTTTGGTGAGTGGAAACGGAGCCGTCCCTTCCGGTGATCTGGCTGCCCTCGACGGAGGAAATGGTCCGGGTTTCTTCGATGGGCAAACCTTCCCCACAGGTTTCACCGTGGGAACCGTCTTTTCGTTGTCATTTTCCGAGACTCTGACTTTCGATGTTCCCAAAGAGGTCATCACCGTCGGTTACACGGCAGTTCCAGCAGCGATTGCCAATCTCTCCCAGGACCTTTTGACGGTGGTGTCGATGTCGAACACTTTGGGTTCGCCGGTGATCGACAACATCATTTCAAATTGCGCCGGAGGAACCGAAACTCTTTTGGGGGCTAATTGCACCGTGACCCTGATGCCTGCTCCACCTCTGGACTTCCAGATCTCTACCCCGGATCAGAACCTTCTGGCTTCAGAAGTGATCGCTCAGGGAATCTCTGCAGACTTTGAAATTGTGCAGGTGGCACCCGATCCCGCAGATATTACTCCGACGGATGGTTTCAGTTTCGCCTATGGCCATGATCCTTCCTTGTTGACCATCGATTCCGTGGAGCTCGGGGCAGGCCTTTCCAGTCTGGACGGAGGTGCTGGCCCAGAGTTCTTCCAGGGAAGCCTTTTTGCTGCGGGAGCCGCTGTCGGCTGTCTCTACGACTTTCAAATTCAGGAAACAGTGACCTTTGATTCAGCGATCCTGGTTGCCACCTTCAACTACAGTTCCGCTGGAGGCTTGGCAAACTTGACCAATCCGGTGACGACCCAGATTCAGCAATCCACGGTTCTGGGATCTCCGGCCATTGAGAGTGTTGTGGTGGTCGGTGGAGGAACTGCTATTCAGGCGACCGTCAATCCTGCTTCTTTCACCATTCAGCCGACACCTGCTTTTACTCTCAGCGCTCCTGATCAGACGGCCTCTTTCTCGCCCACTTCAGGTGCGGGCAGCTTTGATGTCACCTTTGAATTGCTGGAGGACCCATCGAACAGTGGGTTCCCCAATGCGACTCAGGGTTTTTCCATCGGACTGGGGCATCCTTCCTCGTTGTTGTCCGTCACAGGTGGCGGAGCTGCAGGAGTGACTCTGGGGTTGAATGGCGGAAACGGACCCGATTTCTTTGACGTCAACACGTTTGCGTCCGGCATCACTTTCGGATGCGTCTACTCATTCACGAATCCGGGCACCAGCACACTCTTTTTTGACGTTGCCCAACCCCTCGTCTCTGCAAGTTATGAGACGATTCCCGGAGCTTTCACAGGTCAGCAAAACCCGGTGATTGTGTCACTGACCAGCAACAGTGGGTTGGGGTCTCCTCCTGTAGAGCAGGTTGTGGTGGTCAACAGTCAGTCCCAGGGCCTCTTTGTTGCTGGTTGCGATATTGAGTTGGCACCGGGTGGAGGCATCGATCGCGGAGATTGTAATGATGATGGCAATTTTGACATCGCCGATGCAGTGGTCCTGCTTTCGTTCCTCTTCCTTTCCGGATCCGTCAATTGTCAAAACGCTTGCGATAACAATGATGACGAACAGGTCAACATTGCGGATGCAGTGACCGCCCTTTCAGCCCTGTTTACGGGAGGTCCGCCTCCCCCGGGCAATGGACAGTGTGGTCCTGATCCGACCCCCGGAACCTTGAGTTGCGATACGTTCAATTCCTGCCTGTAAGGTGGGATTGATCGATTGTTAATCGATCGGATTCTCTGCTCTGCATCAGGACCCGACCTGTCTAAAGTGACAGGCCGGGTCCTGAACTCCGCTCGGCTGACGGTGACCCAGCCCTTGAGCAGTAATTGCCCATGGTGCCTCCCTCGAATACGATGGAGTCATTGGACTATGAGGCTCTTGTTGTAAGAAGACGATTCAAGCTGGAACCCGATCATTTTCGTGGGGTTCTCGATTTGATTATTGCCTGTATCGAAAGACATCAGGTCGGTTTTACAACCCGTGTTGCCTTTTAGACTTCTGTCAGATCTCTGCTCTTTTCGTGAGGACGATTATTCATGAGGTTCAACTTCAGAAACGCACTGTTCCTGCTCACTCTCGTTCTTGCCCCCTTCTGTGTTTCGATTTCTGCACAGGGGCAGGCACCGCAGGAAGATTCCCTTGTCCGGCATTACCATCCAGCCACGGGGAAACTCCATTTCCTGGGTGGGGTGAATCATTCCCCTCTGGGGCTTCCGAAAGGGGTCACTCCTGACCTTGAAGATCCCCTGCAGGCACTGCGTTCTTACGGGGCTGAGTTTGGAATCCGCCACCCGGAGGTTCAGCTTCAGTTGTTGCGTACAGAAAAGTGCAACGTGGGTCAGATCCATCACACTTTCCAGCAGGTTTACCGTGGAGTGGAAGTGTTGACCGGAAATATCAAGGTCCACTTGAAAGCGGATGGTACTCCTCTCTCCATCAATGGAGATTTTTACTCCGTACCCAAAAAATTGGAGATCGCTCCAAAGATTGGTTCTGAGCAGGCTTTGGAACTTGCCGCACGTGATTTGGGGCAAGAACTTCTGATTGAGACTGATCAGCCACGCCTCGTGATCGTCAACCCGGGTTGGTACGGCGATGATCCCATCGATCAGCCGGTCCTCGCTCATCATCTGGTCGCCGAGGGTGATGGAATGATGGCGAAGAACATTCTGGTCGACGCGAGAACAGGAGTGGTGCTCGATCACTGGCCCGCAGTTCACAGTGCCCTTCTCAGGGAAATCTATGACGGTGCCGGTGGAGGAGGCCTTCCGGGAACCCTTGCCAGAACCGAGGGATCTCCAGCCAGTGGAGATTTGGATATCGACAACTCCTATGACACTTGCGGGGACCTCTATCGAGTTCTTTCCGATTCACTCGGAAGAGACAGCCTCGACGGGAATGGCGGCCCCATGATCATCACCGCCAATTGGAGTAGCAACATTTGTCCCAACGCCATTTGGAACGGGACACAGGGTGCTTTCTGCAATGGGTTGGGAACGGATGACATCATTGCTCATGAGTTGGCTCATGGCCTGACCCAGTTCACTGCAAACCTGATCTACCAAAACCAGTCTGGCCAATTGAACGAGGCCATGTCTGACATCTTTGGTGAGGTGATTGACCTTTACAACGGAAACGCTTCCGTAGCCGGAACCCCCGGAGGAACTCCATGGCCAATCCCGGGTACCAGTGGATCGGGTCTCGATACCCCGAACACACCGCGTACCGGCTGCAGTGATGGATCGGCACGCTGGAGAATGGGAGAGGAATCTTCCATTGGTGCTATCCGCGACATGTTCTACCCGGAGTGTTTCAATGATCCTCCGAGCACGACGGATCCGCTTTACAATCAGAATGCCTGCGGTCCCTTCGACAATGGAGGGGTCCATATCGGCAGTGGTGTTTTGAACCACTCCTTCGCCATGTTGGTGGATGGCAAGACCTACAACGGACAGACCATTACTCCGATTGGCATGACCAAGGCTACTGCGGTCTACTTCCGTGCTCTTTCAGTCTACATGACGGAAGGAACGAGCTTCCCCCAGGCAGAGATTCATATCAATCAGGCCGCCGCTGATTTGATCAACACCAACCCCATCGATCCCCGCACAGGCGTGGGTGGAGGAGTTTTCACTCAGGCAGATGCCGACATCGTTGCCTCGGTGATGACTTCTGTGGGCATGTCCGAATTGGTCTGTGGTCAGGTTCCTCCGGGGCCCCCTCCTGCCAATGACAACTGCGACGCTGCTGTCCCGGTTTTCCTCGGACTGAATGACGTCGACAGCAACAATGCTACTACTGGTGGACCCGCACCCGACGACAGCGTCTGCCCGGGCACCTTTATCGGTGATTGTGGCAATGATATCTGGTACAGCTACACCGCCCCTGAAAACGGGCTTTTGAGTGTGAGCCTTTGCAGTACCGTCAGTTGGGATACCGACCTGCAGATCTTCGACGGAAACTGTGGTGCCCTGAATCTGATCGCCTGCAACGGTGACTTTGGTGGTTGCTCCACTTTCACCTCGCAAGTAGATAACGTGCCCGTGATCGGCGGCAGTAACTACCTGATCCGGGTCTCCTCCTGGAGTGACGGAACCACTGGAACAGGTCAGATGGATGTTTCCTTTGTTCCCGATTCCGGTCCAGGTGTTGAGAACTGCACCAACGGAGTGGACGACGACGGCGATGGTCTCGTCGATTGTGAAGACGCAGACTGCGCAACCAATCCCGTGTGCATTCCTCCCGCTGCGGGTGACGAGTGTATCAGTGCAGAAATCGCCTCCCTGGGAACCAATCCTTTCGACAGCACCAATGCCACCACGGGAACTGATCCGATTCCGGATCCGGCGACCTGTAATCAGGGCTTGGGTGACATGCTGGGCGACATCTGGTTTGAGTATGTACCGACTGAGTCGGGTTCTCTCTTCGTGAGCACCTGCTCTCCCGGCAGTTTTGACACCGATCTTGTGGCTTACACCGGATCCTGTGCTTCCTTGCTTACTCTGGCATGCAATGGTGACGTGACACAAAACACCTCGCCGACCTGTCAGCAGTACTGGTCTGAAGTGACCATCGATGTGATTGCCGGTGAGACCTATTGGTTCCGCATCGGTGCATGGGGAACTCCCCATCCTGGCAATGGTCTTCCCGGCCCCGGAGCGCTCATTCTTGATCTGACTCCTTCCGGACCGATCGAGAACTGCAGTAACGGATCCGATGACGATGGAGATGGTCTCGCCGATTGTGAGGACCCCGATTGCCTGACCGACCCTGCCTGTGTCCCGGCGATTCCCGGTGACGAATGTGATACGGCTGTCGTCGCAGTTCTCGGTTCCAACGCCATCGACACGACGGGTGCAACGACAGGAACCGATCCCATCGATGACTCGAACTGTACGGGCACCTTCCTGGGCGAGTTTGTTCAGGATGTCTGGTACCAGTTCACTCCTTCGAGCACCGGTGAGCATGTGATCGCCACTTGTGACACCGTCAACTTTGATTCTGACATTCTGGTTTACAGTGGCAGTTGTGGTGCACTGGCACCGATCGCCTGTAATGGTGACGGAACCGGGTGCGGCGGTCTTACGAGCAGTGTTTCTGCCAACCTGAATGCCGGCGAAACGGTTCTGATTCGCGTTGGAGGCTGGAATGCCGCTGCCGTCGGTACCGGAACCCTGGAAATCAGTTCCGTGGCTCCTCCTCCGCCCCCAGAAAACTGCACCAACGGTGTGGATGACGATCAGGACGGATTGACCGACTGTGAAGATCCCGATTGTTTTGCCGATCCTGATTGCAACTGTCTGCCCATTTCCAATCTTCTTTGCATTCAGGGCAGCGGAACCAGCGTCAATCTCAGCTGGAGCAATGGCGAAGCCTATCAGGAGATCTCTGTCATGAGAGGTGGGGCCCAGATTGCCGTGCTTCCAGGCAGCAGCAGCAGTTATGTTGACTCTGCGGCTCCGTTGGGCAACCAGACCTATTCGTTGGTCCCGAGCTGTACCCCGATTCAGCAAGCACCTATGGAGAACTGCAGTGTGGATGTGATCCAGACGATTGGCTTCATGTTCAGTGCAGGAGACGTCAATGGATCCTACAGCGCTTCAGGTGCTGCCTTTGAATCGGAAATCTCCCTGATGGAGTTGGCAAGCAACCCGGGATTCCCGACCGATACCGCCGGGTTCTCTTTCGGTCTCGCACACGACAGTACTCTCTTTGAGGCGACGGGTGCACAAGCGGTTGGTCCCCTGGCTGCTCTGGATGGAGGAGCTGGCCCGGCCTTCTTCGACACATCCGTATTTGCGAATGGTGTCGGCATCGGCTGCGTCTACGACTTCAGTCTTTCACAGTCGATCCAGTTCACTTCTGCAACCGGTATCGTGTCCGTCGCATATGCGGCTTTGCCGGGTACGCTGTCTGGAGCGAGTGGAACCGTGACCTCCAGTCTGGATTTCGTCCAGACTCTGGGAACTCCTCCTGTGGAAATGATTGTTTCAACAGCTGCCGGGTCTGCGGTTCCTGCTGGGGGTAACTCCGGTTCCGTCTCCCTGAATCCGAGCGGGTTTGTCATGACCGCCGTCGATCAGTCGGTGGACTATCCGGAATCCACGGGTGAAGCCTCTGTCACAGTCTCGGTCACCCTTGAGGAGGATCCTGGTAATACTGGATTCCCGAATGAAACTCAGGCGTTCTCATTCGGATTGGTCCATGATCCAGCCGTACTGACGGGTCAAGGAATCAATGCTGCCTCGATTCTCTCTGCATTGAACGGCAACACGGGTCCCGATTTCTTCGATGTGAACAGCTTCGCAGACGGCATGACCGTGGGTTGCGTTTACACCTTTGTCGGTACTGACGTTCTGACCTTTGCCACTGCCACAGAATTGGTGACCGTGGATTACTCAACGGTCGCTGCAGGACTGATCGGGGCTACGACTCCAACGGAAACCCAGTTGCAGTTTTCACAGACTCTGGGAACACCTCCGGTGGAACTGGTCGTGGTGGTCGGTGCAGCCTCCCAGGGAGTTCAGGGTGAGACTGGTACCGTGACGCTGACCCCGGTTTCAGGTACAGGATTCGTCCGCGCAGACATTAATGACGATGCGGTCGTCAATCTAGCTGACGCAGTTCAGTTGCTGAATGCTCTCTTCCTTGGAGGAGTGACCAACTGTGATGACGCTGCTGACACCAACGATGATGAACTGAAGAATATCGCCGATGCGGTATATCTTCTGAGTTATCTCTTTACCAGTGGTCCAGACATTCCTGAACCTGGTGGAAATGGTAGCTGTGGTGCTGATCCGGTTGGTGATGCCCTTGATTGTGCAGAGTACAACTCGTGCCCATAAGAAGTGACACCCATACTATGGGGTCATGCATCAAAAAGAGGAGTGACGCGAAAGCGTCACTCCTCTTTTTTTCAGGCGTTCTTTTAATCAGATCTCTTCGTAGTTTTCGACAGTGATCTCCGATTTGACGTCGCCAGTATGTTGAGTGCTCATCGGTTCAAACAGGAGCAAGTAAGTTTCATCTTCTGCAACTGGCTTGTGCTCCACACCTTTGGGGACGATGTAGAACTCACCGGGATTGATGACCACTGTTTGGTCCCGTAACTCCAACTTTAGTTGGCCCTTCATCACCATGAACAGTTCATCTTCATCGTCATGTTTATGGAAGACAAACTCCCCCTGAACCTTGGCAATGATGACCTGTTGTCCATTGAGCTCACCAATTCTCTTCGGTGACCAGTGATCGTTGAAGAGAGAGAATTTTTCAGAAATATTGACGACATTCATGACGACCCACTTTCTGGAGTCAGGGAGAAACAGATTCAGTTCCAGATTCAATCTAGCGGAGAAAGGCCTGTCGACAAGTGGGGAGCGTTCTCCTTGCAAAAAGGAATCCTGATTCTCGACTTGACCTGAATACTTCCCGGTTGAGGATAAAGCAGTCTTCGTTTCCCCTCATTGGCCGGGAGTGCGGAGTGGAGGGGGCCCATGGAGATTGCTGTTTATTGTTCAGCAAGTGATACGATCCGATCTCTCTTTCTGGAGGATGCGGCTGAACTGGGAACCGCCATTGCAAAGCAGGGGCATGCTCTGATCTTTGGGGGAGGGAACATCGGTTCGATGGGGCGACTTGGAAGAGCGGTTCACGAATCGCAGGGAAGAGTTGTTTCTGTTATTCCCAAATTTTTTGACGATCAGGGCCTGACTCTCGCTGAGTCGGATGAAATCATTCTCACCGATGACATGCAGGAACGTCGGAAGATCATGTGGGAAAGAAGCAAGGGAGCTCTGGTTCTTCCCGGTGGTCTGGGGACTCTGGAAGAAGCAGTCGAGTTTTTGGTGCTCAATCAGTTGTCACTGATCGACAGGCCTCTGGTTTTTGCAAACATCGATGGATACTGGGATCCGTTCTTTGAAATGATCGAGCATATGCTCACGGAAAATATGCTGACGGATGAGCATTCAAAAATCTTTGATCAAGCGGACTCCGGAGTCGGAGCATTGAATCGACTGGAATCGTTGATATCGAAAGATATGAATCCCTGATGAACGATTTTTCGCAAGAAAACAGTTTGCAGACCAACAGTATCCAGCGGTTGGCCTCTTCGCTGGGGGCGATCACTGCAATGGTGGAATCGATTCCCGAAGCCTCTTCCGACTGGGTAGCAGAATCGGACCAGTGGTGTTTGCGTGAGGTGCTGGGTCACCTGATCGATGGTGATCGGGAAATCTTTCGGGCTCGACTGGAGTTGTTCTTTTCAGGATCTTTGGAAGAGTGGCCTGCGCTGGACCCTGAAGAATGGGTGATTGAGCGAAAATACTCTGAAAGGCCTCTTCGGGAATTATTGAGATTGTTTCAGGATGAAAGACAGAGATCTTTGGCCTGGCTGGCAAGCCTTGAAGATCCGGATTGGTTTATAGAGAGAACTCTTCCAGACGGTTCATTGAAGGCGGGGGATCTCCTGTTGGCGTGGTGTACTCATGATGTGCTGCATCTGGAGCAGATCGCTCGCTGGTGCACTGCGAAGGCACTTCACGATCATGACCCTTTCAGAGATGATTTTGCATTCTGATCAGGAATCTCCATCCAGGGGTTTTACCGTGGCGGAATCATGGGATCCGTCACTTCTATCTCCGTATCCCATTTCTTGTTGAGACGCCGACCTTTCAAAACATGTCTGCGGTAGTTCTTCTCAGAGATTCTTGAGGACTGAAGAGCGGTCGCCAATTCGGACTCGATTTTTTGATCATAAGCAGACTCGGGAATATGTGAGATCACACTGGAAGTGAGTCCGAATTCTCCAGGTCTGACGATGGAAATCCCCGGTTCCTTTGCCGGTAATCCAATTTGCCTGGCTTCTTTTGCAGAATTGGTCAATCCCCAGGCAAGTCTTCCACGGAACGGTTCTTTCCATGCAAGTAATCGTAATTTGTTCAGCACGGCTTCCGAGACTCGATCTGCAACCACAAGCAATTGCCGATCGCAGGAGGCGACATTCAGGGATCTGCGCAGATCCTTGCAGGTAGGAAGAGGAGGAAGTCCGGAGGTTACGGATTTGGCTGAATATTTCTGGGAGATGGCATGCATCTCAAGGGCAAGAATTGAAGATTCCCAACCCACCGATCCTCCAAAGACCATCTGGGGAGAGCGACCTGATTTGCTGAGGCGTGTTTTTCCATCGGGAGCGAGGATCACAAAGACGGTGTTTTCCAACTCTCCGGTTCTTCCCCGATACAGGCTTTTGAGGAACTTGCCTTCGGTGGCATCTTCGTAGGTGGCGAGTCGGGCACAGACAAATCGCTCTGAGAGTTTGATCACTTCCGGGTCGGACCAGTAACTCTGGTCCATTTCCTGTTTGCCCGGTCACCAAACTCCAGGGATTCCCCTGCACTGTGGGGCAGCCGAAAGGAGCAGAATTGGCTTTCCGGTTCTCTCGGCTTCGGCTTTCGCTGCCTGCCAGGTTCCGATCCATGCAATGCTTTTGGGGTACTGGAAAGTGCTCTCGACCGAAGGAGGAGATTTCGGCGTTGCTTTGGGGTCGTCATGATTCAACCCCACGGCAGTTGTCCACAGGGTCGTAAAGAGGCTGATTGTCAGCAGATTGAACATGGAAATCTCCGTTCCAGTATCCCAAGATAACCCCGTGATCCCCTTACCGGTTTCGCTTTGAAAAGGAAATTCGTATGTCCTCGAAAATCGTTCCCTTTTTTGCTGTATCCGTGGAGCCGTGTTCTGCGAAACCCCTCTGGCGAAGGGTATTGGCGTATTTCATTCTCCTGTTTGCTCCGGTATCGGTAGTGGCACAGCCGGTCAATGTGGAATCTCCCTTCCTGCACTGGGAGTTTCGCAGCTCCTACATGGGCGAAGACGGTTCCTTTGTCACTCGGGATGGACGAATCAAGGGGAATGTCAGTGGAGACCTCTCCCTTGGCGAAGCAGCAGGAGGTGTGGCACTTCTCTCAGAAGGGGGAAGTGGAATGTTGCTGATGGGTGATACATTTTCTGATCTCAAGGACCTCTTACCCCGAAGAGAGATCACTGTCTCAGGATGGATCTCACAAGAGGAATCCCAGGAGTGGGGCGGCTTGCTGGGATATCTTCAGGACAATGCAGATTATGAAAAAGGTTGGTTGCTGGGTTCCAGAAAAGGTCAGGCTTGCCTGGCCATTGCTTCAAAAGACAGAGACGACGGGGATGGCTACCTGACCTACCTTGCCGGCGGAGAAACGATGAGGCCGGGTCAGTGGTATCACATCGCGGGTACCTATGACGGTCAACGAATGGTGGTTTATCTCAATGGCAAGCAGGTCGCTGTCTCAGAGGACCAGAGTGGCGACATTCTCTACTCGCAAAACGCTCCTTTTGTGTTGGGTGCTTATCGGGATGACAATGAATTTCATCCTCATGTGGGAGCATTGCAGGATTTCCGATTGTGGAAGACCGCGTTGAGTGCAGAAGCGATTCAATCTGTTTTTCAAGAGAGACCAGAGTGCACAAATCATGAACCTCCCAGGCCGCCGCTCAAATTTGCGGTCTCTCCATGGTTGCAATGGGCACAGGATGACGAAATCACGGTCAGTTGTGAAACTTCCATGGACTGTGAAGTGGTCGTTGAATATGGCAAGGATGACAAACTGGGAGAGGCAGTGTCTTCCTCCTCAGAAGGCAGGTTGCACCATATCAGGCTTCAATCCCTCTCAGAGGGAACACCTTACTTTTACAGAGTCAGGGCACAGAGGAGCGGTGATACCGATGAAGCACTGGAATCTCCGATTCTGACTTTTCAGACACGAACTGCCAAAGATCAGGCCTTTGGATTTTTGGTGATCGGGGATACACAAAACAATCCTCTTGTGACGGAGGCGGTCACAGATCTGGCGTGGGGGCACCGTCCCAACTTTGTCGTCCACTGTGGTGATCTCGTGGGGACCGGTTCCAACAAGAGAGAGTGGGTTCATGAGTTTTTTGCAGGTGCAAAAAATCTCCTTCAAAGAGCACCGATCTTTCCAACGCTCGGGAATCATGAACAAAACGCCCAGTTGTACTACGATTACTTCACTCTTCCCGATCCAGAGTTTTATTACGACTATGTTTGGGGAAATACGCACTTTTTCGTCATCGACACCAACAAGTCCGTGAGTCCAGATACTGATCAGGTCAAGTGGCTCGAAAAAGCTCTCAAGAGGAGCAAGGCTGAATGGAAAGTGGTCTATCATCACCATCCGGCATGGACCTCTGACGAAAACGATTACGGGAACACCTGGAAGGGCAGTTCGGCTCAGGGAGTCCTGGCGATTCAGGATCATCTGGTTCCCATTTATGAACGACATGGTGTGGACGTCGTTTTCAATGGGCATATTCATGTCTATGAGCGCACTTGGCCTATTCGGAACGGCAAGACGGTTGGTCCTGGCAAAGGTGTTGTTTACATTACTGGGGGTGGTGGAGGCGGACATTTGGAAGGTTTTGCTCCCAATCGAACCTGGTTCAGCAGTAACAAGCGGGTCGATCACCACTTCCTGATGGTCAATGTCAACGGCGGTCAAATGGAGATTTCTGCCTATGACATCGAGGGAAGACTGTTTGATCGACTCCTTTTGAACACAACAGACAGGCGCAAATGATCTCTCTTCTTCCTTTGGAATCGGAGCCTGACCTCTCCCTGAATGAATTGGGAGACCAACTCAGGGATCTTCTCGGCGATGAAACCATTATTCGTCTCGCGGATGAGGGCAGTACGGTGGTGGCGGAAATCGCTGGGGTTTCTGTCAAGGTCACCCTTTGTGATGAGCCGGTTCCTGCGGAAATCCTCGAAGGTCCCTTGTCGGCCGCCTGGTATTGGGAAGATGGGGCCTCAGTCCTCCAGCGTCATGAAGCCCATTTGTTTGTGGTGGTCAGTGATCCCCGCCTTCCTGAGCAGTCTCCTGAAAGTACTTCCGACAGTGAAGCAGTGCCGGATGTCAGCCCCAGCAAGGGGGTGATTGAGATATACCCTGAGGCCCCGGCAGCTCCTGTTCTCGATGAGGAGGCGATTCGTTTCTCAGTTCAGGATGCCCTGCTTTTGACGAGGGTTTCCCTGTTGCTGGGGGATTGCTGCTCTGCTTTGGCAGTTTATTGGGATGGATCAACTTCGATTCATTCATGGACCGCCTTTGAAGAATCCTGCGCTGCGATGACCCCGACAAATTTGCCTTTGAGAATCTGGATCGATTTCCGGCTTTGGGAAGCCAAGGATGGAACCCGGGGATTAGTCACACGGGGAATGACAGCCCTCGGTCAGCGAGAACTGGAAGTGATTGGTTCTACCAGCAGTGCCCAACAGATCCGGGCTTGGAGTTATACCGTGGCTCATTATTGCCTCGAAAAGAACAAGGTTCTCGAGCATGGTCAAGCTGTCGGAATATCACCGAAGGAGTGGATCCGGACATGGATCGTCAACAGTCGCCTCGAACCGGGTTCGTGGGCGATCTGGCTTGACCTTGAGGCGGAAGAATAACTGCTTTGCGAAAACTGTTGGCCCTGACCACGAGCCGTGCTGATTGGGGACATTTGTCCTCGCCCCTCAAAGCCCTGCGACGGGTTTCCGGGCTTCAGGTGTCTCTCGCAGCACTGGGCTCACACCTTTCACCCGAGTTTGGCTACACCGTCGATGACATTCTCGCCGATGGGTTTGAAGTGGATCACCGGGTGGAGTGTCTGCTCAGTAGTGATTCTGAACAGGGAATGGCGAAAACCATCGGATTGGCGACCCTCTCTCTTTCCGACCTTTTCGCCAGAGAAAAGCCGGACCAGCTTCTTCTGATCGCCGATCGTTATGAAATGCTTGCACCCGCCTCTGTTGCTTTGGCTCACAGAATCCCTGTGGCGCACATTGAAGGGGGAGAGGTTTCCGAGGGGGCCATCGATCATGCCGTCAGACAGGCATTGACCTCGATGTCGCATATCCACTTCGTTCCAACCGCCACTGCCCGCAAAAGGTTGCTGGCTTTCGGAGAAGAACCCTGGCGTATTCATCAGGTGGGTGCCCCCAGTATCGATCATCTGGTTGCAGGGAAATCACTGTCAGAAGTGGAAGTCCGAAAGACGCTGGATTTGAGAGAGGGTGTTTCTCCTCTGGTGGTCGCATGGCACCCGACGACCCTTGATGGAAATGTGGCTCTGGAAACAGATCCTTTTTTCGCTGCTCTCGAGACTGTCCGGGAGCCCCTGATTTTCTGTTTTCCCAATGCGGATGCAGGTAGCCGGGCGATTCGGGATCGGGCCCGAGAGTATTGTTCTCGTCATGACCACGCCTCGATGCACGTCAATCTTTCCCATCATCTGTATTGGGGTTTGCTGAGAGTCGCCAAAGGAATCATCGGCAACTCTTCCAGTGGGATTATGGAAGCCCCGGCCATCGAATTGCCCTGTCTGAATGTGGGCCGTCGCCAACAGGGACGTGAACGCAGTCGCTGCATTGTCGATGTTCCTGCAGTCGAACAGGAAATCGTCACCGGTCTTGCAAAAATCTGCGACCCCGAATTCAAAGCGTCCCTGAACGGTATGACTCACGCTTATGGAGACGGAAACGCCGGGGAAAGAATGGCATCGGTTTTGGCAGATCTTCCGAGTCGCGAAAAACTGTTGTTGAAGAGAGCGATGCCCGCAAACAGGATTCCGGAAATTCCCGAGTGGCAACCGGAGGACTGAGCTGTCGGAGTCAGTTCCTGTTTTGCAGAGTCCTGCCAGCGGCTGCGCGAATGACCACCCACATCGAGTCAACCTCCGCCACCTTCAGCCAACGACCCACCCCTGTGGCAATCAATACTCCCAGCAGGATCGCAGTACCCAGAATCAGGTAGGCCCGCCCCGGAAATCCGGGGGTCCAGTCGGTGAGACCCTGAATCCAGTGATGAGCCCCCTGATGAACGACGAGAATCAACAGGGTCAATTTCAGTCCTTGGCTCCATCGAAGACGGGGGAGAGTCAGTGATCGACGAATCAATCCCTGCAGTGCCAGCCAGGTGAAGATTGCTGAGATGACATAGGACTGGGCAATCAGGTCGGTACCCACCTCGAAGAATCCTCCGAATAGAATGACGGTTTGCAGGATGAGACCGAGCAGCGTGATCCCCAGTACTGCCTTGCGAAGACCGAGTGTGATGGCGGTTCTCTGCAGGCCGACATTCAAGGCTGCAAAGGGGATCGCCAGGCAGTACCAACTCAGGATTTCTGCAGTTTTCAGTCCATCCGCGGGTGTGAATTCGCCCCACACAAAAAACGATTGAATTACGAGACCTGCAGTGGCCAGTAGCCCGGCACCGGCGAGTCCCCCGACAAATGCGGTCAGTCGCTGATTGCGCGTCAGCATTCTGGAGAGCTGTCCCCGTTGTCCCCGGCTGAGGAGGTCTGCGGATTCGTCGGCGGCGACGATGCCGCTGCTGACACCGATCAGTGCGATGGGGAAAAAGTGAAATCGGAAAGCGGTTTCGAGGCAGGTCAGGCTTCCGGTCTGCAGCCCCGAGGCGAGATGAAAGGCGAGCAGGGAATACGATTGGATGAGAATCTGACTGAGGAGGAGAGCTCCAAAGTCGAGAAGGAAACGGCCATGACCGGGGACCTTCCAGCGCAGTGTCGGCCAGGGGATCGGGGCATGACGGGAAACATCGCGAAGCATCCCCAGAGCCCCCAGCAAGGCACCTCCCAGAAAGGCCCAGATCCACCCCTGTGCCCGTTCAAGGTCCGAGACTCCCATGACCAACATGATGCTTCCGGAGGCCAACAGGGTCAGATTCTGGAAGATCTGTGGCCTCAGAGCCTGAGAGTCCTGGCGATGGCAGTGCAGCAAACCTCTGAAGACGGCAAAGAAGGGAACGAGGGCGAGATAGGGCAGGAGGCTTCGCAGTCCGCGGACTGCCTGATCCCTGTTCTCGAGTCCGGGAAAAACCGTACCGATGATCCAATCGGCCTGCCAGGCGAGCACGGTGAGAAGGGTCAGCGACAGCAGGGTGATGGACCCCATCGCCGCACGGGCGAATTGATGACTGGCAGTGGAATCCGCAGACTGCTGTTGCTCCCGGTAGGCCGGTGAAAAAGAGGCAGAAAGCGCTCCTTCAGAAAGCATGTCGCGGAGAATCACCGGAATTCGCAGTGCCGCCCGAAGTGCATCCGCAGTGGCACTGGCACCCAACAAGGTGGTGAGAAGAATATCCCTGAAGAGGCCGAGGATTCTGGAGATCAGCATCGTTCTGCCGAGAGGGCCGACCCGACGTACCTCCGCATCGCCTCGATCAGTTTTTGGCGAGTTCTCAGGGGGCATCACTTCTCCTCTTTGCAGCCTCGAGGCCGAATGATAGCGGATTCCCGTGGAGTATGGCTATCGACGATTCGACACCGACAAAAAAAGAGGCCCGGGAGTGATTCTCCCGGGCCTCCAATCTGCCTTGTTCCTGAAGAAAGATCAGGGGCAGGGGTCGTAGGCGCCACAATCGAGGCTGTCCGCAGTCGGGTCATCGCCACATGCACCGAATGGATCGGGAAGGGGGCCGGAACCGCTAAAGAGGCTACCCAAAGAGGAAATCGCATCGGCAATGTTGATGCTGCCGTCGTCATTGGAATCGCAAGAATCGACGCAGGTTCCGTCGGGTCCTCCCGAGAAGAGGTTGCCGAGAAGGAAGACGGCGTCGGCGATGTTGAAGGCCCCATCCGAGTTGCAGTCACCTCTCTGGAAACCACCTCCGGGGGTGACACCGCCACCCGCCAGGAAATCGCGGTAAGCCGCAACCAGAGCGTTTTGATCTCCACCATATCCACCCAACTCGAAGGAAGAGCAGATCACGCGTCCACCGTTGCCAGGAATGTAGGCAGTGGTGACCCCGTAGGCGAGACCAAGGGCGTCATCGAACTGCCACACCAGACCTGCATCTCCGCCAGCAGGTTCAGCCGTGGCAGGGATCAGGATATTGGTGAAGTCATTGGCGTTGCCGGTCGCAGACTGGTTGTCCTGGTTGTAGGGCACATTCTGATTGGCGGACATGTCGAGGCCGAGGCCGCTGTCCTGACCATCGAGGCTGACCAGTGAATCGGTGTCGTCCTGAGCGTAGGGCTCAGCGACTCCGTCGCGGTCATCGAAGGCGGAGATCGGATGCTGGAAACTCCAGTGGTCTGCACTCTCGAAGTAGATGGCGACTCCCGCTTCCGCAAGGCTTGCAACCAGATTGGCCTCGTCAACGTTGAGCTTGGCGTTGGTGGGGAAGGTACCGAGGAGGATCCAGACCTGCGAAACCTGTGCCGGATCGAGGCAGAGGTATTCGTCGATCTGCATGCGCACCAACTTGGAGTTGGCCCCCGCTGCAAGAAGTGCCTGCTGGACAGCAGCACCGGTATCGTTGGATCCGGTGTCTCCACCGTCGAAGAGACCTTCCATGGCGATCACGATGGTGTCTTCGCCATTGTAGCTGTAGTGATCGGTGGACCCGGAGGCTTCGCCGGCACCGGCAGTACAGTTGCCTCGCACGATGTAGCTCAGGAAGCCCTCTGGCGGAGAAGCGTCCGAGTAGGTCGTGGCATCACCGGGCAGGTTAGCGATCACGACACCGTCGCGCTCGATGGTGACTCCGGTGTAAGCACTGTTGTTGATCCAGGCCAGATCGACACTGTCGAGGGCACAGGAACTGGTAACAGTCAGATCGGTTGGGGCATTGCATTCCGCAGCACAAACCTGCAGGGCCCAGCCGGAAAGGGTGGCGGTCGCAGCGGTGTTCGCCACAGTCAGTGTCCAGTCACCACCGAGAGTCTCACCGTCGAAATCAGCCAAAATACCCGGACCGGACGGAATCAGGGATCCGAAACCGTCATTGTTGCCAGTGGCATCATCGAAGCGTCCGATCAGATCGGTTCCGGCACCGTTGTCATGCAGGCGAATACTGGTGCCTGCCGGAGAGAGCAGGTCGATGGCCACGCCGCTCAGATCCGGTGCTGCCAGATTCATGTCCACGTCGAGGTCGTTGATACCGATCAGCGAAGTGGGGTCGATACTGATGGTGTAGGTTTCGACACCATTGATGGCCGCAGGCTGGGCGATCTGAACGCTCCAGCTGTCGAGGGTTCCACCTCCGGTACTGGGGAAGATATCCGCGATCACGATGGCCCAGCTGCCACTGACCGGCTCACCGTCGAAATCGGCAAGGGATCCGGTGCCCTGGGAAAGGGCGTAGGGCTGCATGCGGACGCCACTGAAAGTGGTGTTACTGCCGTAGGGAACTCCTTCGTCATCGAAGATCAAGTTCATGTTGTCATCGGAGTTGTTTTCGTTCTGGTACAGACGCACCTGAGTGTTGCTGGGTGCGACCACATCGATGTCGAGGTTACCGATGAAGCCGTGGGTGATATTCACGCCGACGTCGAGGTCATCGATGGTTCCGGTTCCGGTGACATTGATGGTGTCAAAGGTGAAGTTGGTTGCAGGGTCACCCACATAGGCGATCGGTGCCGCGGGTGCACTGGTGCCACCGATACCGATGAAGCCGTCGAAGGAAAGGTTCGGATTCGGGAACTGGTGACAGTCTGCAGGCGGGCAACTGACGGTCAGGGTGAGATCACCCCGCTCGCCATTGAAGCCACCAATCTGGACCAGGTAGGTCTCACCGGCGATGGCGTCGAGGAAGATCTCCGGCTCACCGGAACCGACACAGCTTCCGGAGTCACAGGCCAGTTCTGATGCGGCATCCGGAGGGCAGGCAGAGGTTCCAGGGTAGATGGCCATCTGAGGGTTGAAGTCGGCCGTGCCGCAGGTGGTTAGCGTGATGAGTCCACTGCAGGACGCGGTGTAGAGGTACCAGACGTCATTGAGATTGCTGCCACCGCATGAGGAGGGACCATCACTGGAGGCTCCCAGAGTGGTGACGGCGACGCTTCCCTCACCAATGGGGGTGGCGTCCGCACAGTTGTCATTGGCAGGCGGTGCCGCACAGAAGGGGTCACCGGTGCAGTCGTCATCAAGGCAGTCCACAAGTCCGTCGCCATCGTCATCGCCACCGTTGTCACAGACTTCAGGGCAGATGTTAGGCAGTCCCGGGGTATCCAGAGTGAGATCTCCGAAGGGCTGGATCTCCCAGCTACCGTTTCCGTCAGGGCAGCGGACGGGGTGAGCCGGGACAAAGGTGCCATCGGGACCCAGAGTGGTGGAGCAGTAAACGAGTTCTCCGCCAGTGGGAAGTCCGGTCGTCGGATCCAGAGGATTTTCGAGGACGGCCAGGCAGTCGATGATGGATGTCCATGGAGTGACATCGAGAACACCGTCGTCATCAGTGTCCAGATCATCACCGGCGGCACCTGTGAATCCTTCGACGAGAAGGTGGGTGACGTTGTCGCTGTTTTCAAAGGCGAGATCGGTGATCAGATCTGCGGTTCCCAGAGTGAAGGAACTTTCTGCAGCCACAAAGATCCCGGTCAAACCGATGGAGTTTCCGGCGAGACTGACGACGGCTTCCACGGTTCCACTGCCGGTGGAGCCATCACCGATGACGATGTAGGTGAAGGTATCCAGACTCGAAGCCGCTGGACCCCACAACTCAAAATATTCATCAGTGTCTGAACCACCCTGATCGATGCGGAATTCATTGATCGTCACCTGGGCCTGGGCCGAAACGGTGAAGACGGTGAAAAGGAGCAGGAGCACCCCTGTTAAAACTCTGTTCATTTGATTTTCCTCCAGAGTGGAACCCTCGCGTACCACTCAGTTGAAGTCGCATAAAACTTTGAATCTTGTTCTGCCAGATGATTGTCCATCAGTGATGAGTACCGTCGAAGGAACGATCAAACCGAGGTCTGAATCCGTGAACCCAATAGTGAACCCATATTGTGAAAATCACCCACATCTCATCGTAAGGGTCGAATAGGACTCTGGCAACATTCTCGGCCCTCGATCTTTCCCGGAATCCGCTGTTTCAGGGCCAAAAACAAAAAAATGGGTGGTGAGAGGAAAGCCTCTCACCACCCATCAAGCGGACCTCATGAGATCCGATTCGCCGCTGTGGATTAGCAGCCGTTGTAAGTGTCGCAGGTCAGACCATCGTCGGTCGGATCTTCGCCACAAACTGCCGGTCCCGGATCAGTCGGTGCAGGTCCACCGGAGAAGAGGGCAGCCAGACCGTAGATGGCGTCGGCGATGTTGACGCCGCCGTCGTCGTTCTGGTCACAGCTGTCGGCACAACCACAGGGGGTACCACCGGAGAAGAGGGCTGCCAGCAGGAAGACCTCGTCCGCGATGTTGAAACCACCGTCTTGGTTGGTATCACCACGCTTGAAGACGGGACCTCCGCCACCACCGCTCAGGAACTCAGCGTAGGCAAGAGACAGTGCAGACTGGTCTCCACCGTAACCACCGATCTCCCAGGACTGAACCACAGTGTTACCACCGACGGTGGTCTCACTGGCGATACCGGTGTTGTACTGCGGAATCGCTGCGCCAGTAGTGGGGTCGACAAGGGCGTCGTCAGAAGCCCAAATGACTCCAGCAGCGGCCACTCCGGCATCCGCACCGGCAAGGGTCAACTGGTCAGTCCAGTCGTTGTCAGCCTGGTCCTGAGTGTAGGCCACGTCCTGGTTGGCACTCATGTCGAGTCCTGCACCAGAATCGAAACCGTCCATGGAGGTGAAGGTATCATCTCCGTCACCGGTGTCGTAGGTGCCGTCATCGACACCGTCACGGCCGTCGAAGAGGGAGGCGACGTGGAGGAATCCGAAGTGATCTCCACCCTCGAAGTAAACGCCTTTTCCGGCTTCACCGAGGAGGGCCAATTCGTCACCTTCAGCGGCGGTGATGCGGTAGTCGTTGGGGACCGTACCGGTCAGCGCCCAGATGTTGGCAACGCCGGCATCGCTGGCACAGGGGTAATCGACCCAGCTACCGCGAACGATGGCAGCGTCGCGACCAGCACCGACGAGGGCGCTGAGAAGCAAATCGCCACTGTCGACAAGACCGACGTCTCCGCCAGTCTGAAGTCCCTCGACTGCGAAGATCAGATCGGTCTGACCTGCGTAGGTGAGCACGGAAACGCTGAGACCAACGGGGTTCGGACCACTGCCGCAATCGGTGACCACCTCGTACTGGTAGGTGCCGTCAGCCACGCCAAGATCGACGTAAGTGGCGTCAGCAGCACCCAGAGTGGCCACGGAGACACCGTCACGAAGGACCTCTTGAGAGGATGCATTCGGGTTCGGGGTCCAGTTGAGGGTCACGTCACCATTGGTGCAGTCAGCGGCACCGGTGAGGTTGGTCGCCGGAACGCAGTCATTAATGGTGTACTCAAGGGTTCCCACACCGGCAGCGTTGAAGGTACCAAGGCGGATCAGGTATTCCTGACCAGCAGTGGCAGCGAAGACAGTCTCCGCAAGGAACACGTTGCAGGCGGGGTTGTTGGTCGGGTTGGCACCCACATTGACGTCGTCACTGCAAGCCACGACCAGAGTCGGATCATCGAGCAGTGCGGCATCGTAGGTGTAGACGGCCAACATGGTGTCGGCACCGGCAATCACAGTATTCGGGCTGCAGGTGCTCACCAGCAGATCCCCGTCCACGGATGCGGTGTAACGAAGGAAGATGTCGTTGTTGATCTGGGTGATTCCGGTTCCGGGGTCACAAACAGCCAGATCGATCGGCACACCGGTTGTGGTGGTGTAAGGCGTCGCAATCTCCTGCTGGAAAGTTCCAACAGCAGCAACGGAAGCACCAGCGGGCCAGTTATTGGCCGGAGCAGTCTGCAGGGTGCAACCGGCAGAGTTGATCAGAGCACCGGTACCACCTGCTCCAGACCAAGAGGTGATCAGAACATCGAGGTCCTGATACTCCGGCTGGGGAAGGGTCAGGAAGGAAAGATCAGTAGAGGGCAAGGTGGCTTCGACATTGCCATCGATCTCGATGATCCAGGAAGCGGCTCCTCCGGCATCATCCCAAGTCAGGTTCCAAGAAGTATCTCCCACGTTCTGATCGCACTGGAGATTGGCGATTCCACCCGCAGATCCGCAGGTTCCTGCAACAGCAACGGAGTAACCGATATCCATGATGTAACGGTTGTTGGGGAAACCAATTCCTGAAAGGGGGCTCGGTGAAGCGAGTCCACAAGCACCAGCAACGATGTAGCTGGTTCCAATCTCACCAGTGGCAGTAGCGTCAGTGAGTCCCATGTACCAGGAGTCTCCACCGTTGGCATTTCCATCGGGGGTGAAGATTTCCACAGCCAGATTTGCACTGGGGCCATAGGAAGTCATGCACTGAAGGGTGTTGGAGTTGGCGCCCAATCCATCAGGATCGACGACACCGGTTCCGAGAATGAAGTTGTAGATGTTGTCAGCAAGTTCAGGAACCTGGAACTCTTCCTCGTACACCATCAGCATGGTGGTGTTACCGGGATCGGGGGTTTGTCCGACGTTGGTTCCGGCAAGGTAGGTGAAGTTCTGGGGGCCACCTCCATTGAGGTCGATGATCAGACGGATACGAACCGGCTGGGTTCCACCTGCGAGCGCAGGGGTCGAAACGTTGACAGCAGTGGTCACACACTCGACGGTAATCTCGTCACTGACGCTGTAGCCGTTGACCAGATCGAAGGAACGCAGGTAAGAGTTGTCTGCATGAATACCACCGGCACCACAGGCGACACCGCCACCGAGCGGAAGAACCGTCGGGATCGGAATCATGGAGCCAACCACAGTTGACGGGCAGGGCTCGGCAATGAAAACGGTGCAGCAGATCTGAGCACTGGCAACACCAGCGACCACACCCTCAAGACAAATGACGGTCAGACCCGGGGGGAATCCGGTCAGAATGTCCGTTGCCGCTCCGGCAGTTCCATCAAAGGTACCGGTGAGGGTTCCGTTGAGGTAGTAGTTCACAGTGTCGTACTGATCCTGGTTTTCCCAGGTCAGAGTCGCGGTGTCGGTTGGCTCATCGTAAGCGCAAACCAAGTTTGCGGGTGCGATGGTGCCCAATGTGAAGGTGACGTCCATGTCTGTTGTTCCAACAGAAGCGGCGTCCCAACCACCGACACGAATGAAGTAGGTAACACCGGCGAAAACACCCGCACCTACGAGGTCGGATCCAAAGGCGGTGCATCCGGCTCCGTCACCGTTACAGCCGATCTCGATGAGACCAGTGCAACCTGCGGAGGCATCATAAAGAATGATATCTGTATCAAGACCGCCTGGATTGACACAGGTACTCAGGTCGAGAAGACCATTGGCCGGAGCAGTCCAGCTGAACCAGACATCTGACTCAGTCGTTCCCAAAGCGGTGCCGGGGCAGGTCGCGCCTCCAGCGGGAATCGCAGTGCTGCTGGTTGCAGCGGTGTTGTCGATCGCCACCGTCACCGTACCCGGTGCGGTCAAGTTGATCGGCTGAGCATTGGCACATTCATCCGCTCCCTGTGCGCCAACGACGCCACAGGAGAGAATCATGAATGCAGCCACCAAAAACGGTAGGTGTCTCATAGGTGAAAACCCTTCCTGGTTAATGAATCCCTTTACCGGAATTCGGATATCCATTGCGAAAGTCAAAATTCCTCGCAGGAATAAAAACAAATCCAAAGTTTCATGACAGAAGCACAAGCCCTGACGGACACCTGATGATCGGAGAGATTCCGATCTGTCAGACCACCTGAAAAGACCGCAAGTTGTCACAAAGTTACATTTAGCCCATTAACTTCAAATTTACCGGACATTCAGCACGGGTCAAGCACCCGCTCCGGTCTCAAAAAAGCCTTAATTAGTCTAGGGGAGTGTTTCAGGGACAATTTGCCGATTCGTCACAGGTCAGGAGAGTCGCTTTCGTGGGATCTTCTCCACAGGCTCCTTCCGGCTCAGGCAGGCTGGGAGATCCTGGAACAAAGAGGTGTGAGAGCAGAAAGATGGCATCCGCCAGATTGACTCCTTCGTCGTCATTACAATCTGCAGAATCCCGACAATCGACCATGGCCGACCCTGGAACAAAAAGTGACTCAAGAAGGAAAATGCCATCGGCAAGGTTGACCGAATCGTCACCGTTGATGTCTCCCCGGCGGAAGGGCGAGGCGATGAAGGACCCCTTGAAGGAGGCGATGAGATGAGTATCCGGGTATCCGAGATCTGAAAGTGGAACGGGAAGATCATTGCCACAGAACGGAGCCGAGAATCGGGTGGGATCGGACTCTCCGGAGTCGTTGGTTCCCAGAATCAGCAGATGGCCATTTGCCGTGCCATCAGGCAGATGAAATTCGACGACCACATTCATGCCGCAGGGAAGTTCCACAGGGTTGTCCAGAGTCAGGCACATGTGGGATGTCTCGAATGCGGGGACTTCGAAGGACTGTTCATGAATCAAATCCAGCAAAGAAGGATCGTTGATTCCGGACCCGGTCTGATCTTCATAAATCCGCAGGACGAGCGGCTGCACAGTAAAACCGGTCCCCGGATTGGAGTTTTCAATGCCGATGCGGATCGCCTCGAGATTCATGCCATTGCTGAGCTGAAAAGGGCTTTCACACGGGGAAAGTAGTCGCCATAACGATTGGGCCTGGTGACCGGTCGCGTCTCCACAAAAGGGTGTTCCCTGAGTGATGCTTTCTGTATCCACACTGTGACTGATCTCAACAGTTGCGGGATCACAACCGGGTGCCAACAGGTCGCAACTGACAGAGGGGGTCCAACTGTTGCCTGAAAATCCTTGCGCCTCAATGCGTACCAGGGAAGGAAGACTGGCTGTCACTCCAGCCCAACTTCCAGGATTTGCAGGCACGGTATCGATCAGAATCCCATTTACGCGAATCTCAACGAAATCTGCAGAAGTGCTCGGATCCCATGAAGCAAGGAGGGTTCCGTCACTCAAGGAGGAGCAGGAAAATCCGCTCAGTGCAGGAATCAGGGTTGGGCAATCATCGTGCCCCTCGACTACTGATATGGTGTTGCTTGAGTTGTCGACCACCCAATAGGAAGAGATACCGAATGGATCTGCAGTCGGTGCTGAAGCGGGTCGCGAACTCTCGACGCCATTGATAAAGAAACCGTGATTACTCAAATCGACCGGTGCCAGTGCGATGGAACTTTGAGTGGATACGGAAGACAGGGTGGTGACGCGTCCAGCAAGATCATGCCCATGGGGAATGCTGAGCCGGTTGCAGTCGGCTCGAAACGCCAGACCGTTTCCGAGCCCGTTACCATCGGGGTGGTTCACTGAATTTCCAAGATAGGATCCATCGTTGATGGAGAGCAGGTCATAACGATCCGCAGTGATATCTGCTGCCCAGATGCCATCGGCTCCATCCCAGCACAGTCCACCAATGAATCCTCCGCCCTGAATATCCGCGATTCCGACGAGCAGGGGATCTGTTCCATCCGGATTGGAGCGCCAGATCTCATTGGGTCCAGGTGGGTTGATCACACCCCAGTAAAGCCATGTTCCATCGGTGGTCACACCGGTCACGGAGATCCCTGCAGGAGGATTCAGAATCGGACCAATAGGGGCAAGGGTCAGGGCATCGTAGACCCAGCTCTCTGCACTGAAGAGTTCGGCGACGACCACGATGGGTTGAGCCCAGGGATTGTTGTCTGGCATGAAGCAGATGCCATAGGCACTGGTACCGGAAAGAGGGAAGGGCCCTGCCAGAAGATCCGCAGGATTCATCGGCGCTGTAGAAGTGGCCGAATTTCTGTCCTGTTCAAGCAATCCACGAGGAATCCCCTGGGCCACCACCTCCGAGGCGCTGAGCCAGAAAATCAGTATCGGAATCAGAACTGGAATCCGGGAGTGGATCCCCTTGCCCAAAATTCGGGCAGGAGTCATTCGTGGCATCTTCATCTTCCCCATCAAGGACAGTGATATAGGTTGCTCCTGTATACACAGAAGCGGGTTTTGGCCGCCCTTTGTCATATTTGTGCCCCCAAGATTAGCGGGGGGGGAAGTGGCAAGCGAGGGGTGAGGGACGCTTCTGGCACTTCTGTCATGAATGACAGGTCTGACATTTGGGAATGTCGATCTTCAACGAGGATTCCTGAAATCGTCGTCTTTGGGACCAGATCGGGAATAACAGCATGGCCTTGACCTGGAAGACAAAAAAAAGGGCCCCTCTGCGATTGCAGAGGGGCCCTTCGCGAAACCTTCCCGAAAAGGAAAGGCTTCAGAACTTCCGGCCAGGCCTAGGGGCAGGGCGGGAAGGAAGCACAGTCGAGCGGATCAGTGTCGGTCGGATCGATTCCGCAGCTGGTCGGCGTCGGAGCAGGTCCGCCACTGAACAGGGCTGCAAGAGCGTAGATCGCGTCCGCAATGTTGATACCGCCGTCGTCGTTGGCGTCGCAGGAATCCAGACAGGTTCCAGCAGGGCCACCACTGAAGAGGGCTGCCAGCAGGAAGATGGAGTCAGCAATGTTGAATCCACCGTCAGCGTTGCAGTCACCACGGACAAACTCAGGAAGGGTCGGTCCGCCACCACCACCACCGAGGGCAGCAATGATATCGGCAGCCAACAGAACCTGATCGCCTCCGTAACCACCAAACTCCCAAGACTGGACGAGCACGTTACCGATCGGTGAGCCCGCAAGATCCTGGTTCTGGCTGTACGCTCCGGTGATGTAGGCACCGTTACCCTCTTGCCAGATGGCGCCGACATTCGGTCCACCTGCTTCAGGTCCGACAGTCAACTGGTCGGTCCAGTCGTTTCCTGCAGCGTCCTGGTTGTAAGGAACGTTTTGGATTCCACTGAAGTCCACACCGAGAAGTGTGTCCAGACCACTGACACTGAGGAAGGTGTCGTCACCATCCAGAGCGGAGAGAATGCCGTCATAGCCTTCGAAGGCTCCAATGGTGGGAGCGAAGCCCCACATGTCGCCACCCTCGAAGTAAACGCCGATTCCAGCTTCAACCCAAAGGGCCAGAGCATCGGAATCTGCAGTCGTCATGGGACCATCCTCGGGGAAGGTACCACTGCAGACCCAGACACGCTCGTAGGTGCCAATGACGTTACCCAGCTGGGAAGCCGGGAAGTCGACCACGGTCAGGAAGCTGATGCCGTTGGCGGTCAGGGCTGCCTCAAGAGCTGCAGAACTGTTGATTTGTCCGAGGTCAGATTCCGTCTTGAAGATGATGTCGGTCTCTCCGCCACTGGCGCAGGAGACATTGACAAAGACCGAAGCGGAAACGGCACTGCCGGAAGCACAGTTACCCGTCACGGTGTACTCGTAGGTACCGTTGCTGAGTGCAGTGGAATCGGTGTAGGAAGTGGTTCCTGCAGCGAGGCCAGCGGCCAGAACGACACCGTCACGAAGAACGTCGTAGGTATCGAATCCACCGTCGTCCCAAGTCAGGCTTGAGGTGCTGGTGGCACAGTCGTAGGTAGCAATGAAGTTGCTGATGGCCGTGGCACCACAGCTGACGCTGATGTCGAGGAAACCGGCACCCAGGGCACCGTTCCAACCACCGACCTGAACGTAGTAGCTTTCTCCGGAGATCACGGGAATCTCGACGGAAGACATGAAGGCAGCGCCACCCGCGACATTGGTGCAATTGTCGTCACCGGAAGCGAGGCAGGTTGCACCCGCAGTCGGGCAACCGGCAAGACCGTCGTAGACGATCAGAACAGTGTCGTCGTTGGATCCACCACCATCGCAGGTTTGAATCACAGCAGTACCGTCGGCAGTCGCGGTGTAGAGGAACCACACATCGTTGGTCATGTTGGCATCGCAGTCGATAGGGCCAGCAGTGGTAGAGACAGTGTTGTCCCAGGCAAAGTTGCCTTCACTCACCAGCTCAGCGTTGTCACAGGTATCGTTGGGAGCACCCGGACATGGGGCAGTGTTGACGCAATCGGGATCGAAGCAGTCAGTGAGGCCATCGAGATCGTTGTCGATACCGTCGGCACAGGAAACATCGTCTCCCTCGAAGCAGAGAGGTGCAGTTGCACAGTCCGGATCGGCACAGTCGGCGAGGGTGTCACCGTCATTGTCGATGCCGTCATCGCAGATTTCAGAACCGCAAGCGGGGTCTCCGCCGCAGTCTGCATCCAGGCAGTCAATGTCGCCATCAAGGTCGTCATCGACACCGTTGTCACAAATCTCGCTACCCGAAGCACAGTTCAGGGTGAGCTCGTAAAGGCCCTGAGAACCACCGAAGCCATGGACGACAATGATGTACTCGACACCTGCCACCGAATCCCAGAGGACGGTGGAAAGGAGGCCGGAAGAGCCTCCGGTGCAGTTGTCGTCGTTACCACCCACACAAATCGGAGTGGCGCAGTCGCCCTCGTAGACACTGATCTTGGTGTCGTACTGTGCGGTGCCACTGCAAGTGGTGGCAATCGTCGTGAAGCCGGTTCCGGTGTGGGTGTAGTAAACCGCACCACCGGTTCCATTGGAGGTAATGCACAGAGGCAGTGTGGAAGGTGTGGCCAGATTGGTGAATCCGGTCACCACGTCACCACACGAGATCGGAGTAGCCGTATCACACTCGTTATTATCCGGAGCGAGGCAACCGGGGACTCCGACCGGGCAATCGGCCGTATCGATGCAGTCGATCAGGCCATCACCGTCGTTGTCGAGGCCGTCATCACAGATTTCAAGACCACAGGGGCCAATACCACCGCAGTCGGCATCTGCACAGTCAATGGCGCCATCGCCATCGTTGTCGATTCCGTCACCACAGGTGGCAGCATCACCCTCGAAGCAGAAGGGGTCACCGATGCAGTCGGTGTCGAAACAGTCGATGACACCGTCACCGTCGTTGTCGATGCCGTCATCGCAGATTTCGATTCCGCAAGGGGGAATTCCGGCGCAATCGATGTCCAGGCAGTCGATGGTGCCGTCACCGTCGTTGTCGAGACCATCGCCACAGGTGGCAGCGTCACCCTCGAAGCAGTTCGGTGCTCCCACGCAGTCCGGGTCAAAGCAATCGATCAGGCCATCGACATCGTTGTCGATTCCGTCGTCACAAATCTCAGCTGCAGGGAAGAAGATGTTGAGTGCTCCGTCTCCTTCGGCACCATTCCAGCCGCCGACCTGAACGTAGTAGTTCTCACCGGCGATCACGGGAATCTGAACCTGAGACATGAAACCGGCTCCACCGGCGACGTTTTCGCACTCGTCGTCACCGGAAGCGAGGCATGCCGCTCCGGCAGTCGGGCAACCGGCCAGACCGTCATAGACGATCAGAACAGTGTCGTCATTGGTACCACCACCGAGACAAGTCTCGATCACGGCAGTGCCGGAGGCGGTGGGGGTGTAGAGGAACCACACGTCAGTGGTCATGTTTGCGTCGCAGTCATTGGGGCCTTCGATCAACGACCCGGTGTTGTCCCAGGGGAAAGAGCCCTCTCCGACAGCTTCAGCAGTCAGGCACTCATCATTGAGAGGCTGTGCCCCTGCATTACCCAGCGGAATCAGAGCCGAAATGGCCAGGATTGCCGCAAAAAATATGAAACGCTTCATCTTTTGACTCCCTTTCAGAGGGGTTCCAAAATACCTTTAACTCAGTATCCCGAAAAAGCCGCTGGGTGGTTTCCAGCCGTTTTCCGGAATGATTTTCAAAAAGACGAATGTCCGAACAGCGGAATTGCCCGCGCCTTCGGCATTCAAATTTAATCCAAAATGTCTCTAACCAAGCCCTAGTAAAGCCCATGTGCATACCAGTTGGCCTGAATAGCGGAGGGCCACAATGAAGTACCGGATCTGGGAAGATCCTGCACAATCAGGGCCGGGCCAATGCAGAACACAGATTTTCACGCTCCGCAGGATTCAAAATTCCCCTAAAAGACCGGGAATCAGTCGAACCCTAATATCGGAACTCGTCGATTGTACACATGATTTTCGGGCCTTGAGAGGGGGGAGTTGCAAAAAAATCGACTTAGTCAGTCCTGAATGGGTTGTTCAGGGCATGAATTAAAGGGTTGTCGACATTTAGGAGAGTACGGATCTGCCGATATGACCCCGATTGAGGCAACTCCGTTACTGTTGCCGATACTCCCTTGATGCATCAGGGAGTGAATTGCCCCTCAACAGGGAAGGTCGGCATTGATTGCCGAAGTCGCAGCCAATTCCCAGTTTCTGAAAGCGATCCACCTTTCCCTAGTACCGTCACTGCGCAGAGTTTCAGCGGGCGGGTTCCCTCGATTTTAACCCTGTACAGCCTTACCTTGTTGACCGAACAGGTGACAGGGCGAAGTGCAAGTCCTCCGGACGATCAGGAGACTGCTCCCACTGTCCAATCGGAATTCCACCTCGGGCCGATTTCCCGGAGTTGGTGTGAGAAAGGCTGAAGATCATGGATCGCTCATTTCTGAAAACCCTGGGACTTCCTGAAAATCACTCGGGTGTCTTTTCTGATCAGTGGCTCGAGGGTGCTGGCGGGTCTTTGACCAGTCATTCACCGATCGACGGTTCTGCTCTCGGATCGGTGACTTGTGGGTCAATGGAAGATTACGAGGCCGTTGTTAAATCGACGCATCAGGCTTTTCTCGAGTGGCGCAACTGGCCTGCACCCCAGCGTGGTGAAGTGGTTCGGAGAATTGGTGAGGCGCTGAGAGACTACAAGCAGCCTTTGGGCGAGTTGGTTACTGCCGAGATGGGAAAGATTCTTCCGGAGGGACTCGGTGAGGTTCAGGAGATGATCGACATCGCAGATTTCTCCGTGGGACTGTCGAGGCAGTTGTACGGTTTGTCGATGCACTCCGAGAGACCCGGTCACCGCATGTATGAACAGTGGCATCCTTTGGGTGTGGTGGGCTGTATCACTGCATTCAACTTTCCTGTTGCCGTCTGGTCATGGAACGCCCTTGTCGCAGCGGTGTGTGGTGATGCGGTCATCTGGAAACCCTCTCCGGCGACCGCTTTGTGTGCTGTGGCGACGCATCGCATCGCTCAGGCAGTTCTCGATGACATGAAGGCTCCGCCGATTTTCGGTCTGATCGTCGGGGACGCAGATCCCGTCGGTGAGGCGATGATTGCCGATCGCCGATTGCCGCTGATCAGTGCCACCGGTTCTTGCCGAATGGGACGCAGGGTTGCCGAAGTAGTGGGACAGCGTCTGGGTCGCAGCCTTTTGGAGCTGGGTGGAAACAACGGCATCATCGTCACCGAGAACGCAGACCTCGATCTGGTCACCCGGGCAGTTCTCTTTGGAGCCTGTGGAACCTCGGGTCAGCGTTGCACGACCACTCGACGTCTCTTCATGCATGAGAGCATTGCCGATGAACTCGAATCGAGACTGCTGGATGCTTACCAGCAAGTCACCATCGGCAACCCGCTGGATGAAGGGGTGCTGATGGGGCCCCTGATCAATGAGCAGGCAGTGGACGGAATGCTCACTGCTCTCGAGCATGCGAAAGCCCAGGGCGGCGAGGTGATTTTGGGTGGGGATCGTCATCAAGGTGATGCACCGGCAGGGGGGCATTACGTTCAGCCGGCCCTCGTCCGCGCGAAGCATGACATGCCCATCGTTCACGAAGAAACTTTTGCACCTGTTCTTTACCTGATGCGCTATTCGGATCTGGACGAGGTCATCAGTTGGCACAATGAAGTTCCGCAGGGTCTTTCCAGTGCCATCTTTACCCGGGATGTTCAGGAATCTGAGAGATTCCTCTCTGCGGCGGGGTCTGACTGCGGTATTGCCAACGTCAATATCGGTACCAGCGGTGCAGAGATCGGTGGAGCATTCGGAGGAGAGAAGGACACCGGTGGTGGTCGCGAATCGGGATCCGACTCGTGGAAGGCCTACATGCGTCGCCAAACTTGCACCATCAACTATTCGAAAGAGTTGCCTCTGGCTCAGGGGATCCAGTTTGGCTCCTGATTCCTGAAACGAACCGGATAACCTGTGGCTTGAGGGGGGAGAAGAAGATCGATGTTTGATCGCGGTGGTTTGAAGCTGGGAACCGTTGATGGCATCACCATCCGCATCCATTGGATTTTTCTCCTTTGGGGACTTTTTGAATGGATGACTCTCTCCCGCAGCGCACCGGGAACAGATGCTTCCGCGGGGGAATCTCTCGCTTCAGGAAGTACCGTGATCTACTACCTGGTTTTTCTGTTCGCCTCGGTATTCCTGCATGAAATGGGACATTGCCGTGCGGCGAGAAGGGTCGGCGGGAATGCCAGTGAAGTGTTGCTGTGGCCCCTGGGTGGGCTGGCAACCGTGGATATCCCTGACAGACCTGCGAACCATTTGGCAGTAGCGATCGGTGGGCCGGTCGTCAATCTGGTTCTGTGGCTGATTCTTTTGCCATTGGCCATCTTTACCGGAGATGGAGTGGGTTCTTTCTTCCTGCGCATGCCCGTTTCTGATCCGCTTTCCATCGCTGCGGCAGTCAATCTGGACCTGCTGATTTTCAACCTGCTTCCTGCTTTCCCCCTCGATGGGGGCAGGATTCTTCACTCCATCGTCTGGTCGCGTCAGGGTGAATGGAGAGCTCACAAAACCATGATCACTTCGGGCAGGGTCGTCTCCCTGGCACTCTTGCTGATCTGGTTGACCGTGGATGGTGCGAGTGGTTTTTTGCTGGCGATGGCTCTCATGATTTTTGCCCAGAGTTATGTGATGTCCCGGGCGGACCGTGAAGATGAGAGTGAATGGTGGCAGGGATCTTCCGAGCCAAAGCAAAGTTGGTGGGAGCAGCAAAAGCAGCGATTCCAGGAGCAACAGGATCAGAAACAGGCTCTCGAGGAATCACGAAAGAGATCCCGGGTTGATGAGCTGCTTGGGAAAGTGTCTCGGGAGGGAATCGAATCCCTGACCCCTGAAGAAAGAAAGTTTCTGGAGCAAGTCAGTCGCGAGTACGACCAGCGGGACTGACCCGGGGCAACTCGGCATCCTGATGTTGCAGCCACTTTTGCACCTCTTCCGGATCGTGATGAAGATCTTCCAGTAAAGCGAGAATGGCTGTCCATTTGCCATCAAATCTCAGTTCACCCTGTGATCTGGCCAGTGCGAGCCACGATTCAGCAGCAACCTTGCCTGCAAGTCGGCCCCTTCTCGGAGGCTCGGCCCCTTCACCGCGTAGCCAACGCCACGCCGCTTCAGGAGATTGGGGAAGGTGCGGCAGGGAGATCTGATTCCACATGGGCAAGTCTGAAGCGATCGGTTGTTGATCTCCTCGGATTTCAAACCAGAGAGCCTGCGGTTGAACCTGATAGTTGCTGGCAAGGGAGTGTGAGAGTCCCTGAGGCAAGAAGACCAGCGGGCGCTGAAGGGTATTTAACTCCCGCAGGGTATCCAGAACATCTTCCTTTTTCGTATCAGTAGGCAGTCCGAGTCTGACGGGAAGAATTTCTCCCCGAGGATCGAGAAGCGTGACATCCGGACGAATCTTTTCGAGCCACTGAATTGCTTCCAGAGCAATCCCCTGATCTCTGCCCCCCGTTACCACCAATGACTCAGAAGGAACGGTATTCAAAACAGAGATTCCCCATTGCCGTACCAATTCCGAGGAGGGTTTCCATAAGGGCGGGGTCACCAGAAAAGGAATCGTGGCGGAGATCAAGATCGAGCTCAGGGAAACGAGCAACTTTTTCGATGGTTGGAAACGTGCCAGTGATCGGTGTGCCAGTGTCAGGGTCCAGCTACAAAAAATGGCCGCTGGAAGTGCACTGAAAAGCGAAAACGGATCCAGGTCAGCGACTTTGGTTGGATCGGCACCGGGAAGCGACGCGGGAGCGATGAAGGCTCCGCTGGTGATGATCACCAGCAACAGTGCAACGTCTCCGGGTCGACGGAGGAGGGCCCAGATCAATCCGGGAAGGGCGAATCCCGCAGCGATCAGACCCCATTCCCGTGTGGACAGGACCAGTACCTCTATGGAAGGGGTTGAGATTTGCTGAAGGGACATGAGCCAGCCTTCAGAAAAAGAGGTCCACGTATTCGAGAGAGTGGGAAGGGGAGCAGTGCCCTGCAGGACATGGCCCAGCAGCAAGGACGAAAAGAGACCGGTCAGCAGGCCCAAGAGGATTGCGATCCAGCCTCGCGAGCGAACTCCCCGAATTCCCCGATCGAAGAGCATGGTTGCGAGTGAATAGATCAAGACTGGCAACATCGCGGGACCCAGTGCGACTGCAATCCCAAAGGTGAGGCCGACAAAAAACACTCCTCGTCCCGCCTCCGCCCTGACCTGATCAGTCGTAGCCAGAAGGATGGCACCACTGAGAAACATGAGCGGCAATTCTCCACCTTCGACAACAAGGCTGCAAAGGCCGGGGGAGAGACCGATGATCAAGGCAGTGGGAATCACGGTCGACCGCGAGGCGTCGAGTTGGCGCATCCAGCAAACGAGAACCGCGAATGCCAAACAGACTTCAGTGATCTCCAGAAATTTTGCGGAGAATGCGACAGGGAAGAGCAGGGTCAGGAAGCTTAGTAACCCCGATTGAACTGAAGCAGCGACAGATTGTGAAGAATGGGACGTCCAGTAAGAGGCGATCAATTCAGCGGTCGGTGTGGTCTCTGGTCCCAGAGGAACCAGCAGCCAGTAAAAAATGGCCAAAAGGAAAAAGATCAAACCTCCCCGAGCGACTGCGATGCGACCCGCCGGCAAGGCAGTTTGACGCCAGGTCGAACCCTCGACGAGAGTCAATCTTTCCTGATCCGCAGACCTCATAGGTATACTTCTACAGCCATGCACAGCATGAAGATGAAGCTGATGGCGATATTGAACTCGAGAAGAGCGTTCTCTATCCGCTTCAATTCTCGATACTCGGATCTGATGCGCAGGTGTCCGATACACAGAAGGGTAGCGGTCAGAAGAGTGGCGATAAGTACAGGCAGAGATCGATCCAGTTCAAGGTAAAGCAGTCCCATCAGGATGATCATTACCAAATGGAATGATCGTGAAATGATCAGGGATTTTGCGATCCCGAAACGTGCAGGAATGCTATTGAGAGACTGTTCTTTATCCACTTCCACATCCTGACATGAATACACGATGTCGAATCCAGCACTCCAGAAAAGTACGGCGGTTCCAAGGAGCCAGGGTAAGGGATCTGCGAGGTCTCCGGTCAGAACCAGCCATGCACCCACAGGTGCCAGACCCAGTCCGATTCCGAGAACTGCATGACAAAGCCATGTCAGCCTCTTGGTGTAGGAATATCCGAGGACGACGAGCAGGACGATGGGTGAGAGGAGTAACGCCTGATCACCGATCCATGCGCAGGTTGCAACGAAACCGAAGATGGAAATCACGGTTGCGGTCAATACCTGGCCCGCAGTTAGACGGCCCGCTGGAATAGAGCGATTCTCGGTTCTCGGGTTTTTCCCATCGATATCGCGATCAGCCCAGCGATTGAAAGACATGGCAGAGGTTCTTGCGAACGCGATAGCCAATACAACCTGAAGAAAAGGCGTCCAACCGGAAGCAAGAAGATGGGAATCCTGAAGCGAAACCGCAAGAAATGCGGCCCCGATGGCAAACGGCAAGGCAAACAGGGTATGGCTGATTTTGATCATCTCACCAAACTCAAAGAGTTGGTTGAGAAATCCTGCAGTCGCCTTGCTGTCGGGATTCATCGTTCGCTGCCCCAGCGGTGGAAGAGTTCATTATCCACGCCAAGATGATCAAGAATCCGACTGACGACATAGTCGACCTGTTCGATCACACTGTCTCCCGGGTGTTGATAGAAAGTCAGTACCGGGGGCACGATGGTTGCTCCAGCCTTTGTCAGGGTCAGCATGTTTTGCAGATGGATCTGGTTCAGCGGTGCCTCCCGCGGACAGATAACCAGGGGTCTGCCTTCTTTGAGCATGACTTCAGCAGCACGCTTGATCAAATTGTCGGAGATACCATGAGCGACACTTGCCACTGTGGTCATGGCACAGGGGACGATCGCCATGCCGTCGATGGGGGCGGTGCCGCTGGCAAAGGGTGCGTAAAAGTTCTTTTCGCCCCATTCCGTGAGGTTTTCATGTTCCATATCTGCAAAAAGGGTTCGTGTTCCTGCTGGAATATTCATTTCATCATGTGTGACCAGTTTGCCTGTTTTGGAGGCGACGAGGTGCACAGCATTTCCTGATTCGAGAAGAAAACGCACCAGACGTTCAGCGATAATCGATCCACTCGCACCACTGACTCCGATAACGAACTCGCGACGTTTTGCCTGAGGCTGGTTTTCACTGTTGCTCATGATGGTTGATTCCTGTTCACGCTTTTCGAAGAAGTGGAGTCGGGTTCAAGGTCTGCTGATTCGGGGCATTGATCATGGAGTCCGCCTCCCGATTCGATCCATGCCCGGACCGCCTCAATACGATTTGACTGGTGGATTTCGAGATCCCTGCGAATCGTCTCAAGGTCCCCGCGAATCCAGAATTTGCGGGTTTGTGGAGTCACTACCGTTTCAGATACTGATCCAATGAGCACTCCTGTGTATCGCAAGATGTTTGCGAGCGATTGAGCTGCACGTTGTTCGACAAGATCGAGGAAGACAGTGCTGCGGTCCATTGACCAACATAGATCTTCCTGGCCGAGGAGAAAAAGTTTTGGCTGAGGGTTCCGAATAGGGGCTTCGGATATTTTTTCGAGGAGATCCCCTGCCGGTGTCCCAGGCAGCATCACTTCAGCGAGACTCCTCATCACCCGGTCGCGCTGTTGGGTATGGTTTTCAATTTCAGGGTCGTCATCCTCAGCAGAAAGGCTCATGTCGATGGCGCGAATTGAAGACAGTGGAATCCAGCGGGAATCGGTAGGGGTCACCAGTTCGATTCGATCGTCCTCAAGTCGAGTGCGAATTGTACGCCGGACTTTGAGACGTGTGGATTCGAGTGGACCCGTAAACTTGCGAGCATGGAAACCGAGCCCGGAGACGGACTCGATGATCTTGGTCGCCGCATCGTTGTCACCACCACGGAGTAACCAACCTCCGCAGTGCTTGAGTCGGTAGGTTTCGTCAAAGAGAACCCTGCCCAGTGCAGGTGCAAAAGTTTTTGCCAGCAATCCGGCGTCTGTATCGATACCCGGAGGGGCGACGACATGGTGTTGCCCCTGCGTATCGTGTTGTCCCTGTTTGTCTGATTCGTTGTTCATCCCTTAACCGCCTCATGGACCGCCACGTTTCCAGGGAACAGGGGTTTCCAACGAACCGCATGGAAGGGTGTCATCCGGATGATTTCTGCAAAGCGATCACCATCCGGCCAATCTTTGACCGATTCATCGAGATAACTGTAGGCCTTGACGCGGGAGCCGGAGAGGAGGTTTCCCAATGCAGGAAGAATCGTGCCCTGATACCAATCAGAAAATGGCCTCAACAGACGGTTCGTCATCGGTGTGAACTCGAGGATCATCAAGCGGCCACCCGGTTTCAGAACCCTTGAAAGTTCCCTGAGGCCTGCCGGCAAATCGGAAACATTACGCATACCAAAGCCGACCATCGCACCGTCAAAAGTATTGTCCTTGAATGGCAGTCTCAGTGTGTCTGCCTGGACGAGACGTGGGCCTCTGGCTGACCCTGACTTGTTTCTCCTTTTTCGATCGCCATTGAGAAGCATCTGCATCGAAAAATCACTGCCGATGACTTCGACCTCCGGTTCTGCCTTGATTGCAGCCATCGAAAGGTCACCTGTTCCACAACAGGCATCGAGCACTTTGTGACCGGGTTTCAATCTCAGGGATTGAACCGCTTTGTATCGCCACCAGATGTCGATGTTGAAGGACAGGATTCGGTTCAGAAGGTCATACCTCGGGGCGATCTCGTCGAAGAGACCTTGTATCTTTTTTCCCGGTTTGTCGAGAAAGGGGTGAGAGGTATCCGTAGCAAGGTCGGCGGACGCTGAGTCCGGAGCGTCGGAAGTTGAGGGAGCAGAGGAGGAGTCAGAAGTGTTCATCGAAGCGGTTCTTCCTTCTCTGGTCGTCCACGAAAAAAATCTCGGATTTACTCTTCCGAAGACATTGAATCTCTCGGTGCTGCAAGATCACAGTTATCCATCTTGTGACTGAAGTCCCCTGCAGGCAAGCGGATGGGAGCTTGAGGAGCATGGTTGATGGCCGTTTTGGGTGTTAGATTGCTCTCTCTGCCGGCATGCGTTCCCGAGTGAATCGGCATTTGGGCAGATGGATGTTCGGCTTGGCAGCAACCGGGAGGTGTCATGATTCCCAAAGTTCAAATCGTCAATGCTGGTGGTTCCAGAGAGACCCGGTTTGCCCCTCTCCCCCGGCTGTCGAAAGTGACCTCAGTCAGTCTTCTTTCGGCGATTTTTCTTTTGGTATTCTTTTTCACTGCAACGGATCTTCATGCCGTTTCAGATGAAGGGGAAGTGAAATGGAGCCGCCCGGGACAAGCACTGGATCAATCGCTGGAGAATTTGTTTCCTGTGATCGTCGTACTTGCTTTGGAATCAGACGAGGAAACTGCGGACAAGGTGGCCAAAGTTCTCGAGGAATCCTCGGTGAAGAAATTATTGTCGGATGTGGTACTTCTCCGAGATAGATGGATCAAAACCGAGAAGGGTTGGCAATGGACGAAGTTGCCATCAAATCTGGACTCTGGACAACGCAAATCCGAGATCGCCTCACGCCAAATGCTGGAGCGACTGATCGTTGCCTCAGGAGGAAAAAGTGTGGTGGCGATTTTCGATCCGTATCTGCAAAAGGGAACGATGCTCACACCGTCAAAATTGAGGGCATCCAATGTTCGCAAGGCGATTCGCGCGACGACGAAAATTTGTGATGGATTTCGCCGTTCCAGGGAACTTGCAGGTAAGCTCCTCGATAAAGCACAAATGCAGGTTCAAGACATGCAAAATGCTTCAGCATTGAGAACCCTGGCCGGTCTTGAACGATTCAGATTTCCAGACAATGAACCCCTGCTGAAGAGAAGGGCAAAGTTGCTGGAATTACTGGAGGAGCGTTGGAAAAAAGCCCGTTTCGAAGCGCGAGAAATGGAAAGATCCAATCGATTGGCCGCTGCAGCCGCCCGACTTGAGGAGATTCTCAAGGAGTTCCCCTATCCCGAGTGGGAAAAAGAAATCCGCGAAGACATCGGCAGGGTCTGGCGCCGTATACAGGGTCCCGGTGGAGGAACTCCCAACAGATGAACCACTCTCAAAATGACCCTGATTCTCCGACAGAGGAGGTGGATCCCGGTGCTTCGAAAATCAACAGTGCTGAGGCATGTTGGAATCATTTCGAAGAGCAGGAGTCGAAGGTGTTGGACGCCATCACTTCATGCCGGGAATCTGCACTGGAGGCTTCCCGTTGGTGGGCACAAACACTTGGCGGGACCGGTCGGATCATCGGTATGGGAGCCGGAACCAGTGGCCGCCTGATCCAATTGGAAATGGCCGAGTGGGGCCCCACTTTTTCCGTAGCAGAGGAGCGTCGTCGGGCGTTGATTGCGGGTGGGGTGGAGGCATTGACGCGTGCAGTGGAAGGTGCAGAGGATGATGGCCCGGCAGGTCGTTCTGCCATTCAGGACTGTGAAGTGAGTGAGTCCGATTTGGTCCTTGGAATCTCTGCCTCCGGAGCCGCTGCCTATGTCAGGGAAGGCCTGTTGGAAGCGGATCGAAGAGGCGCACGGGTGATGCTGATGACGAGCAATCCGCATAGCGACTGGTTTTCATCCGAACAGGGGCTGCGGCTTCTTCTCGAGACCGGATCGGAGGCCGTGGCGGGATCCACTCGTCTGGGCGCAGCCACTGCAACGCATCGTCTTCTTCACAGGATTTCGACGATGGGAGCATTGCGACTTGGCTGGATCTATCGCGGCAGAATGATCCGGATGCAGGTCACCAATGAGAAACTCGGTCGACGGGCACAGGCGATTGTGTCTGACCTGACAAACCTGTCAAAAGATCGTGCAATTGAACTTATCTCAATGGCTGAAAACGACTTGCGACTTGCAATCGTGACCGGGTGGCTCTCCGGTAATCTGGATTTTGCCCGAGAGGTCTTAAATGCTGCGAATGGCCATGTAGGGGTCATTGAAGAACATTTGGAGTCGATCAAGGGGACTTCCCCGCCCCCTGAAGAACTTGCAGCCCTGTTGGGGAAGCCCTAATTTTCACACCTTGGGCAGATCAAGCCGCAGGCTCTGTCCATAGAAGATGAAGATGAGGTTTTGACCATGAATACCCAGACCCCCGACCATTCCCCTATGGAGAAGTCCGAGAGTACCCAGCCGGAAAACCCGCTGCGTCAAAATGTCATCGATCCCCTGATGGAGAATGCCCGTTCGATTTCCGGGCGTGCGGCAAGCGAGTTTTCCCAGGGGGCGGAGTTGATTCGTGCAAAGGTGATCCAGTCCGCAGAGGACTTGAAAAAATCAACCTTTGCTGATCATGTCTGCAATCCGCCAAAGATGCTCTGATCCACTGAACGGGTGAATCAGGAGCGGGTCATTCGGAACAACCTGCGACAATTCTCAGTCGTTCCCTCGAGCAGTTCACGCAGCCCCTGTCCCCTGACTTTCCCCAGAGTCTCGGCGGTGTGCAGGGCGAAAACGGGTTCATTTCTTTTCCCACGTACCTGTTGAGGTGCCAAAAAGGGACTGTCTGTTTCCAGAAGCAATCGATCCGCTGGCACGATCTTCGCCGCCTCCCTGAGATCTTCCGCTTTGGGATAAGTCACATTTCCTGCAAAACTGATGTACCAGCCCAACTCCAGAGCACGTCGGGCTTCTTCTACCGTGCCTCCGAAACAGTGAAAGACTCCGATCACGTCTCCGCCATCCTGTTCGATGACATCCAGTGTGTCTGACCAGGCTTCGCGGCAATGAATCACTACCGGAAGTTTGAGCTTGCGAGCCAACTTTAATTGGTCACGAAACGCACGGTCCTGAACTTCAGGAGTCACATCTTTCCAGTAGTAGTCGAGGCCGATTTCCCCGATGGCAACAACGTGGTCCCTGTTTTCCTCAAAGAGGGATTCGATTCCGGAAAGGGTTTTCAGGTAATCCTCTTCTTCGAGCTGGGAGTGGGTCGGATGCAGGCCGATCGCGGCGTGACAGAATCCGGGGTATTCCCTGGCGAGTTGAATGACCTTCTGACTGGTTTCAAGGTCGATCCCAATATTGATGATTCCGACAAATCCCGATTCTTTCGCTCTCGAGATCACTTCCTGTCGATCCTCATCAAAGCGGTCAAAGTACAAATGAGCGTGGCTGTCGATCGCAGGAATCTTCAACGGTCCTCTTCTCTGCCAGAGTCCACACTGGAGTCTGGGGCACTGGAGTTGATCACTCTTCCGTCGATCCAGCATGCCTGCACGGAACCCTGAAGAGCCGCCTCAAGGGGCACTTCAGGGGCGCCGCTGTGACTTGGAATGGAAACTGCGACCAGATCGGCAGGGTCTCCCGGTTGCAAACGACCACTTCCCAAGAGTGAGCTATGGCCGTTTCGGGCCAGCCAGGATCGGGGATGAATGGTCACCATACGCCATAAGTCCACTGCGGGGATTTGTGGTGCCGCTTTTCGTGCGCTTCTCATCTCCTCCAGCATGGAGAGATGGCCCGCAGACAGGCGACCGTCAGTTCCGAGCAAAACCTCCACACCCATTCCGATGGCCGCCGGTGCGGGATGGGCAGGGCGACGGAAATAGTCGTGGGAGGATGGACACCAGACCAGTGCCAGATTGTTCGCCGCGATTTGCCGAAACTCATCTTCAGAGCAGTGATTACCGTGGATGATCAGTCCGGAAGAAGAGAGTGCGCCTTTGGCATCGAGATCGCTGATCCAGCTGTTGCCCAGATTCCAATCAACGGGATCCGCGCCAAATCGATTGAGGAACTCTGCTCCAGGACCGGTTCCTTCCGTCAACAATTCCTGTTCCCACTCTGCTTCTGCGACATGGGTCGCCCAGAGGAGTTTTTTGTCCTCGCAACATTTCATGAGCTCTGTCATCACGTGGGGGTGCACCGTGTAGGGTGAATGGGGGGAGAGTGCACGAAGTTCCCGGGAGGGATCAGAAGTTTCACCCACAAAATCGTCGATGATTTCCGCAGGGGGTTTGTCTGCAGGAAACTTTGCTTCCAGTGAAATCATTTCCCGAAAGAGAACCCTTTTGAGGTCGGAATCCTGAAGTGCTTCGCAGGAGTGCCCGCGGGGATCGATATCAAAGACCGCAGTGGTACCGTTGCTCAGGGACTCTTCGATTCCGGTGACCGCTGCTTCGACCAAACCTTTATCACCGAGTTCCCTGCGCGCTTCGACGACCCCTTTCAGCCAATCTTCAAAACTGCCGGGAATCGTATCGGCATCCCGTTCCAGGCTCAGGTCGAGATGGACATGGGAGTTCACCATGCCGCTGCTCAGGATCACCGCTCCCAGATCGAGGTCGCTTTCTCCGGGAGGAAGGATCTCTGAAATGTTTCCATTCTCGATCACCAATCTTCCCGGAGAGGGATTCTCTTCACCGGTGAACAGGTAATCAGCTGCGATTCGCATCGGTTCTGTGGCCCTCTTCATGAATCCAGAGTGGGAGTCTGCTACAATGTCATGCAATCCAGTCGTCAGAATCGACTTCACGGGAGACTCCCGGACTGAACAATCGTTTTCAGTCTGGGGGATCAAAGTCGCCGCGACCAGCCTTCAGGAGTGTATGTTGACAGATCAGTGCCGGATTTCGACCGCAAAGGGTTTACGGAGTTCGTCTATCGAGTTCAGTGGACGCGGACCGGGGATCGGTTTGATTCTGGGGGTCTTGTTGATTCTCTGTGCCGGTTGTTCCGGTTCCTCCCCAACAAGGGGAGCAGAAAATCCGCGGGGATCCCTGATTCCGCTGCAGCCCCGAACCACCAAGGTCATGAGCCTCAGGGGAGAGACTCTGGAGGATGTTGCCCATCGTACCGGTTTTGAGATCTCGGTTCTGGAAGGGCTCAATCCTTCACTGGTTGATGTCAGGTTGTCCACGGGTGTTGAAATACGCTGCCCTGTGGGCCAGCCTGGAATTCGCAGGGTCGAGCAACGGCCTTCGAAAGGGGCAAGAGATTGAATGAGGAAAGCGCGGCAAGAGCTTCGGGCAGGGTCAGGTCTGAAGAACTGGAAAAAAGCCTTCTTGCACCCTACGCCATGTTCAGCAGTGACAGCCGGGGGCGTCAGCATCCTGAGGAAGCAGACGAGTACCGGACGATTTATCAGCACGACAGGGATCGCGTCATTCACTGCACGGCTTTTCGTCGACTTGAATACAAGACTCAGGTCTTTGCCAATCACCAGGGGGATCATTACCGAACCCGTCTGACCCATACCCTCGAGGTCGCCCAGGTTTCGAGAGCCGTCGCCCGTCGACTCGGCCTCAATGAAGATCTGGTTGAGACGATTGCTCTCGTTCACGATGTCGGCCACCCGCCCTTTGGCCATGCAGGTGAACGCGAACTTGCCCAGTTGATGTCGAATCATGGGGGCTTCAATCACAATCGACATGCCTTGAGGGTTGTCGATCTTCTCGAATCCAGATATCCCGCATTCCCGGGACTCAATCTCTCCTGGGAAGTGCGTGAATCCATCGTCAAGCACTACGGACGTTTTGATGAACCTGAGCTGGACCAATTCCTGCCCGGCAAGCCACCCACATTGGAAGCGCAGTTGGCGGATATCGGTGATTCCCTCGCTTACGACAGTCACGATCTGGATGATGGCCTGCGATCAGGAGTGCTGGATCTCAGGGAGTTGTCAGAGATCGATCTGTTTCGGCGGGCGATGGAGAGGGTCAATGCCCTTCACGGTTCCGGTATCTCGAGTCGTGCACTGATCGCCCGATGTGTCTCGGCGGTGATTTCCCAGCAAGTCAATGATCTGGTCCTGACCAGTCGTGAACGTCTGCAAAAGAATGCTGTCGGGGATGTTGAAGCGGTTCGCCAGCACGACGGGAACCTGATCGGTTTCTCCACGGCAATGTCTGCAGACAAGGCCCAACTTCAGGGATTTCTTCAGGAGAAACTCTATCGGGATCCGTTTTGCGTGCGCATGTCCCAGAAGGGTCGTCGAATGGTGGCGGCACTTTTTGAAGAGTTTGTGCACGAACCGGCCCAATTGCCACCGGAGCATTTGGCCCGCTGTGCAGAGCTGGGTCGTGAACGTGCGGTCTGTGACTACATTGCCGGGATGACCGATCGTTATTGTGCGAAAGAGTATGAACGCCTGTTCCTTCCGAACAGCAGTGACCCCGGGAGAATGTCCTGATGAAATATTGGGCGGTAGTGGTTGCGGCGGGGGATGGAACGCGTCTGGGCAGAAAGCTGAGAAAGGCGGCTGTCGAACTCAGCGGCAAGTCGCTGGTTTCCCATTCCGTCTCAGCAGTGTGTCAGCATCCCGACTGTTTGGGCGGCGTATTGGTGGTGCACCCTGAAGATCAGCAGGTTGCCGGGGAGTGGTTGAGAAATGGCCTCGACAGGGAACTCCCCTTTCAGGTTGTCGCTGGAGGAGCCACCAGGCGGGAGAGTGTCCAGAACGGTGTGGCCACTTTGACAGACAAGGCTCGGCCGGATGATCTGGTGGCGATTCATGACGGAGCCCGTCCACTCCTGCATCCACAGGATCTCCAGCGTGTCTTGGAAATGGCTCACGAGAATGGAGCGGCTCTCCTCGCGGAAGCGGTCACGGACACCCTTCACCGGGGAGATGACCAGGCTTCCTGGGACGGCTTCGTCGACAGGGATCACCTGTGGCGCGCGCAGACTCCGCAGATCTTTCGATATTCGGGGTTGTCGGAGGCGCTCCGGAATAACGCAGGGGGCAAGACGGACGAGGTTGAGTGCGTGGTCGCTGCCGGGCAATCGGTCCAGTTTGTTCAGGCGGGGCACCTGAATCTCAAAATTACGACCCCGGCTGATCTTCATCTGGCCCAATTACTTCTGGATTCCCGTCCCTCCTGAGGACTGACTTGAGGCATTTGGGGGTCCTGAAGGCGGTATGAATCATTTCCGGTCTTCTCTTCTCCTTGACGTCGGGGCCCATTTTGCTCAGACTCCTCATTGTTGCGATTGCGCAGCCTGAGATTTTCGAGTTTCGAAACATCCTGTTCCGATGCGGGTGGCTGCGTTTTCATCCAAGTCGTTCAAAAACAGCGGGGGGCTCCCGAGGGATCTCCCGGCATTTGCGGGGAAGGGGAATGACCCCATGTTGAATCTTCTCAAAAGGACTCCTGCCATTCTTGGAGTTCTGATTGCTTCTGCTTGTGGAGTACTGGTCTCTTCCACTCCCGTGGATGCGCAGACTTCCATCGGCGGAGACGTCAAGCCCAAGCGTGCCCTGCGCCTGACCATCAGCGGAGACCTCTCCCTGAGTTTCGTCGATCGCAGTTCCAGCTTTGCGGATGCGGCTCTCGGTGACGGTGCCGGCGGTGCTGCTGCTCCTCTTGCCAGTTCGTGGGACCCTGCAGTCCGCGATGGGTTCTTCTTCGATCCGATCTTCCACCTCGACCTTGAGGCTGAAGTCTCGGAAGGCGTCGATGCGAGCATTCGTATGGGAACTCCCTTCGATGCCCAGGAAAATCTTCGCAATGGTCGTCCTCCGCTGGGAATCCAGGAAGCCAAGATCAGTTGGGAAGGGGCGATGTACCCTGACCTTGACCTCGATCTGGGTGTCGTTCGCTACACTTTGGACCTCGCTGGTAACGGAAATCCGATGTTCCTCAGTCTCGGAAACTCCGAGAGTGCATTCGACAATCCCGGTGCAGGAGTTCTCGACTCCGGCATGCCCCAGTCCAGTTCTGCGGGTCGGGTCGATGCCCTGAATCCAGCTGGTGCAGTGGGTTACTACGATCTGGGAGAGAACTCCATCGACATTCTCATGTTCGATCTCTCTTCCCTGAACGACGAGTCCCTGTTTGGCTTCGTCTACAACATGCCGCTGAATACCGGTGACTACGAAGGCAGCATGTCCTTCACTTGGATCAATGCCAAGAATGACGGTGGATCCGATCTTTTCACCCTGGGTGGTGGTGCCCATGTTTCGGGTGCAGACGGCCTCAAGTTCTACGGTGAGATGTACATCCAGAATGGTGATTACGGATCCGGAACCGGATCGGGAACCATCGATCAGGACGCCCATGCTTTCCTTGCCGGGGTTCGCTACGATCTTCCGGATATGGATGAAGAAGCTGCTCCGTGGATCGACGTCTCCTTCTGGGACTACTCCGGTGACAGTGATTCCACCGACAACTCCAATGGCAACTTCGTTTCCTACGAGTTCAACAACGATACGATCGTTCTTGAAGACTCTTACTACGGTCTCGACGTGGACACCAACTATCGCGCGATCAAGATCAAGGGTGGCATGAACCTTTCTCCCGAGTGGTCGATCCAGGGCACCTTTGCTTACGCAACCCTGAACTCAAATGCCGGTGGAAATGCCTCGAACCCCTCCAACAACAGCAAAAAGCTGGGTGACGAGTTCGACGTCCGTGCGACTTACCGTGCAACCGACTTCCTGACCTTCCACCTCAACGCCGGAACCTTGCAGAATGCCAAGGCTCTCGGTGTCGGTTCCGGAATTGAAGTCTTCTCGATGACTTCGGAAGTCCGCTTCTAGACGATTTCGTCAGTGATTTAACCGACGACGTCAGTGAAACGACAAGTCAGCCCCCCGGGGATTTCCCCGGGGGGCTGACTTTTTTGTGCGAACGGTGCTCGTTCGAATCGCCCCACCTCTCTCGGGAGCCATGTTGGACAACTCGCACGCCGATGATTCAGGGTCTACAATCTGCTTCAACGAAGCGGAGTTCATCCAAAGATCTTCAAATGGAGAATCATGACAGAGATCGATCCATCCTCGTCCGCACAACCTGCAGGCTTGAGCCAACGATACGGAATCGGGACCGATAGACATCGATTGGAACCCGGAGAGGGTCTCATCCTTGCGGGGGTTCAGATCCCCTGCGAGTTGCAGGCTGTCGCACACTCGGATGGGGATGCCGTCCTTCATGCGGTGGCAGATGCCATCCTCGGGGCGGCCGGTGGTACTGATATCGGCGATCTGTTTGCAGACGACGATCCTCAGTGGAAGGGTCTCGATTCGTCCATCATCGTGGAGCGGGCATGCCAATGGTCTGCTGCACAGGGTTGGAAACCGGTTCAGGTGGATGTCGTCATTCATCTTGAGCGCCCCAAACTGGCGGATCATCGGGATGCGATGAAAGCATCCCTGGCTCGACAGCTTTCGATCCCGGTGGATTGTGTTGGGCTCAAGGCGAAGACCGGTGAAAGTCTGGGGCCGGTCGGAGAAGGCCGGGCCATCGACACGATGGCCGTTGTTCAGTTGCATAGAGCGGGAGAAAAATGACCCTCAAATTGTGGAACACCATGGCGAACGCATTGGAAGAGTTTCAGCCGATTCAGGCGGGTGAGGCTCGCATGTACAACTGCGGGCCAACGGTTTACAGCGATCCGCATATCGGCAACTTTCGTTCTTTCCTGATGGCTGACCTTCTGCGGCGGGCACTCGATCAGCGCGGATTCAAAACGGTCCAGATCATGAATATCACCGACGTGGGGCACCTGACCACCGACGATGTGGCGGACGCTTCCGGTGAGGACAAGCTCGAAAAGAAGGCCCGGGAAGAAGGGCTCGATCCCTTCGAGATCGCCCGCACCTATGAAGACGTCTTCCACGAAAATGCGGAGCAGTTGCACCTGCGCAAGGCACATGAGTATCCGCGTGCGACCGATCACATTCCCGAGATGATCGAAATGATCGGACAGCTGATCGAAAGAGGGCATGCCTACGAAGTGGAGGGGGTCGGAGTTTATTTCCGTGTGCACTCCTTTGACCAATACGGCTGCCTCTCAGGAAATACTTTGGATAATCTCGATTCCGGTTCACGAATTGCTGTCGATGAAAGAAAGGAATCTCCCCATGATTTCGCTCTTTGGAAAATCGACGAAAAACACCTGATGCAGTGGGACAGTCCCTGGGGCAGGGGGTTTCCCGGCTGGCACATTGAATGCTCTGCGATGAGCCACAAATACCTGGGTGGAACCTTTGATCTTCACACCGGTGGTGAAGACAACATTTTTCCGCACCATGAATGCGAGATCGCCCAGTCTGTGGGATCAGGAGTGGGGGAGTTCGCAAAGGTTTGGGTCCATGCCCGACACCTGCTCGTCGATGGTGAAAAGATGTCGAAGAGCAAAGGCAACTTTTTCACCATCAATGACCTCTTTGAGAAGGGGTATCAGGGATTTGAAATTCGCTACAGCCTGATCAACAGCCATTACCGTCAACCGATGAACTTTACCTTGCAGGGACTCGAAGGAGATTCGAAGGCGATTCAGCGCATTCGGACTCTCAGGGAGAGACTGGAGGAGAGGGCGACCGATTCCGGCGACGTTTCTGAAAGCCTGCAGCAAAAGTTGACGTCAGCGCAGGGTTCATTTGATGCCAGTATCGATGACGATCTCAATGTTTCCGGTGCCCTCGGAGTTCTTCATGAAACCGTGAGAGCTTTGGGTCGGGAAGAACCGGTGGGGGCGGATGCGGCCTCCGCTCTCGACTTTTTGCGTCACTGCGACGAGATCCTGGGGGTCATCTTTGTCGGTGAATCTTCCGGGGGAGATGAGTTATCGGAAGAACAGCAGGGTTGGATCGATAAACGGGAGCAGGCTCGCAAAGACAAGGATTGGGCTCTGGCCGATCAATTACGCGACCAATTGCTGGAGTCGGGTATCCAGATTGAGGATGGAGCCGGCGGAACCACCTGGTCGAGGGTCCGCTGAAAACAGCGGAATTGGAAACGATCTTGTGGAGAGACTTGCAGGAAGCGTGACAGATCGATATCGTTCCCGTCGCGTGACTTTTGGGCTAGCGTAGCTCAGCGGTAGAGCTCCCGCCTTGTAAGCGGGTGGTCGTGGGTTCGACTCCCACCGCTAGCTTTCATAAACTACCCCTCTTGAAGGGGTTAGGGCCTTGGTGCCCGCTGTTTGCGATTTTCCGGCGGAAAATCGCCCTGAAGCGTGACCGGAAGGTCGCTGCGCAGGTGGCTGTACTTGGGTGGCTGTACCCTGATGGCAGTTTTGCAGTGGCGACGGCCCTGGCGCAAGTGTCCTGAAATGGACCTGAAGCCCGGTTTTGAGCAAGTTTGAGTGATTTTGACAGGAACAGGAAAACAGAGAGTTTGGGGGGTGTGCCCGAGTGGTTAAAGGGGCTTGGCTGTAACCCAAGTGCGTAAGCTACGTTGGTTCGAATCCAACCGCCCCCACTCTCTCTGTTCTCTTTTCCTCCAAAAACCCGGATTTGCTTGAAAGAACCGCCTGAAAGTCGTCTCATTGCAAACTTCGCTTCGCAGCGAATCTCCGCTGATTCGTCTTCGGGGATCGTGTCGGCAGTCGACAACTGCTTGCACGATGCGTGTTTGTGAAGTGTGAATCGTTTGACGCGGTGTGGATGAAGCACGGTGTTGAGCGATGTTGACGAGTGATGTTGCATTGCCGATTTGCTGGCGTGCCGCGTCTCGATCTCTGTTCATGATCATGGATCTTGATGGAGGTCGTCGGCGTTTGCATGAGGGTTGGCGAAGCCGTTGAAGTGTGAAATTCAGTGCGGGTGTAGCTTAGTGGTAAAGCCCCAGCCTTCCAAGCTGGTCATGTGGGTTCGATTCCCATCACCCGCTCCAAGTAATCAGGCGGGAGCGACCACAGGTTGCGACTGCGACGAGAAGAAATCAGGGCTGCTGTAGCTCAGCTGGTAGAGCACGTCCTTGGTAAGGACGAGGTCACGGGTTCAAGTCCCGTCAGCAGCTCCAGACAATCGAGCCCGCACATGGGTGCGGGGGTGAACTTAAAAGGAATACGCCGTAGCCGGGTCACGAGTGTGGCTGGGTGGGGCGGGTAAAGAGACCCTGGTGACCGTATCGCGGTCTGATAGGGCGAGGAGATTGGATCATGGCGAAGGAAGTCTTCGTACGCGACAAGCCTCACTGCAACATTGGAACAATTGGTCACGTCGACCACGGAAAAACGACTTTGACTGCCGCGATCACGAACGTGCTCGCCGAGGCTGGCATGTCCGAGAAGAAGGCGTTCGACCAGATCGACAATGCCCCCGAGGAGAGGGAGCGTGGTATTACCATCGCGACCGCTCACGTGGAGTACCAGACCGAAGGTCGTCACTACGCTCACGTGGACTGTCCGGGCCACGCGGACTACGTCAAGAACATGATCACCGGTGCCGCCCAGATGGACGGCGCAATCCTGGTGGTTTCTGCTGCTGACGGTCCGATGCCCCAGACCCGCGAGCACATTCTTCTGGCTCGCCAGGTCGGCGTCCCGAAGATCGTGGTCTTCATGAACAAGGCCGACATGGTCGATGACGAAGAGCTTCTCGAGCTCGTCGAGATGGAGATCCGCGAGTTGCTGAGCAGCTACGAGTTCCCCGGTGATGACATTCCGATCATCAAGGGTTCCGCACTCAAGGCTCTCGAAGCACCGGGCAGCGATGCTGCAGCTCCGATTCTTGAGCTGATGAAGAACGTCGACGAGTACATCGACATTCCGGAGCGTGACTCCGAGAAGGATTTCCTCATGCCCGTGGAGGACGTGTTCTCCATCGAGGGACGTGGAACCGTGGTGACCGGCCGTATCGAGCAGGGCATCGTCAAGACCGGCGACGAGATCGAAATCGTCGGAATCAAAGAGACCCAGACCACCACTTGCACCGGAGTTGAGATGTTCCAGAAGACTCTCGACGAGGGTCAGGCCGGTGACAACGTCGGCGCTCTTCTTCGTGGAACCAAGAAGGACGAAGTGACCCGTGGTCAGGTGCTGGCCAAGCCCGGCAGCATCACTCCGCACACCAAGTTCGAGGCAGAGGTCTACATCCTCTCCAAGGACGAGGGTGGACGTCACTCTCCCTTCTTCAACGGTTACCGTCCCCAGTTCTACTTCCGGACCACTGACGTGACCGGAAACACTGAGGTGGTGGGCGCAGACATGTGCATGCCTGGTGACAATGCCAAGATCAACGTGACCTTGATTCAGCCCATCGCCATGGACGAGGGTCTCCGCTTCGCAATCCGCGAGGGCGGCAAGACCGTCGGTGCAGGCGTGGTGAGTAAAGTCATCGAGTAAGTCCGGCTTTGCCGGTGAGTTTGACCGGGAACGCCGTGGTGCCTTTTGGGTACCGCGGCGTTCCTGCTCCCCAAGTCGCTCCAGCCGGAGTGAATCGGGAGCGAAGCGGATCTGCACGACAAGAGGGCAGTAGCTCCAATTGGTAGAGCAGCGGATTCCAAATCCGCGGGTTGGGGGTTCGAGTCCCTCCTGCCCTGCCAACCTTTGTTGCAGAGATGCAGAGTGTGATCGAGTTTTGAAAAAGCCTGCCAGGCAGGTCCTCAGTCCACCCCGGTGGGCTGCGAATCTTGCCGCGTCGTTGAACCGATCGCTTCGGCGATCCAGAGAGAGGGTCAGAGTCGATGAGTTTTCGTCTCTACAAGGAGGGACAGGGCAAATGGGCACGAGGTGCTCTTGCCGTGATTCTTTTTGGCGTAGGTCTCTTCGCCGCCGTCTCCACCGCAGACTGGCTGGAAGGCAACGGTTATGGAGATGGGGATCTGTTTACGATTCCCGGGATCGAATTCGGCGTTCAGGCGCGGGCGATCTACACCATTCTCGTGCTGTTGCCGTTTTTGCTGGCGGGCATCTGGTACTACAACAAACCCAGTCTCAGTGACTTCCTGATCGAGACGGAAGCGGAGCTGGAAAACAAGGTGACCTGGCCCACCCGCGATGAGACCACACGCAACTCTTTGGTCGTGTGTGTGACTGCGGTCATTATTTTGGGCTGGATCATGATGGCAGACGGATTGCTTCGCACTGTTCAGGGAGTGGTCTACGGATGATCGACGATTTCACCGACCACGAAGAGACGATGCCCGAGGGCGAGGAGACGGTCGCTACCGGTGGTGCCGGTGAGACCGAATCCGAATCGGTGCAAGAGGATCTTGCTGCTGGCGGTGCTGACGATGCGATCGAAGATTCGGCGGATTCAGCAGAATCAGCAGAAGTGGAAGATTCCACTCCCGCTGCGGTGATGTCCGGCATCATCAAGCCGGAGGAATCAGACGACGACGAGATGGCCCATGAGTGGTACGTCGTCAAGGTGGCCAATGGTCGGGAGGATACCCTCTCGCGCAAGGTCGAAAGAAAACTGGCCCTGAGCGGTCTCGACAAGTACGTGCGGAGCATTGCCGTTCCGAAACAGAAGGTGATCGAGATCAAAGAGGGCAAGAAGCGGGTTCGGGAACAGAAACTCTATCAGGGATACTTCTTCATGGAGTGTCAGTTGGTGGACGAGATCTGGTACCTCCTGCGTGAAGTTCAGGGAGTGGGATCCTTCGTAGGTGGAAAAGCCGCCGACAAGCCGATGCCGATGACCCCTGAAGAAGTCAGAAAATTGAGAGACATGATGGAGCAGCGCGAAAGTGAAGCCGCTCCGGAACTGAAAATTGACGTCAAGAAAAATGATTCCGTCAAGGTCAAGGATGGTCCGTTCGAAAACTTCGAGGGTGTCGTCGAGGAGGTTCAGCCGAAGACCGGCAAGCTCCGTGTGATGGTCACTATTTTCGGACAGGACACACCGGTCGACCTGGAATACTGGCAAGTAGAGAAAACCTGATCTCGATTTTATCGAGATCCCAGCGGGAGGGCGGGGTGCATGTCATGCCCCGTTCGTTGACCGCAGGATAGGCAGAGATCATGGCAAAAGAAGTCACAGGGCTGATCAAATTGCAGGTCCCTGGCGGGCAGGCTACGCCGGCACCGCCGGTGGGTCCGGCGCTGGGTCAGCATGGTGTGAACATTGGTGAGTTTGTTCAGCGTTTCAATGCTGATACAGCCAGTCAGCAGGGATTGATTATTCCTGTTGTCATCACGGTCTATAACGACCGCACCTTTGATCTGACCTTCAAGTCTCCCCCCGCAGCAGTGCTGATCAAAAAAGCCATTGGCCTCGACAAGGGTGCCAATGATCCCGGACATGAGGTGGTGGCAAAGATCACCAGCGATCAGGTCCGTGAGATTGCGGAAACCAAGAAGAATGACCTCAACGCTGCTTCCCTGGAAGCGGCCATGCTGATGATTGCAGGAACTGCACGGAGCATGGGAATAGAGGTGGAGGACTAATGCCCAAGTTGAGCAAGAGACACTCTGGCAACAAGTCCAAGGTGGATCGCCAAACGGAAATGCCTTTGGCAGAAGCAGTCAAGACGGTGATGGGTTTCCAGAAAGCCAAGTTTGACGAAACCGTCGAGGTGGCTGTTCGTTTGGGAATCGATCCGCGACAGGGTACCCAGAACATTCGGGGCGCCTTCTCCCTTCCCCACGGAATCGGCAAGACGGTTCGAGTGATCGCCTTCGTCGATGGCCCTGCTGCTGACGAAGCGAAAGCCGCTGGAGCCGCAGAAGTGGGAGGCGAGGAACTCGCCGCCAAAATCGAGGGTGGCTGGTTCGACTTCGATGTCGCCATCGCTCACCCGTCGATGATGCGATTCGTCGGAAAATTGGGAAAGGTTCTTGGTCCCCAGGGCAAGATGCCGACCCCTAAATCCGGAACCGTGACGACGGACGTCGTGACCGCAGTTCAGGAGTTCGTGGCAGGTAAGATCGAATTCCGTAATGACGCCGGTGGCATTGTTCATGCTCCGGTCGGTCGCCGCAGTTTCGAAGAGAATCAGTTGGTGGAAAACGTTCAGGCGTTCGTTTCCCACATCGAGAAGTTGCGCCCGACATCGATCAAGGGCGTCTACATGAAGAAAGTCTTTATCAAGTCAACGATGTCGCCCGCTGTGGCGATTCAGTTGGCGCAGTAGGAGCCGCGAAGCTGGAAAGGAGGGCCCATGGCCCGCAGGATGAAGGTGATGATGACTCAGCAGTTGTCCAATCGCCTCGATGATTCCGGAGACGTGCTTCTGGTGGATTTCTCGGGATTGAATTCTTCCGAGGATTTCGGTGCGCGAAACAAACTCCGTGAAGCGGGACTCAATATCAATGTCGTCAAAAACTCTCTCCTCAAGAGAGTGATGGACGAGAGTGGTCGTGAGTTCCCTGCTGAGACCTATTCCGGTCCCGTTGCCTTGATCAACGGAGACACGGATGCGATTACCGCAAGCAAGACGATTGCGGATATGCGCAAGGAACTGGGCAAGAAATTGCCGATCAAGGGAGGAGTCCTCGAGGGCTCCATTCTCGGACCCGAAGAAGCCGAGAAGTTGACGAAGATGCCAAGCGTTCAGGAAACGCAGGCAGCGGTCGTTTCCGCGATTGCCGGACCGCTGACTGGCCTGGTCGCCATTACTCAGAATCTGCTCACCGGGTTGCCCGGTGTTGTTCAGGCGATCGCTGACAAACAACGAGAAGAAGGGGAGTAGCTGACATGTCGGATGAAGCTGCAACCGAAGAAAAGGCACCGCCGAGCGAAAAGGTCGGAGCCATCATGGAGAGCATCAAGGGCCTTAGCGTCATGGAGCTCGTCGAGCTGAAGGACGTCCTTGAGGACGAGTTTGGCGTCAGCGCCGCCGCCATGCCCATGGGCATGCCGATGATGGCTGCTGGTGGAGACGGTGGCGGAGACGCTGCCGAGGAGAAGACCGATTTCGACGTCGTCCTGACCGGCGACGGTGGCAAGAAGGTCCCCGTGATCAAGGCCGTCCGCGGCATCACTGGTCTGGGACTGAAAGAAGCCAAAGAGTTGGTCGAGTCCGCACCCAAGGCCGTCAAGGAAGGCGTTCCGAAGGAAGAGGCCGAGAAGCTCAAGGCCGAACTCGAAGAAGCCGGTGCTTCGGTCGAACTCAAGTAGTGATCGCCAGTTCCAGGATTGCAAAGTTCTGAACACGTCGCCCATGAAGTGATTCTTCATGGGATATCGGCGTTTATGGGTTATAGAGCAATTTTGGAAGTGTGTTAGCTGGGGAGCGTCCATGCGAGGGATGCCTCCCCGGGATTCGAAAGCCAGTGGTAGGCCCCGGGGGGAGTCCGGGTCTGGAAGGCTATCGAAAAGTCCCGGACAGCCGTCAACGGGTTGTCCTAGCAGTCCATCTCGCTCGGAAACCCCTGGTTTCCGTCATGAAGGTTTGCTGATCGAGGATGCATGGGTCGCATCCCCGGTCTCAGGGACTCGTGCGACTGACTTCACGAAGTATTTGTGATGGAAGCGCGCACGAAGGAAGCAGGTATCCATGTCGCCTGAAGAAGCGATGGCCGTGGAGCACGGACCGAGACCAGCCAAGGTCTTTGGTAGTGGTCTGAGGGCTGTGCAAATTCCGAATCTGATGGAGTTGCAGATCAATGCATACTCCCAGTTTCTGCAAAGGGATGTTCACTGGGCGGACCGGGACAACATTGGTCTCGAGTCGATCCTCCGTGAGATTTTCCCCATCAACAGTTACGACGAGTCGATCACCCTGACTTATCTGGGTTACGACCTCGGCAGTCCCCGTTACTCGGTCGATGAGTGCCGACAGCTCAAGCTGACCTACGGGGCCCCCTTCAAAATTCGCCTTCGCCTTGAGAAAGAGGGGGAGTCACTGGAGGAAGAGGTCTATCTCGGAGAGATTCCGCTGATGATCGGTGGCGGTGAATTCATCGTCAACGGTTCCGAGCGCGTGATCGTCAGTCAGCTGCATCGCTCTCCCGGCGTGGACTTCAGCGAAGAGCTGCACACTGGCGACGTCAAGCTGCACTCGTGCCGGATTATTCCCGAGCGCGGATCCTGGGTCGAGTTCAACGTCACCAAAAAAGGTGCACTCTCGGTTCGGATCGACCAGAGCGGCAAGTTCCCTGCCTCGATGCTTCTGCGTGCCATGGACGAGGACTTTGGTTCCTCCACGGCTCTGCTTTCCATGTTCTATGAGCTGGAAACGGTCAAGGCAAAGACGGTCAAGGACATCGACAAGCTGATCGGAACAGAAGTCGACGGCGTGCGTACAGGCCGGGTGAGTGCCGAGGACATCCTCGACGCTGAAACCGGCGAGGTTCTGCTCCACACCGGAGACGTCTTTACGGAAACCTTCCTCAACAGTTACTTCTCTGAGGACATGAACGCCAAGCGTGGTGGCAAGAGCAGTTTCAAGGTCTTGCCCGAGAGCTTTGACGACCTGTTCCTCAAAACGATTCGTGAAGACAACTCCATCGATCACGAAGACGCCCTGATCAAGATTTACACCCGCCTTCGCCCCGGCAACCCGCCACAGGTGGCCAAGGCCCGCGAGTTGTTCTTCGACAAATTCAAGAACGACGCCAAGTACCGTCTTGGCAAGGTCGGAAGATTCCGCATCAACCGCAAATTCGGACTCGAGCTTCCGGAAGATGCCCAGGTGATTCAGAAGGAAGACATCCTCGAATCGATCTCCTACATCTTCAAGTTGCGCGATCGCCAGGGACAGTTGGACGATATCGACCATCTGGGTAACCGCCGTGTCAGAACCATCGAGGAACTGGCCGGGGACGAACTGCGCAAGGGCTTCCTGAAGCTCAAGCGTACCGTCCAGGAGCGGATGAGCATGATGGAGCCAGAGAACCTGACTCCCCGTTCTGTCATCAACTCGAAAACCATCTCCAGTGCCGTCGAGTTCTTCTTCGGTCGTGGTGAGCTTTCACAGGTGGTGGACCAGACCAACCCGCTTTCCCAGTTGACTCATGAGCGCCGTCTCAGTGCGTTGGGACCCGGTGGACTGAACCGGAAGCGTGCCGGCTTCGAAGTGCGAGACGTGCACATTTCCCACTATGGCAGGATCTGCCCGATCGAGACTCCCGAGGGAACCAACATCGGTCTGATCTCCAGCCTCAGTGTGTTCGCCACCATCGACAAATACGGATTCCTGATTACGCCCTACTTCCCGGTGAAGAACGGTAAAGCTGATCTGTCCAAGACCGGGATCCGTTTCCTGCGTGCGGACGAAGAGGAAAACAAGTACCTCACTCCTGCGGACTCTCCGCTGGACGATACCGGCACGTTGATCGGTGATCTGGTACTCGCTCGCTACAACGGTGAATTCATCATGGTGGAACCGGACAAGATCGAACTGATGGACGTTTCGTCCAAGCAGTTGATCGGTGTTTCGGCTGCCCTGATTCCTTTCCTCGAGCACGACGACGCAAACCGGGCCCTGATGGGATCGAACATGATGCGTCAGGCGGTGCCGTTGCTGCGCACCGATCCGCCACTGGTCGGAACCGGTATGGAAGAGCACGTCTCCAAATACTCGGGAATGGTGATGCGTGCGCCCAAGGATGGCACCGTGACCAGCGTCGATTCGACTCATATCGAGATCGACGGCGAGCGTCATGAGTTGCGCAAGTACCGCGGCCTCAACGAAAGAACCTGTCAGAACCAGCGCCCTTGTGTGATCCTCGATCAGAAGGTCACCAAAGGGGATGTGATCGCTGACGGAGCGGCAACCGAGAATGGCATTCTGTCCCTCGGGCGTAACGTGCTCGTCGCCTTCATGTCATGGGACGGCTACAACTTCGAGGATGCGATCATCGTCAGTGAGCAACTGGTTCGTGAGGATGTCTACACTTCGATTCACATCGATGAGTTTGAGATCGAAGTTCGCGAGACCAAACTGGGTCGCGAAGAGTTTACCCGTGACATTCCCAACGTTTCCGAGCGCGTGCTCTCCAAGTTGGATGAGCGCGGAATCATCAAAACCGGAACCCAGGTGGTTCAGGGCGACATCCTTGTCGGCAAGGTGGTTCCCAAATCGAAGAGTGAGCTCTCTCCTGAGGAGAAGCTTCTTCACGCCATCTTTGGTCGTGCAGGTGAGGACGTCAAAAACGAATCCCTGACCGTTGGTTCGGGTGTCAAGGGCGTCGTCATCGGTTCGAAGAAGTTCTCCCGCAAAAATGAGATCACCCCGGAAGATCGTCGTGAGATGAAGACGAAGATGGAGAAGCTGGAGACGGAAACGTACGACCAGATCATCTTCGAACTGGAATCTCTCCTGGGCGAAATTCGCGACGTCACCGGCTCCTCTCCGAGGAACCCGGACACGGGTCGCGTCTTCAAGGCCGAGGAACTTTTCATGACGCGGAACGTGCACTCGGTCAAGATTGCACTTAACCCTGAGTTGTTCCTTGGATCTTCAGAGAGCAACAACCAGAAGATCAAGGATGCCCTCTTCCGTCGCTTCCAGAAGATGGAAGAACTGGAGGATTCCAGAAACCGTGAGATCAACCGCATGACCCGTGGTGACGAACTTGCTCCGGGTGTCATTGAAATGGTCAAGGTTTGGGTCGCAACCAAGCGCAACCTTTCCGTCGGTGACAAAATGGCGGGACGTCACGGTAACAAGGGTGTGATCTCGCGGATTCTTCCGTTGCAGGACCTGCCCTTCCTCGAAGACGGGCAAATGGTTGAGGTCATCCTCAATCCGCTGGGTGTGCCTTCACGAATGAACCTCGGACAGATTCTCGAGACCCAGCTCGGTTGGGCTGCGGACAAACTGGGATACCGCGCGGTGACCCCCGTCTTCGACGGAGCCACCGAAGAAGAGATTCGTGACGAATTGACCAAGGCCGGACTGACCGACGACGGAAAGTCGGTGCTTTACGACGGCCGTACCGGTGAGCGTTTCGAGCAGAAGGTGACCGTTGGTCGCATGTACCTGCTCAAACTGCACCACCTGGTGGACGACAAGATTCATGCCCGAGCCACCGGGCCTTACTCCCTCATTACGCAACAGCCGCTGGGAGGAAAGGCGAGGTTCGGAGGACAGAGATTCGGAGAGATGGAAGTGTGGGCGCTGGAAGCCTACGGTGCTGCACACATCCTTCAGGAACTGCTGACGGCCAAGTCGGATGACGTCGACGGCAGGGCAAAAATCTACGAGTCGATGGTCAAGGGTGAAAACAGTCTGCAGGCAGGAACTCCTGTCTCCTTCGACGTTCTCACCAATGAGATCAAGGGCCTGGGTCTGAACCTCGAACTGGAAAAGAAGTGATCCAATGATGGAACCCGTATACGACAAGGTGAATGACTACGGAGCGGTCAACATCCGCCTCGCATCACCCACGGATATCCTCTCGTGGTCCCACGGAGAGGTGAAAAAGCCCGAGACCATCAACTACCGGACCTACCGTCCGGAAAAAGATGGACTCTTCTGCGAGCGAATTTTCGGACCTGAAAAGGACTGGGAATGTGCCTGCGGAAAGTACAAGGGCATCAAGCACAAGGACATCATCTGTGACCGCTGTGGCGTCAAGGTGGCCCATTCCCGCGTCCGTCGCGAGCGCATGGGGCACATCAATCTCGCCGCACCCGTGGTTCACATTTGGTTCTTCAAGGCGATGCCATCCCGTCTGGGCAATCTGCTGGAACTGAAGACCACCCACCTCGAGCGGGTGATCTACTATCAGGACTACATGGTTCTGGATCCGGGAGATACGCCTCTCAAGGAGAAGCAGCTTCTGAATGAAGAAGAGTACCGCTTCGCCCGCGAGAAGTACGGAGATGAGTTCGAGGCCGACATGGGAGCGGAAGCGATTCGCACCATGATTCGCAATCTTGATCTTCCTTCTCTCTTCGATGAGTTGAAGGAAGAGTACGAGACCACCCGTTCCAAGCAGAAGAAGGCAAGTTTGATTCGCCGTCTCGGAATTATCCGTACGGTGATCGAATCTGGCAACAAGCCGGAGTGGATGATTCTCGAAGCGGTTCCTGTGATTCCGCCCGACCTTCGTCCTCTCGTTCTTCTGGAAAGCGGAAACTTTGCGACCAGTGATCTCAACGACCTTTACCGTCGTCTCATCAACCGCAACAACCGCTTGAAGAAGTTGCTCGATCTGAATGCACCTGAAGTGATCATTCGCAACGAGAAGCGAATGCTCCAGCATTCTGTTGATGCACTCTTTGACAACAACCGCTGCCGTCGTCCGGTTCTCGGTTCAAACAACCGTCCGCTCAAGTCCCTGACCGACATGATCAAGGGTAAGCAGGGACGTTTCCGTGAGAACCTCCTCGGTAAGCGTGTGGACTACTCCGCCCGTTCCGTGATTGCGGTTGGCCCGGAGTTGAAACTGCACCAGTGTGGATTGCCGAAGAAGATCGCTCTGGAGCTTTTCCAGCCCTTCATTATTCGCAGACTCAAGGAACTCGGTTATGCCGATACCATCAAGAGCGCGAAGAAGATGCTGGAGCGCAAGGACGATGAGGTTTGGGACATTCTTGAAGAAGTGACCCAGGGTCACCCTGTGATGCTGAACCGTGCGCCGACTCTTCACCGTATGGGAATCCAGGCTTTCGAGCCGGTATTGATCGAGGGTAATGCAATCCTTGTTCACCCGCTGGTCTGCGAGGGTTTCAATGCGGACTTCGACGGTGACCAAATGGCCGTGCACCTGCCACTCTCCGTAGAAGCGCAGCTCGAAGCACAAAACCTGATGCTTTCGACCAACAACATCTTCTCGCCGGCACACGGTAACCCGATCATCGCACCTTCTCAGGATATCGTGATGGGTTGTTACTACCTGACGGTCGCCAAGGAAGAAATGTTGGGGCACAACATCATTTTCTCGAGCCCTGAAGAGGTTCACACCGCACTCGGTGCCGGAAAGATTCACGGTCATGCTCTGGCCAAGGTTCGCTTGCCGGAAGGCAAGGTGGTTTACAGCTCCTTCGGAAAAGTGGAATCACCAGACGAGTACGGCTTCTACCGGACGACGCCGAGTCGCATCATCTTTAATGATCTTCTCGATCATGAAGACATGCCGTTCTACAACTTCGCCCTCGCCAAGTCTGATCTGAAGTCGGTCATCGCTGACTGTTTCCGCATTCGTGGGCGCCGTGCCACCCTCAAGTTCCTTGATGACATGAAGGATCTGGGATTCAAGGCGGCCACCCGCTCCGGACTCTCCTTCAGCCTTGCTGACTTGAGAACCCCGGAACAGAAGCTCAATGAACTGGAGAAAACGCAGGGCCAGGTCGATCTGATTCAGCAGCGTCACCAGGATGGTGTGATCACCAACGACGAGCGCAGTAGTCAGATCATCGACAAATGGACCCAAACCACCAACGTGGTCGGTGAGATGCTGATGCAGCGTCTCAAGGAAGACACTCGTCCAGGTGATGAGTACGTCAATCCCATCTTCGTCATGGTGGATTCAGGCGCACGGGGATCCGTGACCCAGATCCGTCAGCTGGCGGGAATGCGCGGATTGATGGCGAAGCCCTCCGGTGAAATCATCGAGACTCCCATCAAGGCGTCTTTCCGTGAGGGACTGAAAGTTCTGGAGTACTTCTCCTCAACTCACGGTGCCCGTAAAGGTCTGGCTGATACTGCACTGAAGACCGCTGACTCCGGTTACCTGACCCGCAAACTTGCTGACGTCGCCCAGAATGTGGTCGTCAATGAGCTGGACTGCGGTACTCGCAACGGGCTTTCCAAGAAGGCTCTCAAGCGTGGTGAAAAGGAAGCGATTCCGCTGGCCGCAAGGGTTCGCGGACGGACCTCCGTCACCGAAATCAAGGATCCGGTTTCTGGCGAAGTGGTCGTCGAGGCGGATGGCCTGATCACTCCGCAGATTGCAGACCGAATTCAGGATCTGGGGTACGAACGGATTCTCGTCCGCAGTCCCCTGACCTGCGACAGTCCTCTGGGAGTCTGTGCCAAGTGTTACGGCATGGACCTCTCCAGCGGTAAGCTGGTTGAGCAGGGTCTGGCAGTTGGAATCGTCGCGGCACAATCGATCGGTGAGCCGGGTACACAGCTGACGATGCGGACCTTCCACATCGGTGGTGTGGCCTCGAAGTCGGTTCAGGAATCTTCAGTCAAGGCGAACAATGCCGGTGAGATCGTCCTCAAAGAGGCCAATCACGTCGTCAACCAGGATGGCCAGGATGTGGTCATCAGCCGCCGTGGACTCTTGACCATCGTCAAGGACGGCCGGGAACTGGAGAGTCACGAACTGAGTCTTGGAGCGATTCTTCACGTCAAAGAGGGAGCCGCAGTTCGCAAGGGAACCGCACTCTTTGACTGGGATCCGCACTCCCAGTCGATCCTGACCGACGTTGTCGGTTACGCCAAATTTGAAGACATCGTTGAGGGTGCAACCCTGAACGTTGAGATCGACCCGGTCTCGAATCAGGAGCGCAGAATCATCTCTGAGCACAGGGGTGAAATGCAGCCACAGATTCGGATCTGCAGTGACAAGGCAGGACAGGAAACCGTTGCCGCTTACCCCGTACCCGAGAAGGCGATGATCCAGATCGCAGACGGTGACAAGGTGGCCCCGGGTGACCTGTTGGCAAAATCTCCCCGTCAGACTTCCGGTACTCAGGACATCACCGGTGGACTGCCGCGAGTTACGGAGATTTTCGAGGTTCGCAAGCCGAAAAATCCGGCTGTGATCGCCGAGGTGGATGGAATCGTCGAGTTCGGCGAGAAGAAACGCGGCAAGGTGATCATCAATGTGGTTACCGAGAATGGAGAGATCCATGAGCACGTGATCCCCTCCGGCAAGCACTACCGCGTGACCAAAGATGACCAGGTGGTCCATGGTCAGCCTCTCACCGACGGTGACAAGGTCCCCAAGGATATCCTTCGTGTTGAGGGAGCTGAAGAAGTTCAGCGCTACCTTATCGAAGAGGTCCAGGGTGTTTACCTGTCCCAGAACGTGACCATCAATGACAAGCACATCGAAACCATCGTTTCCCAAATGATGCGCAACGTGATGATCAGGGAAGCGGGTGACAGTGAGTTGCTGCCCGACACCGTGATCGACCGTCATCGCTTCCGCAAGATTTGCGAAGAGATGGCTGAGAACGGAATGATGCCACCGACCGCCGAGCCGATGCTTCAGGGTATCACCAAGGCTGCGGTTCAGTCGGACAGCTTCATCTCCGCAGCCAGTTTCCAGGAGACGACGAAGGTTCTCACGGAAGCGGCACTCAGCGGCAAGAAGGATCGTCTCGTCGGTCTCAAGGAGAATGTGATCATGGGTCACATGATTCCGGCCGGTACCGGTTACCGCAGTTACTTCGACAAGGGTGTTCGCCACCTCGGGGAGCCTCCCGTACCGGCAAAGCCCGAGTTGGAGTCTGTTCTGATCGGTGATCCGGCGACCACGGAGGAGGAGGGGGCTGAAAAGGCCGCTTCTGCAGATCCGTTGAGGGACTTCCTGATGGGTAATGATGTCAAGGTTGAGGCTCCCGAAGAGGCTGCTGAAACGCCAGATACCTCAGAAATTGCTCAGGAGCCCGCTTCTGAGCCGGTTTTGAGAGATGACGAGATTCAGCCCCATCCGGATCTCCTGATCGGGGGAGAACCTTCTGTCCCCGAGGAGTCCGGCGAGGAAACTCCAAATTCGGAAGACGAAAACAATTCTGAGGGTTAGTATGAGGGGCCGCTCCGGGAATGAATCGGGGCGGCGAGTCGATTCCAGCGGCCAGTGAGAGCTGTTCAGGAATCCTTCGAGACCAGAAAAGGATGCACGAATCGATCGCGATGATCTGATCGCAGTGTCCTTGAAAGAGAATGAATGCCAACGATCAATCAGTTGGTCCGCAAGGGCCGCAAAGACAAGTTGAAGAAGAGCAAGTCTCCGGTGTTGGACCGTTGTCCTCAGCGCCGTGGAGTTTGCCTCAAGGTCCACACCATGACTCCCAAGAAGCCGAACTCGGCATTGCGCAAGGTGGCTCGTGTCCGCCTGTCCAATGGCAAGGAAATCACGGCTTACATCGGGGGTGAGGGACACAACCTCCAGGAGCACTCCATCGTGCTCGTCAGAGGAGGACGTGTGCGTGACCTTCCCGGGGTTCGTTACCACGTGGTTCGAGGCACCCTCGACTGCTCCGGTGTGGATGACCGGAAGCAGGGACGCTCCAAGTACGGCAAGAAAAACAAGAAGTAGCGGGGTAGAGAATCTTGGCCAAGCGCAAGAACAAGGTCGTGAAGCAAAAGTTCCGTTCAACGCAGCGGTTCCAAAAACCCGACCCGAGGTACAACAGCATGGTGGTTACAAAGTTCATCAACCGTCTCATGTGGGATGGCAAGAAAGCCATCGCCCGCGGCATTTTCTACGATGCCATGGACCTGCTCGGGAAAAAGGTCAGCGACGCAGAGCCGCTGGACATCTTCCTGACTGCGGTACAAAACGTCATGCCACAGGTAGAGGTTCGTTCCCGCCGAGTGGGTGGTGCCACTTATCAGGTTCCGGTGGAAGTCACTCGCCGTCGCGCACAGGCTTTGGCCCTGCGCACCATCGTCGAGACCTGCCGTGGACGCAGTGGAAAGCCAATGGCCGAGCGTCTCGCCGACGAGTTCGCCCAGGCATTCCGCAAAGAGGGTGCTTCCGTGACGTGGCGTGAAAACACCCACAAAATGGCTGAAGCGAACAAGCTTTTCGCCCACTACGCCTGGTAAACGATTTTCGTCGTCGACCCGGCTCATTCGTTTTGTTGATCAAACCCCCGCACCTCCCGGTGCGGGGGTTTTTTGTTCGACCGATACACATCTTCTTTCCGAGCCTCTGTCGTCGCATCCCTTGAGTAGGGGCCTGTCTTGAATGAGAATCCGCATCGGAAGAGAAGAATTGCGGCTTCTCACTCATTGCCGCAGCCTCACTGACCAGCCAGCCAAATCGGAGCGAAAGTGTCGAGCCAGTCATCTGCCAGTCATCCCACACGCAACATTGGAATCATTGCGCATATCGATGCGGGGAAGACGACCGTCTCTGAACGGTTCCTTTTTTACTCGGGCAAGGAATATCGCATGGGTGAGGTTCATGAGGGCAGTGCCCACATGGATTGGTTGGTGGAAGAGCAGGAGCGCGGGATCACCATCACCAGTGCCGCGACCAGTTTTCGCTGGTCCGATGCGGTACTCAATCTGATCGACACCCCTGGCCATGTTGATTTCACCGCAGAGGTCGAGCGCGCCCTTCGGGTTCTCGATGGAGCGGTGGGGGTTTTTTGTGGTGTTGCCGGTGTGCAGGCACAGTCAGAAACCGTATGGCGGCAGGCTGATCGCTACAACGTTCCCCGTATCGCTTTCATCAACAAGCTTGATCGAGTGGGGGCAGATTACTTTCGAGTCCTGGAAAATGTCAGTGATTCATTTTCTGTCGATACTCTTCCACTGAATATTCCTGTGGGAACAGAGTCTGATTTCAGAGCCGTCATCGATCTGGTGACGATGAAGCAGTACTCCTTTGACAGTGAGAGCCTTGGAGCCAAAGTTGTGGAGTCCGCTATCGATGCGGATCAGGAGGAGCTGGCTGAATTGTGGAGGGGGGAACTTCTCGACAAGGTCGCCGATCACGACGATGCCGTCATGGAACTGCACATGGAGGGTGAAGACGTTCCGGAGGATGTCCTCAGGGCTGCCATTCGCAAGGGGACTCTGGGAAGGGTGTGGGTTCCGGTTCTCGGTGGAAGTGCACTTTCCAACAAGGGGATTCAGCCGTTGCTGGATGCCGTGGTGCATTATCTCCCGGATCCCCTGGACGTTCCCACGGTCGAGGGGCAGGACCCCAAGTCCGGCGATCCGATTCAGGTCCCATGTACGGGGGAAGACCCCTTCAGCGCACTCATCTTCAAAGTTCAGATCGACACCCATGGAGAGTTGCTCTACATGCGGGTCTATTCGGGAGCACTGGAAAAAGGCAAAACTGCCATGAACCCGCGCACGGGCAAGCGCGAACGCATCAATTCGATTCATCGCATGCATGCCAACAGCCGGGAAAACCTCGAAAAAGCGGTGGCGGGGGACATCGTCGCCGTCACTGGCCCACGTTTCAGTGGAACCGGTGACACCCTTTGCGAGGCCAAGAAACAGGTCATGCTGGAGGAGCCGGTATTCCCGGAAACGGTGATCTCGATGGCCATCGAACCCCGTTCCGGTCAGGACCGGGATCGATTACAGGAGATTCTCGGCAGGATTGAACGGGAAGACCCGACCTTCCGGACCGAGATCAATGAGGAGACTGGTCAGTTCGTCATGTCAGGAATGGGAGAGCTCCATCTCGAGGTGATTCGCAATCGTCTCGAGCGGGATTTCAAGGTCAATGCGAATATTGGCCAGCCTCGGGTGGCTTATCGACAAATGGTGTCGAAAGAAGCGACTTCGAGGGTCAAGGTCGAACGCCAATTGGGTGGAAAAGACCAATTTGGTGAGGTTTCCCTGACTTTGGTCCCACTACAGCCAGGAATAGACGAAGAAGAGTCGGTTCCAGTGGTTTGGGATGGGGGAGTTCCCCCCATTGCCCCGGAATGGGTTCAGGCGGTCCAGGGGACGGTGGAATCCTGCCTGAGCGGAGGAGGAAGCCTTGGATTTCCATTTATTCAGGTCCAGGCAAGGATCCAGCTTCCACCGATCACTCCGGAAACCACCGAGGCCGGTTTGGCAGTCGCAGCCCGCGAGGCCTTTGATGAAGCCCATGAAAAGGCGGGAGACGTCCTTCTGGAGCCGTTGATGCAGTTTCAGGTCAGCACTCCGGAAGAGTATTTCGGTTCGATTCACCAGGATCTGGTGCGTCGCAGGGCTCAGATCGAGGATGTCGATCTGGTGCTCGATATCCGCAAAATCACCGGGAAAGTGCCTCTAGCGGAGGTATTCGGCTATACGACCGGTTTGAGATCCCTTTCACAAGGCCGTGCGGGCTTCTCGATGGAGCCGGTCGGCTTCGATTCGGCCCCTCCGGAGGTCGCGGAGAGATTCCGCTTCTGAGGCGGCGACCGCGTACGGTTATCGGAGCACCTGCCGCCGGAACCCGCCCACCCGCGGTCTTGCCGTTTCTTGAGATTCTCTGGGGCAAAATTCTGCAAATTGCTCCGTCTTCGTTGACAGGGAATCTGAGGTTCTTAGAATCGTCGTTTCCCGTGTATGCAAACCGTGCTCCCGGGGCGATTTCCGTTCTTCTTCAGGTGGGTGTTTCCTGCCTTGGAAAAACGACCCGCACCCTTCGGTTTGCGATGCTTTAAGGCAGTGTTTGCCTTCAGGTTTTCACGGGCATGCGTGTAAGGATTGCGTGCCAGGAAACGGACTCCGAATCGGGGTTTTGTTTCAACGAGACTGGACCGGTTGCTGTCGTCTTGAACGTCGGCGGTGATTGAGGTCCGCAGCTCTTTGGCAGATCGGGATCGGTGCGTGCTTGGCACGACCCAATGATCCAGCGACCCGGGCAACCTGAGTCTTTGATTCAGGGTGCCTGTGACCCTCCGGGAAGTACGCCCCCCGGAGGAGTCAGCGGTCGTGGTGATCATGGGTTGGACCCGCATGTGTGAACGGCCGGATGATTCTCTTCGGAGTTTTCTCCCGGGTTCACAATCGGGTTTGCAGTGTGCAAGTCGCATCGCTCGTTCGAGGTGTTGCCACCTCCAGCATGACTGTCGGGCATGAACTGTAGTTTTGATGTTTTGCCATTTGAAATGGTGCTGGAACTTGCTGGGGATGGAGAACAGACACCCATGCCGAAAGACAAGATACGAATCCGAATGGAAGCCTACGACCACCAGGTTCTGGATGGTGCATCCGCTTCCATCGTGGACGCTGCCAAGAAGAGCGGCGCCCGCGTACACGGACCGATCCCACTTCCTACTCGAATCGAACGTTACACGGTTCTTCGTTCTCCGCACGTGAACAAGAAGTCCCGTGAGCAGTTCGAAATGCGCACCCACAAGCGCGTCATCGAGATCAGCGAGGCGAGCCCGAAAACAATGGATGCGTTGACGAAGATCAGCATGCCTGCGGGTGTGAACATCAGGATCAAGATCTAGGAGGTCCCGTGGCTCGGAGAATCAGAAAGACGATCCTCGGGAAGAAGCTGGGAATGTCCCAAATGTTCGATGATTCGGGCAATTGGGTCCCGGTCACCCTCATCGAGGCTGGCCCCTGCACCGTATTGCAGGTGAAAAACAATGACAACGATGGCTACGAGGCGGTCCAGATCGGATTCGATCCGACTCACAAGGATCCCGGCAAGCCGATGGGCGGTCACTTCGACAAGGTCGGAGTTCAGGCCCAAAGATACGTCCAGGAGATTCCGCCCATCGAGGGGCAGGATGTCGAACCGGGACAGGCCATCGATCTCTCCATTTTTGAGGGTGTCGAGATGGTCGACGTTCAGGGAACGAGCAAGGGAAAAGGCTTCGCCGGAACGGTCAAGCGCTGGAACCACAGCATCGGTCCCAAGAGTCACGGCTCGAAGAGCAAGCGTCAAATCGGATCGACCGGAATGATGCAGGACCCGGGACGTGTGATCAAAGGCAAGAAGATGCCGGGTCAAATGGGTAGTGCGAAGGTGAAAGTCAGGAACCTGAAGGTGATCGAGGCCAACCCCGAGAAGAACCTGTTGGTTGTTCGCGGTGCGGTGCCCGGTGCCAATGGGACCTACCTGACAGTTGAGGAAAGTCTGTAAAGATCAGCAAGCCAGCGTGACTCCCTTCAGGGGATAACGGGGCGTGGACGGAATGGAACGAGCCGTGAGTACCGGACTCGAAAACAACAAGGAGCCGCAAGTGCTGGAGGCCGTAGAGGTCCCGCATCACGGAGCCGATGGAAATCATCAGGGCAGCAAGACCTTTACGCCCGGAGTTGTTTCCAACTACCCGAACATCCCTCTGATGAAAGAGGCTGTTCGCAGATACCAGGGACGCATGCGTCGGGGAACCGCCAGCACCAAGTCCCGTGGTGAAATTAATGGCTCACCGAGAAAGCCGTGGCGCCAGAAGGGTACGGGTCGTGCCCGTTCCGGAAGCAAGAAGTCGCCAATCTGGCGAGGGGGCGGAGTCGTTTTCGGCCCGCGTCCGCGCAGTTACGACTACGGCCTTTCCCGCAAGCAGCGTCGCCTGGCCACTCGCCACGCCCTGCTTTCCAAGATGATCGACGGCGAAGCCCTCATCATCGACAGCTTGCCGGTGGACAAGCCTTCCACCGCTGAATTCCGCAAGAGATTTGAGGCAGCCGGCCTCAACCGTTCCTACCTCGTCTGTCTGCCGACGGCGATGTCGGTCGAGGATCGCCGCAATGTGTGGCTTTCCTGCCGCAACCTGGAATCGGTGGAAGTGATGCCGGTGTCCGACCTGAATGCGCTTTCCCTGCTGCGCTGCAACAACCTGGTGATGACCGCCGATGCTTTCGACGAGATTCAGGGGATTGAAGCTCAGCACGTTGCCGGAGAGGGGAACTGATGAAGGATCCGCATACCATCATCCGCAAGCCGGTGATCACTGAAAAGAGTACTTTTCAGGTTGAAGAGAACAACAGCTACATCTTCAAGGTGGCGCCCGATTCCAACAGGATCGAAATCAAGGCCGCCATCGAGCAGATTTTTGATGTCAAGGTGAAGAAGGTGAACACCCTCAACCAGAACGGCAAGCGCCGTCGGGTCGGACGTTCCATCGGCTTCTCCAGTGGATACAAGAAGGCGATGGTGACCCTCGAACCGGGGTTTGAAATCGACCTGATCTGATCGACCTTCCCGGGTGGACCGGGAGGCAAATTAGGGTGGGACTCCTGATACCCATGGGAGTCTGGCCGAGAAACTCGAGAGTCTGGCCACGGGGCTGGACAGTGAAAGGGACGACATGGGCGTCCGTAAATACAAGCCGACGTCTCCAGGGCGCAGGAACGCTTCCGTCTCCGATTTTGCGGAGATCACAGCAACCCGTCCGGAGAAATCCCTATGCGAACCACTGCACAAAACCGGTGGCCGCAACAATCAGGGACACATCACGACGCGGCACCGCGGCGGAGGCCACAAGAGGCTTTACCGTCGAATCGATTTCCTGCGAAACAAGGATGGTGTTCCGGCTCGCGTAGCGACCATCGAATACGATCCGAACCGCAGTGCCAGAATCGCCCTGTTGCACTACAGGGATGGTGAGAAGCGTTACATCCTTGCCCCGCGCAACCTGCAGGTGGGAACCATGCTGATGTCCGGTCCGGGATCTGATCCCAAGCCCGGCAATGCCATGTCCCTGGCGGATATCCCCGTCGGTCTGGCCGTGCACAACATCGAGCTGGTCCCCGGTCGTGGAGCCAAGATGGTTCGATCCGCCGGTGGCAGCGCACAGTTGCTCGCCCGTGAAGGCAAGATCGCAACGTTGGCCCTTCCTTCCGGTGAAATCCGTCAGGTCAACTCCCAGTGCCGTGCCACGATTGGCACCGTCGGCAATGAGGATCACAGCCTGATCAAGTTGGGCAAGGCGGGCCGCAAGCGCTGGCTCGGTCGTCGCCCCAAAGTTCGTGGTACGGCCAAGAACCCCGTCGCCCACCCCATGGGTGGTGGTGAGGGAAGAACAGCGGGTGGACGTCACCCATGTTCAGCCACTGGACGTCTCTCCAAGGGTGGAAAGACGCGCCGCAGGGGCAAGGCCAGCAACAAGAGCATCGTGCGTCATCGGAAGAAGAAATAACGATGGGTAGATCACTGAAAAAAGGACCCTACGTCGACCTCAAGTTGATGAAGAAGGTTCAGAAAAATATTGAGTCGGGATCCACCGAGCCGATCAAGACGTGGGCACGCGCCTGCACGATCAGTCCGGAGTTCATCGGTCAGACCTTCCTTGTCCACAACGGCAAGGAGTTCAAGCCGGTGCAGGTCACCGAAAACATGGTTGGGCACAAACTCGGAGAGTTCAGTCTGACCCGCAAACTGGGTAGTCACGGCAAGTAAAACAATGAAGCGGGTCTGCCCTGTTGGGCAACATGACCCGAAGGTGAGGAACCGATGGTAATGGAATACAGGGCGAGTCACAGATACGCCCGGATCACGGCGCGCAAGGCTCGCTACGTGATCGACCAGGTTCGCAGCATGCCAGTGGAAAGTGCATTGGACATGTTGAAGTTCAGCAATCGCCGGGCAGCACCGATGATCGCCAAGGTCATCAAGTCCGCATTGGCGAATGCCGTGCAAGAGGGTGGAGCCACCCCTGAAAATCTGGTGGTGACGCAAGCCACCGTCAATGAGGGGCCGACGATGAAACGTTGGCGTCCACGCGCTCGCGGAATGGCCTATCCCATTCTCAAGCGCACCTCACATATCAACATCAGCCTCGGTGAAAAGAAGGGGCAGTAACAATGGGTCATAAAGTCAGACCAACGAGTCTTCGACTGGGAATCACCCGCAACTGGTCTTCCAGATGGTATGCCTCCAAAAAGGAGTTCAGCGACCAGCTGGTTCAGGATCAGCAGATCCGCAGCTTCGTCAAGCACGAGTTCTACTCGGCTGGAGTTCCTGAGATCGAGATCGAGCGCAGTGGTAACAAGTTGACCGTCCATCTTCACGCAGCCCGACCCGGAGTGGTGATCGGAAAGCGCGGAGTCAAGGTTGAGCAGCTCAAGGAAGATCTGGCACGCATCGTCGGATCTGAAACTGACGTCGATCTGCAGATTCTCGAAGTACAAAACCCGGACACCAATGCCCAACTGGTCGCTGAAAGTATCGCTGATCAGTTGCGCAGAAGAATGCCTTTCCGTCGCATCATGAAGCAGACCATCCGCACGACCATGGAGTCCGGTGCCAAGGGTGTGAAGATCATGATCTCCGGCCGACTGGGTGGAGCGGAAATCGCACGGACTGAGCAAACCTCCGAAGGCAGCATTCCCCTTTCAACGATGCGGGCGGATGTGGACTACGGATTCGCGGAGGCGAAGACGACCTACGGCATCATCGGCGTGAAGACCTGGATCTATCGCGGCGAGGTGATGCAGGGCAAGAATCGGAAAGGCGGCGGGCGCCATGGCAATGATGCCCAAGCGCGTCAAGCGTAGAAAAGTTCACCGTGGACGAGTCAAGGGCAATGCGACCCGTGGCAACTTCGTTCACATCGGTGAATTCGGAATCGTGGCCACCGAGGCCGGCTGGGTCACCGCCAGGCAGATTGAGGCGGGCCGTATCGCCTGTAACCGTGCATTGGCTGGTTCGGGAAAGGTCCACATTCGAATCTTCCCCGATAAGCCAGTGACTTCGACCCCCGCCGAAACCCGAATGGGTAAGGGTAAGGGTGAGCCGGAGTTCTGGGCCGCAGTCGTTCGTCCCGGTCAGGTTCTTTACGAAGTTCAGGGGGCTCCCGAAGCCACCGCAAGACTGGCTTTCAACCGCGTGGCTCACAAGCTCGCCATCGGTACCCGCATGGTTCACAGGAGGCCGACGGTATGAATGTCAAAGAAGTTCGCCAACTGCCTGACGAGGACCTGGTCCTCGAAATCAAGAAGCGTCACGAAAGCCTTTTTCAGATCCGGCTCAAGGCCGCCAATGAAGAAGTTCAGCGTGCTGGAGAGATCCGTGAAATGCGTCGCGACATTGCCCGCATGAAAACGGTTCTTCGTGAGAGAGCACTCGAAAAGACACGCTCTGCTGAGCAGGAGTCATAATGAGTAACGAGAACACTGAAAACACTGCGACCGAAAAGACAATCCGGACCATCACCGGACTCGTCGTGAGCAGTTCGATGGACAAGACCCTTGTCATCAAGGTCGAGCGTCTGGTCCAGCACAAGAAGTATCGCAAGTTCATTCGCAAGCACACCAAGTACTATGCGCATGACGAAGCCAACGAAGCTGCGGAAGGGGATCTGGTCGAGATCGAACAGAGACGCCCTCTCTCCAAGCTCAAGCGCTGGGAGCTCAAGCGGATTGTTCGCATGGCCCCCCGCGATGGTGCGATTTCTCCTCAGGATACCGCCCGTGAGATCGAGGAGGATCAGTCATGATCCAGATGCAGACCCAACTCGATGTCGCCGACAACAGTGGTGCCAAGAAGGTGATGTGCATCAAGGTTCTCGGTGGAAGCAAGCGCAAGTCCGCTGGAGTAGGCGACATTATTGTCTGCTCGGTGAAAAAGGCATTGCCTTCCAGTGAGATCAAACCGGGATCGGTGATTCGCGGAGTCATCGTCAGAACCAAGAAGACGATTCGTCGTCGCGACGGTTCCTACGTGAAGTTTGACCGCAATGCATTGGTTGTGGTCGACAAGGACGGAAACCCCAAGGGCACCCGTATCTTCGGAGCGGTTGCCAGGGAACTTCGTCAGAAGAACTACATGAAAATTATCAGCCTTGCACCTGAAGTGGTCTGAGGCGAGAGAGAGGCAAGAAGATGGCGCGGCTTAAAAGCGGAGACACCGTCGAGGTGATCAGCGGTGCCGAAAAAGGCAAGCGCGGCAAGGTGCTCAACGTGGATTTGGGCTCAGGACGGGTGACCGTTCAGGGCGTGAACATGGTCTACAAGCATCTGCGCAAGAGCCAAAAGCATCCTCAGGGTGGTCGGATCCAGCTGGAATCCGGAGTTGATATCAGCAATGTCATGCTGATTGACCCGAAGGATGGCAAACCCACGAGGGTTCGCATGGAGATCGACGGCAATGGCAAGAAGGTGCGGGTTTCATCCCGCAGCGGAGAACCGGTCTGATCCGGAATCAGGAACAAGACAATGGCAAGATTGAAAACACTCTACAACGACACGGTCGCCCCGAAGGTTCGGGAGCAGTTTGGAATCACCAACGTGATGCAGACTCCCCGCCTTGAGAAGATCGTTGTCAATCGCGGTGTCGGTAAAGCGCTGGAAAACAAGAAGCGTCTGACCGAAGCGGTAGGAGAACTGGCAAAGATCACTGGCCAGCAGCCCGTAGCAACCCAAGCCAAGAAGTCGATTGCAAACTTCAAGCTTCGGGAAGGTAACGGAGTTGGTTGCAAGGTGACACTTCGCGGCGAGCGAATGTATGAATTCCTGGATCGCCTGATTGCGGTTGTGTTTCCCAGGGTTCGCGACTTCCGCGGAGTTTCCTCCACTGCATTTGATGGTCGTGGCAACTACTCGATGGGACTGACTGACCAGTTGGTATTCCCCGAGTTGAGAGCCGACGATGTGGAGTTCCTTCAGGGAATGAATATTTGCATTACTTTCAGTAACTCAGACGACGAGAAGTCCCAGTTCCTCCTGTCGGAGTTCGGCTTCCCGTTTAAGAAAAAGTGAGGTAGAGGCTTTGGCAAGAAAAGCCCTCATCAACAAGCAGAGATTAGAGCCCAAGTTTTCAACTCGGGCATACAACCGGTGTCGCCTTTGTGGGCGGCCACGTGCTTTCTACCGCAAGTTCGGTATCTGCCGGATCTGTTTCCGTAACCTTGCCTCCAGAGGTGAGATTCCGGGCGTCCGCAAGGCCAGCTGGTAGTTCGTACGTTTTTTTAATCCATGGCTGACCAGCGCGCGCGTCGCGCCAGGAGCGAAGGAGATCAGAGTGAGTATGACTGATCCTGTTGCGGATCTGCTGACACGCATCCGCAACGTTAATGTGCTGGGACGGAAATCTGTCAAAGCACCTTTCTCCCGTATCAAGGAACAAATCCTCAGTACGCTGAAGCGTGAAGGTTTCATCGAGGACTACCGGATTGAGGGCGATATTCCTTCCAAGGAACTCGTGGTCGATCTGAAGTATGGTCCTGAAGGTGAAACCGTGATCCGTCGCATCGACCGGGTCTCACGTCCCGGGTGCCGGGTTTACAGCACTGTGGCCGACCTCCCTGTCGTTCGTGACGGTCAGGGAATCATGGTCATTTCCACCTCCCATGGGATTCTCAGTGACAATGAAGCACGCCAGCAAAATGTCGGTGGCGAGCTGATCTGTCGGGTCTATTAGGGGGGGGCAACATGTCAAGACTGGGTAAAAAACCCTTGCCGATTCCCTCTGGTGTAACCGTCGACGTCAATGCAGACGCCGTCAACGTCAAGGGACCCAAGGGAGAACTGAGCTTACCGGTGCATCCGACGATTGAGTTGTCCGTCGCTGACGACGCTGTCACCGTCGGCCGCAAATCCGAGGATCGGATTGCCCGTGCCATGCACGGCACTTCGCGCCAGTTGCTTCAAAACATGATTTTGGGTGTGACTCAGGGTTTCACCAAGGAACTTGAGATCGTTGGAGTTGGATACAACGCCAAGATCCAGGGATCCAAGTTGACCCTTGCTATTGGATTCTGTCACCCCGTCGACTTCGACATTCCCGAGGGAATCAATTGCGAGTGTCCTGAGAACACGCGCATTGTCATCTCCGGAATGGACAAGCAGGCGGTGGGGCAATTTGCTGCCAACATCCGCGCCGTTCGCAAGCCCGAGCCCTACAAGGGCAAGGGAATTCGTTACAAGGATGAAGTGGTTCGCCGCAAGCAAGCCAAGAGCTTCGGGGCATAGGGAGGTAAAGCACGATGAAAGCCATCAAGAAAAAGACCGTGCGTCGCCTTCGCAGGAAGCGCCACATTCGGAAAAAAGTTTCTGGAACTGCCGACCGTCCCCGTTTGACGGTCTTCCGCAGTGCCAAGCATATCTACTGCCAGGTGATCGACGACTTCACTGGAGTCACCATCGCCAGTGCATCCACCCAGGTGAAAGAAATCAGCGACGCTGGTTCCACCGGAAACATCAAGGGTGCGGAAGCAGTCGGTGCACTTCTCGCCGGGCGTCTCAAGGAGAAAGGCATCGAAGCCGTCTCCTTTGATCGCAATGGCTACAAGTATCATGGGCGGATCGAGGCGTTGGCCGAGACTCTCCGCAAGGAAGGCATCAAGGTCTAAGCATGTCTGAAGAAGAAAACAAGCCGGCAGAAGAAGCTGCAAAGCCTGCCGAGAACAACGACGCTCCCGCTGCCAAAGCGGCAGCTCCCGCTTCTGACAGCGCACCTGCAACCGACAGTGCACCTGCCGATGGCGGTGGTCGCGGCGGTCGCGGAGGTAATCGTCAGGGTGGTGATCGTGGTGGCCGTGGTGGTCGTGGTGGCCGTGGTGGTCGCGGCGGTCGGGGCCGTGGACGGGGTCGCGAGGAAGATGAAGGCCCACGCCTTGAAGAGCGTGTGGTCAAGATCAATCGCGTGGCCGCTACCGTCAAAGGTGGACGCCGCATGTCTTTCAGTGCCCTCGTTGTCCTTGGTGACAAAAAAGGCAAGGTCGGCATCGGTTTCGGCAAGGCCAAGGAAGTGCAGAGCGCCCTGGAGAAAGCCTTCAAGGATGCCCGTGCCAACCTGGTGACCATCGAGACCAAGGGAACCACCATTCCCCACGAAGTCGTCGGTGTTTCCGGGACTGCCAAAGTGAAACTGATCCCGGCTTCCCCGGGTACAGGTGTTATCGCCGGTGCTGCGGGTCGTGCGGTTCTTGAATGCCTCGGTGTTCAGGACGTTCTCACCAAGCAGTATGGAAGCAACAATCCGTTGAACGTGGTGAAAGCGACCCTTGAAGGTCTCAGCCGCATGCGTTCGAAGGAGCAGGTTGCCAAGTTGAGGGGAGTCAATCTCGTATGAACCTCTACGAACTGAACCATCGTTCCGATAAATACAAAAGCCGCAAGCGTGTGGGCCGTGGTCATGCTGCCGGAGGCGGTAAAACCGCAGGCCGGGGTATGAACGGTCAGCGTTCCCGCTCCGGTTTCAGCCGCAAAAGAGGATTTGAGGGGGGACAAACTCCGCTCTTCCAGCGTTTGCCCAAAAGAGGATTCAGCAACGTCAATTTCCGGGTTTCCTACGACATCATTAATGTCGGAGATTTGAACCTGGTGCCGGACGGGGTGGACACTGTGAATCTTGACCTTTTGGCCGATAATGGCCTGGTCAAAAAGAAGCATTCCCGCCTAAAAGTTCTCGGTTCCGGTACACTGGAAAAGAAGCTGGTCGTCGAAGCAGCACGTTTCAGCAAATCCGCACAGGCTCAAATTGAGAAGTGTGGTGGGGAAGCCAAGACTGTCTAGGGGAGTTCATGTTCAAGGCCATCGGTACCATTCTTGCAATTCCGGATCTTCGGCAGAGGATTTTTTTCACTCTGATCGCATTGGCGATTTACCGCATCGGATTTTTCATCTACCTCCCCGGGGTCGATGTCAATCTGATCAATTCGATGACCGAATCCCAAAATGAAACCAGCGGACTGCTGAGCTTTATCAGCATGACGAGTCTGCTGACCGGTGGTGCCCTTTCCCAGGCCACCATCTTCTCCCTTGGAATCATGCCTTACATCAGTGCATCGATTATCTTTTCACTGATGACCAAGGTGTTCCCCAAGTTGGAGGAGTTGCAAAAAGAAGGTGAGTCTGGCCGCAAGGTCATCGCCCGCTGGACCCGTTACTCTGCAGTAGGCCTTTGCCTGATCCAGTCGATGTTCGTCGTGTTCTGGGTCTCCAGTCCAGCCAGTGGTGGAGGGCAAGCCCTCTCTGCCGGTGGATTTGGTACCGGTCTTCTTCAGGTTCTCGTGTTGACTGCTGGAACCCTTTTCCTGATGTGGCTCGGTGAGAAGATTACCGAGAATGGAATCGGAAACGGAATCTCATTGATCATCATGGCGGGAATCGTTGCGATCATCCCGGCGAGTATCAATGACTTCTCCAGCCAATGGCAGTCCATGGACGTGGATGGACGACCCTTCTTCATTCTCAAATTGGTTTCTCTGTTGGTGCTCTTCTTTGTTGTGACCGCAGGAGTGGTGTTCATCACCAAGGGGCAGCGCAGGATTCCGATCCAGAATGCCCGCACCGTTCGTGGTACCGGAAGTCAGCGCCATTACATGCCGATCAAGGTCAACAGTGCCGGCGTGCTGCCCATCATCTTTGCCCAGTCATTGCTGATTATTCCAGGAGTCATCTTCAACTACTTTGAGGGGACTCAGGGAGTGGCAGACCTGCTTGCAGCAGGAAGTTTCTGGTACTACGTCATCTACACGCTGATGATCGGTTTCTTTACCTACTTCTGGACTTCCCTCTACTACAACCCGGTGGAGATGTCGGAAAACATGAAGGAGTACGGCTCTTTCATCCCAGGAATTCGACCGGGTCGCAGAACTGCAGAATACCTGCAGCAGGTTTTCTCGCGCATCACTCTTGCCGGTGCAGTATTCCTGGCAGTGATCGCGCTGATCCCGCAGATCATCACGGACAGCCTGAATGTCAACTTCTTCATCAGTGGCATGCTCGGCGGTACCGGTCTTCTGATCGTCGTCGGTGTTGCTCTGGACCTCGTCGACAAGATTGAGGCCCAACTGTTGGCGCGCCAATACGAGGGATTTGTATCCTCCAAGCGCAAGAAGTCCGGGGCAGGAGTCTAGTCATGAGTCGCCTTGTTTTCCTCGGTCCTCCGGGAGTCGGCAAGGGGACTCAGGCCGCAGGCCTCGCCCAGGAGTTGGGGATTCCCCATATTTCTACCGGTGCCATCCTCCGTGAAGCTCTGGAGCAAGGGACGACCACCGGGCTTGAAGCCAAAAAGTTCATGGATGCCGGGGAATTGGTTCCCGATTCGGTGGTCCTGCAACTGGTCCGCGATCGACTTTCACAGGCCGATGCCCGAAGCGGCTGGCTTCTGGATGGCTACCCCAGAAATCTCGAACAGGGACAAGCCTTGCAGGGCTTGCTGGATGAGATGGGTGAGTCCCTCGAACACGTCATCTATTTTGAGTGCGCAGAGTCCGAGTTGGTTCGACGGCTGAGTGGCCGCCGTACCTGCAAGACATGTGGTGCAACCTTTCACGTCGAATACGCGCCGATTCCTGAAAAAGGTCAGTGCGAAGCGGGTGGTGAATGTGATATTCATCAGCGCAGTGACGATGCAGAAGAAGCCATCCTCAATCGACTCTCAGTCTATCAACGGGAAACCGGCCCTCTGGTCGAGCATTACAAAGGCCAGGATCAGTTGGTGATTCTGGATGGAGCTGCTCCCATCGATGAGGTTGGAACCGCGCTGCGTACCGCACTGAACCAGGCTGGCTGAGTTTGATTCAGTACAAATCTGCCCGCGAGATCGAATTGATGGCGGAAGCGGGAGGTATGGTTGCCCGCACTTTCCAGCGCATCGCCCCCATGATTCAACCCGGAGTAAAGACCTCAGCGATCGACGAAGCGGTCAGGGACAGTATCTCCGAATTGGGAGGAACCCCTCTCTTTCTTGGCTACCACGGTTTTCCTGCCCACAGTTGTATTTCCGTCAATGAAGAAGTGGTTCACGGGATTCCCGGAGAACGCCAATTGAAGGACGGAGATCTGGTGTCCATCGACATCGGAATCGGTGCTCAGGGGTTCTGTGGTGACTCCGCTCGCTCCTTTCTGGTCGGGGAAGCCTCTCCGGAGACGCAGGAGGTTTTGGCGGTCTGCCGCAAGGCCCTGGCCAATGGAATCGAGGGGGCATATCCGGGAAATACCCTCTGTGGGCTGATTTCCAGCATTGAGGAGGTCATCGAGGCCTCCGGAAGAGGGCTGGTGAAGGAATTCGTCGGTCACGGTATCGGCAGAAACATGCATGAGGAGCCGCAAGTCCCGAATTTCGTCTCCAATGACCTGAAAAAGCGTGATTTTGAGCTCCGGGAAGGCCTCGTTCTGGCCATCGAGCCGATGGTCAATGGCGGTGGAGGAGGGGTCAAAACCCTCAAGGATGGCTGGACGGTCGTGACCCGGGACGGCAGCGTTTCGGCCCATTGTGAGCATACGGTCGCAATTACGGCGGATGGGCCGCGGGTTTTGACCCTCGGACCGGGTGAATCTTGGCCACCTCTCCCTGGGGCAGTGGGGCAATAATCCTCCCCTCCGGGGCATGACATTATCGCCAATTCCCCGAAATCTTGTGGAATTCAGGGGATGCGGTTGACGCTCCCACGCCAGACTCGGTATATTCCTCGCTTCCCATTGTGTCATCCGGAGTGCAATTCGCCCCTCGGATTTCCCATGTTTTTGTCCGGAAAATCCGGACAAGTGTGGGAGTGTTCGGGGTTTTTTCCTTCCTGTGATTTTTTCAACAGGTTGGTGGAGGCCTTCTGCACGTCAGGCTTTTGTGACATTGGGGACTCGTGTACTCGTGACGTTTTGATTTGGCTGTGATGAATCCGCAACACGGTTGCGTGTTTCAATCAAGAGATCGGGAAGAGACCTGATCGATTTGGAGTAGGGGACACTATGAAAGTCCGTGCGTCAGTTCGAAGGATCTGTGAGAACTGCAAGCTGATCCGTCGCAACGGAGTTCTTCGCATTATCTGCACCAACCCACGCCATAAACAGCGTCAAGGAAAATGATTTGTTCAACGTCCGCTGGACGTTGATAGGCAAGGAACAGGTTCTCAGGCGATGCCAAGAATACAAGGTGTCGACATCCCGGCAAACAAGCGCGTCCATGTGGCGTTGACTTACATTTACGGGATCGGTCCACATGTCGCTCAGGAGATTTGCAAGGCTTCCGGTGTACAACCGGAAATCAAGGCAAGGGATTTGAGCGAAGACGAAGTCAGTCGCATCACTACCGTGATTCAAAACTCTTTCATCGTTGAGGGAGAGTTGCGTCGTCAGGTGCAGCAAAACATCACGCGACTGAAAGACATCGCCTGCTATCGCGGCATGCGTCATCGCCGCGGGCTGCCTGTTCGTGGTCAGAACACCCGCACGAATGCCAGGACTCGCAAGGGACCTGCGCGGACTGTGGCCAAGAAGAAGAAGTAGTAATCCACCAGGATCGGAGACTTTGCGTTGGCGAAAGCAACGAAAAAGAAGGTTCGCAGAAACGTTTCCAGAGGAATCGTTCACATCAAGTCGACCTTCAATAACACGATCATTTCCATTTCCGACCCTGAGGGGAATGCCCTCATGAGTCAGAGTGGCGGTAGCGTCGGCTACAAGGGAAGTCGTAAATCGACCCCCTTTGCGGCCCAGAGAGCTGCTGAGAACTGCGCGGCGATGGCCAAGAAAATTGGCATGACCCAGGTAGACCTCAAGGTCAAGGGACCGGGTCCCGGACGTGAATCTGCCATCCGTGCGATTCAGTCGAGCGGCCTTGAAATCATCGCTATCGAAGACGTGACCCCCTTGCCCCATAACGGATGCCGGCCGCGCAAGCGCCGGAGAGTCTGAGGAGGAGAATCATGGCACGTACCCTCGGACCTAAATGTCGTCTTTGCCGCCGGGATGGAGAACGTCTCTATCTCAAGGGGCAGCGCTGTCACACAGCAAAGTGTGCGGTGGCCAAGCGCGCATACCCCCCGGGAATGCACGGATTCCGCCGCGGCCGTCCTTCTGAATACGGAGTTCGTCTTCGTGAGAAGCAGAAGGCCAAGCGCATTTACGGCGTTCTCGAGCGCCAGTTCAGAAAGTACTTCGCTGAAGCCGATCGCCTGAAAGGCAACACCGGTGCAAACCTGCTGATCCTTCTCGAAAGAAGGCTCGACAATGTGGTGTACCAGTTGGGCTTCGCTGACAGCCGTGCACAGGCACGACAGTTTGTGGCACACGGCCACGTGACGGTGAACGGCAAGAAGATCGATGCTTCTTCCCATCTGGTCAAAGTGGGTGACGTGGTCGCCCCGAAGACCCGGAAGAAGAGCGAGTCCCTGGCCAGAGAGAGGTTGGATGCTCTGCAGGGGAGAAGTGCCCCCGAGTGGCTGACTCTGGAAGCCAAGGAGTTGAAGGGCACGGTCAACCGTCTGCCCGCAAGAGAAGACGTCTCGATTCCGATTAACGAGGCGTACATTGTCGAGTTCAGTTCTCGATAGAGAACCGAAGTCCTGAATTGAATGACTTGCCGGTGGGGGGCCCTCGAGCTCTGGCCGCCGTGTGAGAAGGGAGCCCTGTCCATGTCGATGCGCGTACGCTGGCGTGAATTCGAATTGCCGAATCGGGTCGAGTGTGATGCTGAAACGAAGCATTCCGGTTACGGAAACTTCGTCATCGAACCCTTTGAAAAGGGTTACGGACACACCATTGGAAACAGTCTGCGTCGGGTCCTGCTCTCCTCCATCGAGGGTGCAGCACTGGTGCAGGTTCAAATTGAAGGTGTGGATCACGAGTTTTCGACCAAGGAAGGTGTCCTGGAGGACATCGCCCACGTAGTACTGAATTTCAAACAGGTACTGGTCGAGCTTCGTGGTGTTCAGGAAGCGGAAATGACGATTCGCAAATCGGGCAAAGGCACGATCACTGCGGGCGACATTGAGCACGGTGATGACGTGGTGATTCACAATCCGGATCAGGTGATTGCCACCTTGACATCGGATGTCGAGTTCCGTGCCGTCATGAAGGCCCGCATTGGTCGCGGGTACGTGACTGCCGCTGAAAACTCAGAAGGGAAATCTGAAATCGGCCATATTTGGCTCGATTCGACCTTCTCTCCTGTGACACGGGTTCGCTACCACGTTGAAGCAACTCGTGTGGGTCAGCTGACCAACTACGACAAATTGATCCTCGAGGTCTGGACCAACGCCACGATCGATCCTGAAAGTGTGCTGGTTGAGGCTGGAAAGATCCTGCGCAAGCACCTGACGCCTGTCGTCAAGTACTTCGAGCTGGGATCCGAGGTGTTGCAGCCGCGTCTGCCCGAAATCACTCTTCCGGATGCGGAAGATGAAGAGTTGAGGGCGATGCTTGATATGCCGATTTCCCAGTTGGAGCTCTCGGTCAGGGCCTCGAATTGCCTTGAGTCGATGAACATTTCCACACTGAGGGAGTTGTTACGGATGCGTGAGGACGATCTTCTGCGGATCCGCAACTTCGGCCAGACCTCTCTGGACGAGTTGAAAGCCAAGTTGGTAGACATGAATCTTGAGCTGGGACAGGTCAACGGGTAAGTCCCAGGGAGTTGAGCGATGCGACATAGAGTTGCCGGGAAAAAACTGAACCGAAACAGTAGCCACCGTAAGGCTCTGAGCCGGAATCTGATACGTGCCATGATCATCGAGTGGAAGGGCAAGGGTCACATTGTGACCACTCGCTCCAAAGCCAAGTTCATTCAGCCAAAGGTTGAGAAGATGATCACACTGGCCAAAGAGAAAACAGTTCACAACATGCGCCGTGCGATGGCCGAGATCGGTGATCGTGATGTGGTGCAGGTGCTCTTTGATGAGATCGGTCCCTACTATCAGCAGAGACCGGGTGGGTACACTCGCATTCTTCGCATGGTGAAGCCGAGACTCGGAGATGCCGCCATCCGCGCCTATCTGGGATTCGTTCGTGAAGACGACGAGTATCCGGAGGGTGACCGCCGGGCCAAGGGAACGGCTGATTCAGCCGCCGCCGAACCTGCTGCGGTAGAGGAGTCTGCCGCTGCTGAGGAAGTGGCCGCCGAGCCAGTTTCTGAAGAGACTTCAGAAGACCAGACTCCGGAAACGGAGGCCTCGGCAGAGACCGAAGGCTCCGATTCTGAGCCCTCAGCTGAGGCGGAGTCTCCGACAGAGGAGGCTTCAGAGGAGGAAAGTGCTTCTGAAGAATCCGGGGAAAGCGACGATACAGCCAAGTCCTGAAGATTCGGGGACTTTCATACTGAATACTGAACTCCGTCGGGTATGGCCCGGCGGAGTTTTTTTGTTTCAGCTTTTTGGAAGATTCGCCTGGGGCCGGTGGCTTTACTCTGCACCCTCAGCGCCCACAACGGGCTGATACTGACACGGAGACTCCATTGAGGGGCGCACAGGAGCAATTGAGCTCTTCAGCCCAATTCAGAGCTGCGGCCCACGGAAATGCTGTTTATCGCCACTGGGGATACTGTATTCCCCCCCTCATCGTCTGTTTGTATAACCATCTTGAGGGTTCACAAGCTCCCGGCAAGTTCCCCTCGGTCTCCAGTTTCATCCTTTTTAAAGTGGGTGATTTAGGCTATTAATCGTCGATTGGAGATATCTTTGAGTGGCTTACCTGTCACAACTGACAAATGTGATGAATGTTTTTGTGCTGAATAAACAAACATGTCGGATCATGCTTGACATATTGACATGCCGATTGTTTGATTATCCGTGAAGACTGAAACAGAGGACTTATCCCTCTTCAGATTCGGTCTTCTTAGGCTTTGTTATTCATTTGTTTATTACTGCCCTGATGTCTGGTTCAGAGGGTGGTTAGAGGTGTGACCCCCATGAGGACTTTATTCCAGAGGGAGGAGATCATGAATCTCTTCAAATCGTGTGCTCCCCTGAGCACGTTCACCATTTTTGTTTGTGCCATTCTGTGTACGAGTTTTGTCGTCGCAGGTGGTCAGTCGATGAATCTGAGTAATGCTTCCACTCAGGGAACTGCTTCCACAAGCATGAGCCTGAC